>CAZHCZ010000066.1:0-10351 GCA_964531635.1 uncultured Hyphomicrobiales bacterium | reverse complement strand
ATCCCATCATAAAAATTATCTTTTTACCTGTCAATACACCCCATTAAAAAACATAACACAAACCGCTTATAATACTTTGGCATAAGTTGTGCAGATGTATCTTTAAGATATTGTGCAGATGTATCTTTAAGATTTAGACTGGTATTACCATTAATAGTTTGTTAATATATAAAAGTGTGGCGGTTTAAAAGTCTTATTTGTTTTGAGTTAGGATTTTACGAAAGCTTATGCCCAATAGATATCAGTTAGCATATTTTATCCAAAGAGTGCTGTTAGCAACTGGCAAACACTTGAGTCGTTTTATTGCTGTTTTAAAAGAATCTTGGGCATCCTATAGCTTTGCTAAGAGCTTCATGCGGTTTGACGGCACCAAACGCTTTTTCATTGGGCTTGTTTCCAATGCTCTAACAATAAGCTTCGCTGTCCTTATTTTGTTTTTTATGATAGGTCAATATGCCTTGATTGATGTTGGTAAGGGCTGGCAGCTTTATAAAGAATATTCTGTAACCTTTTACGATAATAATAATAATAAAATAGGTCGCCGCGGTATAAAACACGACAATAGCGTCCCCCTAAATGAACTTCCTAATTACATGATAATGGCAACTCTCGCTATAGAAGATCGCAAGTTTTACGATCATCTTGGCATCGACCCACTAAGTATAGCACGGGCTTTAAACCGCAACGCCCAAGCCAGCAATAACCGCCTTCACGGCGCAAGCACGATCACGCAACAATTGGCAAAAAACCTATTTTTTACATCCGAAGTTACAATAGACCGCAAAATCAAAGAAGCCTATATGGCAATTTGGTTAGAGGTTAATTTAACTAAAAACCAAATTTTAAGCCTATATTTCGATCGCGTATATATGGGAGCAGGCACATATGGTCTGGAAGCTGCTTCACAATATTATTTCAAAAAATCCGTGCGCGATGTCAGCTTAGCCGAAGCCGCAATGTTAGCAGGCTTGTTCAAAGCCCCCAGCAGTTACGCACCACATGTCAACCTTAAAGTCGCTCAAGACCGCGCCAGCACTGTCTTAACCAGCTTGGTTGCCGCAAAATTCATGAAAGAGTCCCAAGTGTCTTTTGCTCGTAAAAACCCTGCAAAGGTTACCAAACGTAGCGACCGCGAAATTAAAGGCGAATATTTTATCGACTGGGCCTATGAAAATGCAAAAAAATTAGCCAATGGCAAAAGTTATATCCTACATGTTAAAACCACAATGGATATGAAATTACAAGCCGATGCCCGTAAATCCATACAAGATGCTCTAGCATTAAATGGCGAAGAATATAACGTCAAACAAGGCTCATTGGTAAGCATGGAATATGATGGTGCAGTTCTAGCACTTATTGGCGGCAAAAATTATAACGCCTCACAGTTTAATCGTGCCACCAATACCACGCGTCAACCAGGGTCATCATTCAAACCTTTGGTCTATATGGCAGCACTAAATAGTGGGCTAACACCCGAAAGTCAGGTAATTGATAGTCAAGTAAAAATAAAAAAATGGATCCCAAAAAACTATAACCGCCGTTATATTGGTAAAACCACACTCAATAATGCACTGGTTAAATCTATCAACACTATCCCCATTAAACTCGCACAAAAAGTTGGCTATAAAAACGTCATAGCGACCGCAAAATCTCTAGGTATAGATGCCGATTTACGCAACTACCCATCGTTACCGCTCGGCACAAGTGGAGTTTCTGTTCTCGATTTAACGGGTGCATTCACCACCATAGCCAATGGCGGCACATTAGCACAGCCGTACGGAATAACCGAAATACGCGATGGTAAAGGCACACTTATCTATAAACGTGACCGCGATGAATATGCCGCCCGTGTGGTTGCCAACCCCACTAAAGTTTCTCAACTTCGGTACATGCTCGGCAATGTTGTAGAGTTTGGCACAGGCAGGCGCGCAAAGTTAGATTTCACCAAAACTTATGGTAAAACGGGTACAACCCAAAGTTACCGCGATGCTTGGTTTCTAGGCTTTACCGACCATATAGCAACAGGCATATGGTTTGGTAATGATAATTATAGCGAAACCAATAGGCTAACAGGTGGCAGGCTACCCGCCATGACATTTAAAAACTTCATGACCGCCGCCTATATTTCTAAATTCAATCTAAATATCAAGGACAATAGCTTTCAGGCTGCTGCCAACATAGCCACCCCTCATAATGCTGATTACACTATTCCTCAAATCGCAAAACCAAAAACTAAACCCAAAACAATTAAAATCGCAAAACCAAAAGCTAAACCCAAAACAATTAAAAAAGTTTCGCGTAAAATAAATGTAATTTCAGTCTCAAGCACTACAAAAAAATCACTTGCCAATAAACGCAAAAATACTGGTGTAACCCTAAACGGCAAAAGAATAAAACCAAAGGCAAGAATAAAGCCAAAGGCAAGAATAAAACCAAAAGCAAAAGCAAGAGTCAAAAGACCGCATGTCGCACACAAAAAGCCCACGCGCAAGCCTAAAAAATCTGTGCGTAAGCCCAAAAACCAGTCCGCCTATATAGATGCCAGCGGTCGTATAATCATATTAAAAAATTAGCTATATTGACAAAAGCAACGATTCACGGCATTTAATAGCAAAAATGGAAATTATTATATGTCAAAAGCCCAAGTCACATTACAAAACATTGTCCTTAACGGCGGCGATGGTATTTTGTTCAACCAACTAAACCTCTCCATCAACCAAGGTATGAAGATGGCAATTGTTGGGCGCAATGGCTGTGGCAAGTCCACCCTTTTAAAGCTCATTAGTAAACAAATAGATTGCGACGAAGGCACATTATTCTACAAGCCGGGTTTAACCTATAGCATGTTAGAACAAGTCCCCGACCTAAGCCAATACAACACTGTTTTCGACTTTATAACCGATGGTATGGACCCAAATCTCGACTATAAAGTCTATGCATGGTTAGATGAACTCAAACTCGACAGTACCCGCCAAATTAAAAGCCTATCAGGCGGCGAAGCCCGAAAATCTGCACTTATCCGCAGTTTTTATACCGATCCCGATATATTAATCCTAGACGAACCCACCAACCATCTCGACATAGAATCCATAGCATGGCTAGAAGAAAAGCTTAAAAAACTACGCTCAACCATTATTTTTGTCAGCCATGATAGAGCTTTCCTTACCAATGTCAGCAATCATGTTTTCTGGATAGATCGCACCCGCGGTCACCTGATGAAAAAAAGCTTCAGCGAGTTTTCCCAATGGCAAGATAATGTCCTATCCGATGAGGCCGAAATTCAACGCAAATTAGATAAAAATATAGCCGCCGAAACCATCTGGTCAAAAAAAGGCATCAAAGCAAGACGCACGCGTGACGAAGGTCGAATGCGTGCCTTACAAAAGTTACGCGCCCAAAAAGCTACACATATCAAACAAAAAGGCAGTGCCAACGCCAAGCTCACCTCAGGCAATGCGTCAGGTCTTATGGTCATAGAAGCCAAAAATGTCAACAAAACACTGGGCGAAGGCGCAAACCAAAAACAGCTAATCAGCAATTTTTCTCTGCGCGTAAACCGCCGCGATCGCATAGCCATAGTCGGCGCAAATGGTGTTGGCAAATCCACTCTGCTCAAAGTCCTAATTGGCGAAATAACTCCCGATACAGGAACGGTCGAACATGGTACCAACCTAACAAAAACCTATATCAGTCAATCGCGAGATGATTTAAAGCCAAAAATGCGCGTAAAAGATGTATTAGCCCCCGAAGGCGGCGATCAAATCATGGTGCAAGGCCGTCCTAAAAACATCGTGGCTTATCTCAAAGATTTTCTGTTTTCGCCCGAACAGGTCAGGCAACCCGTTAGCTCTCTATCAGGCGGCGAGCAATGCCGTTTATTATTCGCAAAAGCCTTCGCCAACCCCACAAACCTACTCATTTTAGACGAACCCACCAACGATTTAGACCTAGAAACCTTAGAGTTACTCGAAAACCTGCTGGCAAGCTATGACGGCACAATCATCTTAATTTCTCATGATAGGGCCTTCCTAGATGCTGTAGTCACTTCCACTCTCTTCATGCATGGAAGCGGTAAAATCATTGAATATGCAGGTGGTTATAGCGAAGCCCAAGCGCAAATCGACAGCGAAATAAACCGCCAAAACCAACCCAAAACACCCGAAAAAGAAGAGCCTTCAACCAACACAATTTATCAAGCCCCAAAAAAATCCGAAAAAATGTCATTTAAAGACAGTTACCGTCTAAAAGAACTCGATGAACTTATTCCAGCGACCGAAGCCATAATAGCCAAAATAGCCAAACAGTTAGAACAACCTAATTTTTACGAAGAACAACCTACAAAATTTTCCAAATTGGCAAAAAAACTCGACTATAAAAAGGCAGAACTCCAAATAGTAGAGGAAGAATGGATAAATCTTCTTGAAATTAAGGAAAAACTAGGTCTATAACTAAAACGTCTTTTTGTTGCCATATTTAGGCTTCAGAATACTCAAGGTTTTAAAACCAAAACAACACTATATCTATAGGGGATATCATGAAAAAATTAATTATAGCATCCGCAGTTCTTCTTACACTTGCTGCCTGTAGCGAAGTCGACGAAAAAATGACCGCAGCAACAGAAAAAGCCACTCAAATGGCAACAGAAGCTAAAGAAAAAGCCGATAAAGTGGCAACAGACGATTCTGATGATGCTAAAGACGAAGCTACAGAAGATGCCGATGATGCTACAGACCAAGATGCTGATGATGATGACGCTAAAGATACCGTTACTAAAACCAATTAAAAAATAACATTCTTTACTCTAATAAAAAACGACGCCCAATATTTGGGTGTCGTTTTTTTATAACAAATGCGACTTGTAATTCACTATATATAATGCTCTATACTCAGAACTCATTAATTAACGTCATTGTGTTTGACAAGAAGGGTACTAATCCTGTTAGATAAGCCCAAAAGCTTTGACATCGGCCTATAAACTTTAAACCCAATAAAGACAATTAATCCATGACATTAGAAAACGAAATAAACCGCCGACGTACCTTTGCCATCATCTCCCATCCCGATGCAGGTAAAACCACGCTCACCGAAAACCTACTGCACATGAGTGGCGCAATCCACATGGCGGGTCAGGTTAAAGCGCGGGGCGAACGAAGGCGCGCACGCTCAGATTGGATGAAAATAGAACAAGAACGCGGCATTTCGGTCACCTCCGCTGCCATGACATTCACCTATAAAGACAGTATGCTTAACTTGCTAGACACACCAGGGCATGAAGATTTTTCCGAAGACACCTACCGCACCCTAACCGCAGCCGATGCCGCCATTATGGTTATAGATGTGGCAAAAGGCATAGAGGCCCAAACCCGAAAATTACTCGAAGTCTGCCGCCTACGCGATATCCCTATCATAACCTTCATCAATAAAATCGACCGCGAGGGTCTAGACCCATTCGCGCTAATGGATGAAATAGCCGATGCTTTAGCACTCGATGTCACCCCAATGACATGGCCTATAGGCATGGGCAAGCGACTACAAGGTGTCTATAATTTATCCAAAGACACGTTCACCCCAATAAACAAAGATAATTTCAGCTTCACAGAAGACCGCCCTGCAGCCGATATGGAAAGCCACATCGAGCCCGAAACCCTAGAACAAGCTCAATTCGAAATCGAGCTGGTGCGCGATGCCTGTAAACCGTTCAACATGCAAAGCTTTCTCGAAGGTCATCTCACCCCTGTTTATTTTGGTTCAGCCCTAAAACAAATCGGCATAACCGACTTGCTCGATGCCCTAGAGCAATTAGCACCATCTCCCCAACCGCGCCCGACCGATAAACGCCAAGTCATCGCAACAGAAGATAAAGTCAACGCTTTCGTATTTAAAGTCCAAGCCAATATGGATGCCAACCACCGCGACCGCGTGGCTTTCGTCCGCTTAGTATCAGGCAAGTTTAAACGCGGCATGAAACTAAAACTCTCAACAGGCAAAACCATCAGCGTACAAAATCCAATTTTGTTTTTCGCGCAAGACCGTGAGTTGGTCGATGAAGCCTATGCAGGCGATATTATAGGCATTCCCAACCACGGCACAATCCGCGTTGGCGATACACTAAACGAAGGCGAAAACATAAAATTCATCGGGTTGCCAAATTTTGCCCCCGAAATCCTAGAACGCATTCGCCCAACCGACCCAATGAAGGCAAAACATCTCAAAAAAGCCTTAGAAAGCTTGTCCGAAGAAGGAGTTATTCAACTTTTTGCCCCCCATATCGGCGCTCATCTAACAGTCGGTGTTGTCGGTCGCTTACAAATCGAAGTTCTAGCCCAACGCATAAAAGACGAATATAAAATCGACGCAAAATTCGAAGCTTCCCCCTTCACTACCGCAAAATGGATAGAATGCGAAGATGATAAAATGCTCGATAAATTTATGAGCGATAACCGCCTAAATATGGCAACCGACCGCGATGGCTCAAACGTATTTTTAGGCAAAAGCGCATGGGAAATGGGCTACATCGAAGATAAATGGCAAGACATTAAATTCAGCGCCATAAAAGAAAGGCATTAAAAACAATGGATTTCACCAACATCAGCACATACTTCATCGATTTCTGGCAACAAGTCCAAAGCGTTTGGTCATATGGCGCATTCGGCATCAACCTGTCCACCATAGGCATCACCCTGCTTATATTAATCATTTCCTACCTAATCCGCGATCTTTTCGCCCGTTTTATTATTACGCGGCTAAAAAAAATAACAAAACGTACTAAAAACAAAGTCGATGACGCCATCATAGATGCACTCGACGGTCCTCTCCACTTCCTCCCTATCATTTTCGGCATTTTTGCCTCCGTAAAATATCTAAGCCTAGAAGGCAGCACAGGTGAGGTGCTCGACCTAATAGTCCGCAGCCTTATCATTGTTAATATCTTCTGGGCACTCAATGTCATATTAACCCCCGTTTCACTCATAATAAACACCAGCCAAAAACTATTCAACAAAGAGCTGTTCGATTGGATATTCAAAGCCCTAGGCATAGTGGTCATTGCAGTCGGCGCCGCTACAATTTTAGAGCTATGGGGTATAAAAGTAGCGCCAATAATCGCAAGTTTTGGTCTTATCGGCGTAGCAGTAGCACTAGGCGCGCAAGATTTGTTTAAAAACCTAATCGCCAGCATCACCATAATGTCCGAAAAACGCCTCGCCAATGGCGATTGGATAAAAATAGACGGCATTGTCGAAGGTACGGTCGAAAATATCGGCTTCCGCTCCACCAAAATCCGCCGATTCGATAAAGCCCCTGTATTTGTCCCCAACTCATCTCTAGCCGATGAAGCCTTAACAAATTTCAGCCAAATGACCAACCGTCGTATTTACTGGAAAATAGGTCTAGTTTATAGCAGTACAACCGAACAATTGGGCGAAGTAAGGCAAAAAATAGAAGATTATATTGTAAATAATGCCGACTTTGTAAACCCTCCACAATGCTCACTGTTTGTCCGTATCGACAGCTTTAGTGAAAGCAGCATAGACTTAATGATTTACTGTTTCACCCACACAACCGATTGGGGTGAATGGTTAAAAATAAAAGAAAAGTTTGCCTATGAAATCAAAGACATTGTTGCCAATACTGGAACAGACTTTGCATTCCCTAGCCATACAATATATATAGAGGCTAGTGATACTGCAACCATTGGGCAATTTTCAAACAATTAATATACCGATAAGTTTGCAACATTTATTTGTTATTGCCCATAATTAACATTTATTTAACCATCTCCGCCTTAGATGTAAGTATTAAATCAACCGATTAAATATCCAGAAAGGATTAAAAATGGCGGATATTATAAATTTTAAAGCAAGGGCGGTTAAAAAACGCACCAATAACCAAACAAGCAATAATCCCGAAAAAACAGGAGAAGTTATTCTATTTTCGGGCGTCCGCATCCAAAGAGATGAAGATGAAAATAACGCTCCACAAGTAAATAAAATTGCACAACGCCAAGAGAGCAAATCTCAATAGGCTTAAAACTTAAATGGTATAATATGAAAAACCGAAAAATATATTGGTATATTTTCATCATATCACTGAGTAGTGTATTCACTGCATGTACAAGCCCAGTTGGTGATTTTGGGCGGCTAAACAGCAACCAACTTTCCCAAATTACCCAGCCTCAACTACAAACTATTGGCAACAGCACCTACCGCAACCCATTAGAATATTCCCAAACCGAAAAAAAGTTTCGTTTAACTGCCCATTTATTAAAACAAATTCCCTATAAAATAAATATTGTCGATACATTAAAAATCATCAATAAAGTTAAATTCCCACCCGAAACAGCCCCAATAAACGGTCAAGCTCTACTGAACTCATTCAAAGCTGCTGGTATAAACAATATAAGTGAGCGCTATCAAAGCCTCTCCATCGACCTAGAAAACCGTATTATTAATATGTCTGAATTTCATGAACTGGCACAAAAAACCATAGCCGAAGATTTAAAGCGTAAATTTCAAAATAATGCAACCTATAAAGCCGCTGTTGAAAACCGTCGCCAACAAAATATAGCCCAAATACGCGATATTGTTTTTTATATGAAAAAACTACACATTTCGTATAGTTTCGTTGCAACCCAAGGCAAAGCCGTTGAGCCCAATATAAATATCAATCCAATAAAACAAAGTCTTTCCAGTTTTTTAAGTCAAATAAATCGCCTAGAAAAACTATTATAGCCCTACGCTTAATCGACAAAAATTCCGCTTGGGCGATATTCAAGGTTTTTATCTTCAATTTCTAAAATATAAATATCACAGTCAAATTTTTCAATTTTAGATAAATATCCATCAATATCGGCTTGTGCCACACTGTCTTGCCCAAGTGGATAACACCATAAACGTTGCCCATCTTCATCAATAGATGCACCAAATGGAGGCGCAATTAATAAAAACTCACAATTATTTTTATTAATAATTAAATATATTTGCCCTGCTGTCATATCGCCTTTCTTGACCACTGTAGCAAACAAACCAAGGCTAGTCGCACGTCTTAGCTCAGCAGCAATAATTATTTCAGTTTTTAAACGCATAATTTATCAATTCATTAAAATTTTAACTAAATTTGATTCAATTTACACCATTAAAATCAATAAAATCTATAGTTTTTTTTACTATTATATTTCTTGGTATGGATATGGCGTATGGGTATGGGTAAATATGTTTAAAATAATTAAAGTCTGTTTTTGGGTTGCAGTAGTCGTTATGATACTGCCAGAAGGCCCCGATAGCTCTAAAAACAATACAAACCTTACAGCCGAGAATGCTATTAACATTGCCAAAGCAGGAATAAATGATATTGGCGATTTCTGTACAAGAAACCCCGACGCTTGTTTGCAAGGAAAAGATGCCATTACCAATATTGGCGATAAAACCATCCGTACTGCCCGCTCAATATATGATTATCTACAAGCAGACAGCAAAAACAACCCTCAAAATAAATTAGAAAGAATTATTATACAAAATGATATAATAAGCATAGAAGAACAAATATCTTCGGCAAATTCCACAGGGCAAACCCTAACATTGTCCGATTTAAATATAGATTTTTTAAGCCAAGCCGCACAATAATGCTATAAAATTGCTAAACAATATGTTAGCACTAGCCTTATGACAACAGCTGAAAATTTCCAAAATATAACTGACAATTTTTCTTACCTCGATAGCTGGGAAGAAAAATACAAATATGTCATCGAGCTTGGTCAATCCCTAAGCCCGCTAGACGCTGTATATAAAGTCGATGCCTATAAAATCAAAGGCTGCACCAGCCAAGTTTGGCTAAGAATAGACATTGATAACAATATAATGACCATAAAAGGCGATAGCGACGCTCTAATAGTCAAAGGCTTAGTTGCCATTTTAATCGAGTATTATTCAAACAATACTATTGCCGATATCCAAATAAATGATGCAACAAAGCTCATTAATGCCATTGGCTTAGACGACCAACTCACACCCCAACGCGCTGGCGGTCTGGTGGCAATGATTAACCGCATCCAACATGCGGCGGCTTAGCCCACATTAAATATTTGTTATCAGTTTTATTCGTCTGTATCCCATAATGTTGCGCCAATTTGTCAAGTCCCATTGTTAGCAATAGCTTGCCTGAGCGCGCAGGCCAATTCATAGTTTTTTCTGTCGCTTCTAGCCCATTTCCAAACAAACAAACCTCTACTAATATTGCAGCATACTCCTCCCCCACATGGGCTAAGCTTTCATAAATTTGCTTGCGTGCAATATAAGTCCGTTCAGGCAAACTGGTTGCTTTATCACCCATATAATGGCTTTGTGGTACCGATTTT
>CAZHCZ010000065.1:0-10354 GCA_964531635.1 uncultured Hyphomicrobiales bacterium | reverse complement strand
TTTGTTTTTATCTTTCGTCTCGTTTTTTTTTTTTTGTTCTTTTTGTATATTCTTATTTTTTTTACTTTTTTTTTGGTAAAGCATCTTTTGCGCTTGTACTTGGTACTGCATCTTTTGCCCTTGGTTTTGGTACTGCATATTTTGCCCTTGACCTTGGTACTGCATATTTTGACCTTGACCTTGATAGTGTATGTTTTGCCCTTGGCGTTGGCTTTGATACTGTATGTTTTGTCCTTGATTTTGATGCTGTATATTTTGTGAGGCAATGTTACTGCCTTTTACATATATGCTTCGCTTATTAAATAATGTATATGCAGAAGAAACTTGCCCTTTTGGTGACGTGCATTCGGCTTTTACGGGCAATATTTTTTGTGCATGAATATATAAGATAGGTTGGTTGGTTGGGTGTGGATTGTTCTGTGGGGGTGTTTCACAGGTCAATTGTCCATCGGAATTTAAAAACGCAGTTTTGCCAATGGCACATTCTAATACTTGGTCGTTATTAAAGCTTACACGCCCATTAGAATAGTTACCGAAAGTTAACGCCAAAAAGTCGGTGCTTAAGCAGTAAAATATTTCACGTTTCCAACGTTGTTGAACGACAATTTTTTTGATTTTTTTCTGATGTTTTACTACATTAGAGCCGCAATTATCCTGACTCTGATATTGACTCTGACCCTGATATTGCCCTTGCCCTTGATGTTGGGCTTGACCTTGATATTGGGATTGGAACGAATAACTTTGACGACAATCGTTGCCAACATTATAACTTGAACTTAGGGCAATATAACCATTTAGCTTACGTTTATAGCTCGTAATGCCATTATATATAATGGTGTTATCATTATAGGGTATATAACCACCGTTTTTACTATATTCCACTTCCTCCCCGGAAAATGCTGAGGTTGGAATTGTAATAAATAATGCCAATAGCAATGGTTTTTTTATTTTATATAATTTAATCTTCGACATTATTTCCGACCATCCTCTAGATGACTTGATTTTACTGAGCGTTATATAGGCTTTAGTATGAACAAAATGTATAACTAAATGGTAAATTTTTACTTAGTTTAAGAAGTTGCACTAATCATTGATTAACAAACGGTTAATGTATAAATTGGCATGTGTGTTGCAAAGTAACCTGTAATTGGGTTTTAAGACAATTGCTTTTAGCAGGATTGTACTAAAATATTACAGGGTGTTCCAAACTGATACAGGTTAGCTTGAGTATTTGTTTGGACTTGAGTTGGGTGAAATTATGAAATTATATAGCAGTAAGTACTTATATGAATATTGGAATGATTTACGCGGCAACCGAATGGCGCCAATGCGTAAAGAACTCGACCCTACAATGTTAAAAGACGTTTTGCCCAACTTATTCTTATTGGATAGAAAAGGACCATCATCTTACGATTTTAGGTTGGCGGGTACCAAAACTTGTAATATTTTTGGTAAAGAATTGCGGGACGAAAACTTTTTAGACTTGTGGAGCGACAATGATAGAGAAAGCTTTATATCTTTGTTAGATACATTAAGTGAGCAAGGCGCGGTTATTGTTTGCGGGTTAAAAGGCATGTCGGGTGAGAATATCGTAGAATTTGAATTTTTAGCCTTGCCACTATTTCATGGGCAGACAGATTACTGTTCAAGTGTTATTGGCGCTTTTAGTTATAATAATGAAGTAGAGCAAAAATTTAGGTTGCCAATATCTGCAATTGAGATGATAAGCCTACGGATAATTTGGCCTGTGGAAGAAGACAGTGCTGCCCAAAAAACATATCCCGCTAAAAAATCGGCATTACAAATTGCAGTTGCAACCGAAACTGATGACAAACCATTGGCAAGGCGTGCAAAGTTTAAAGTTATTCAAGGTGGCAAGGCTTAGTTCTAAGCTTATATAGTCTATTTAGTTTTATTTTGAATTTTCACTAAATTTCTAACCTATATTTACAAGACGTTAACCATAGTTTTTTATGCTGATAAGAAATTACTTAATTGAGCTTGTCATGGATCCAATAAAAAAAAGAATAATTCGACTTTCGGCATATTATCCGTTTAAATTTAAAAATGTTGACGTGGATTTGCCAGGGCGAATGATGTTAGCCGATAGAAATGAGTATGAATGCAGTGCATATAATATGTCTGCTGGGGAAGTTTCTATACAATCTGAAGCCAAACCAGCACAGGGGGAGCAAGTTGTCGCTTATTTAGAAACTGTAGGTCGAGTAGCGGGAAGAGCAACAAGCATTAATGAGCATGGGTTTGTTATGTCTATTATTGCACCAAGTAAACACAGAGATAAATTGGCAGATAAACTTACATGGTTGCACAATTTAAATAAATCTGGGGTTGTTGACGACCGTGTTTATAAAAGATTTACTCCTGTGATTGACCATTGTCAGATATCTGTGGTGACGGGTGGAGTTTATAATTGTCGGCTTATTGATATGTCGAGTGTTGGAATGGCGATTAATGTTGAACTTAAAGCGCCCGTTGGTTCATTAATTAAGTTTGAAGATGCTTCAGCCGTGGTTATTCGTAATTTTCAGGGTGGGATAGCGCTAGAATTTGTGGAAAAACCATCGAAAAGCGTCATACAAAAATATTTTATGCGTGACCATCTATAGTTAGGGTTTAGAAAATCCTAACAGATGTTTGCAACTTTTATCATTCAATTTTACTGTTGGTTTGCACCTGTTCATTTTGGCACAGGTAAAGGCTGTATATTTGCAATATCTTAGCAAATTAACTGTGCTATATTGGCACGAACTAAGATTACTGACTTATTAAAATTCTAAAAACTTTATATAAAACATGTAGCTAACAGGTTACTAGAAACAAATTCAATTTTAATTAAATTTGATGAAAACTTGTGTCTAATCTAATTCAATTTGCACCAATCAGTTTATATTTTCATAAAAAACTATGTGAGAAAGTACAAACCATGATGAGATGATTGGATGGAAAAATGAAAATATTAAAAAAGTTGGCGCACTTAAGCGCTGCAGTTACAGTTATAATGTTATCTACCAGTATTGGTGTGCAGGCTGTAAACAATGAGAATAGCAATTTAGTGACGAATAGCATTAGCAAAGACCACAATGCTTCAACATATAAGAACAATAAAGCGCGGTCGCTTTATATGGATGTGTTTGGTGAAACCAGTGCGCCATTGGGGTATATGGGCTTCTGCTCAAGAAACCCTGCAGATTGTAAAGGCGGAACAACTCGTCCTTTGATTGTTGAACTCGATGCAAAAAGTTGGGCAACTTTAAATGAAGTGAACTTATATTCAAATAGGTTAATTGCACCAGTTTCTGACCAAGATTTATATGGTCAAGTGGAAATGTGGGTCTACCCGACAAATAAAGGAGATTGTGAAGATTATGTATTGATGAAGCAAAAGCAACTTATTGACCTTGGATGGCCAAAAGAAGCGCTTCTGATTACAGTTGCTATTGATGAAAACGGAGGAGGTCACGCAGTTTTAACCGTAAAAACCAATGTTGGTGATTTGATTTTGGACAATCAACGCCCAGAGATTTTGCCTTGGCAACAAACAACACTTACTTATGTTAAACGACAATCTACATCACACCCCGCACTATGGGTGGCTCTCAGCTCCGTAGATTAGTCTAACTTCAGAGTGTTTTGCAATTGCGTAAGGACATGATTGTAAAATACTTTGAACTTAATTGGGCTCAGGCGCCCCCCCAGACCATCCATCATCTAGTCTGAGCCTATGTAAACCGCAGTTCTTTTTGAGCTGCGGTTTTTTATTTATCTGGCTCAAACCTAATGTACTCCAATTTTTGTAAAAAGCCTATATAGTGGTGGCTACTTAGTTATGTTTAATTTTTGGGAGGAAATTAAATTGGCACCGGTGCATAGTCATACATCATTAATTGAAACGGCTTTGGCAAGCTCGAAAGCTGCGTTCGACCCTGTTGTAGCATCGTGGCAACGCTCGAAAATGTTGCATAAACTTGACCCCGAGCACCAACGCCCGCCTGAAAGATTATCTTCATATGAATTGCACGAGATACGTGATAAAATTGGCAGAATAATTCATATTGCTAACCCAAGTTTAGACCGTTTATATTTATCATTAGGCAAGGTGGGGTGTTGTATTTTACTAGCCGATGCAAATGGTGTTACTGTTGCGCGGCGCGGGGCAGAGGCGGATGATAAAACCTTTAATGAATCGGGGCTTTGGACTGGTGCATTATGGAGCGAAGACAGCGAAGGGACAAATGGCATTGGCACTTGTATTGTCGAAGAGCGGGCTTTATCTATTCATAAAAGCCAACATTTCCATTCTAAAAACACGGGTTTTTCATGTTCGGCGGCTCCGATATTTGACCATAATGGTAAACTCATTGGTGTGATTGACGTTTCTTCTTGTCGGGCAGATTTAACGGGAGATTTTTCAAATTTAATTGAAAACTCTGTAATTGACGTAGCGCGGCAAATTGAGGGTGAAATTTTTTATCAGCACTTTTCGGATGCGCGTATTATTTTAGCCGACAACCAATTAAATAATAATGATGTCGGCGTAAAATACCAAGGTGCGGCATTGTTAGCCATTGATGGGGATGATATGGTTATTGGAGCGACAAGGCGCGCGCGACATCTTTACGGGTTTGGCGAACGTAACTTTAAAGAGGCTCTTCATCTGTCATCTTTAACGGGTCATGCAATAAGCGAAGCGGATAGCTATTTGCAAGCAGGGCGCAGAGTTGTAAAACACGCCTTAGCGCGTACAGGCGGAAACATATCCCAAGCCGCAATCTTTATGGGCATAAGCCGCGCAACACTACATCGGAAGATTAAACGCTTCAAATTGTAACATTATGTAGCAAAAATGCGACACTTATTGTGCGACAAAGCATATCTATACCTAGTAAAACTGAGTGAAAAGTTACATTATTATTTTGCCTAAACATAAAGGGAGATAATAATGGGTTTTAAATTTAAAGAAAAATATGGTAATTTTATTGGCGGCAAATGGGTTGACCCCGTTGACGGACAATATTTTGATAACACTTCGCCAGTGAATGGTAAGGTTTTATGCCAAATTCCGCGCTCTAACGAAAAAGACATTGAGTTGGCGCTTGATGCCGCACATGATGCAAAAGATGCTTGGGCAGCAACCAGCGTGACCGAACGCTCCATCTTATTGAATAAAATTGCACAGGTAATGGAAGATAATCTTGCATTATTGGCAGAAGCTGAAACTTGGGATAATGGCAAGCCAATTCGTGAAACAACCGCCGCTGATATTCCATTGGCTATAGACCACTTCCGCTATTATGCGGGTGTAATTCGTGCGCAAGAAGGTTCATTAGGCGACTTAGATGCCGATACAGTTGCTTATCATTTTCACGAGCCACTTGGTGTTGTTGCGCAAATTATTCCGTGGAATTTTCCAATTCTTATGGCTGCCTGGAAAATTGCACCAGCATTGGTTACGGGCAATTGCGTTATATTAAAACCAGCGGAACAAACTCCAGCTTCTATTTTAGTGTTGATGGAGTTAATTGCTGATATTCTACCAGTTGGTACATTAAATGTGGTCAATGGCTACGGACTTGAAGCAGGCAAACCACTGGCTACAAACAAACGCATTGATAAAGTTGCCTTTACAGGGGAAACTGCAACTGGGCGTTTAATTATGCAATATGCTGCACAAAATATAATTCCATCGACTGTTGAACTTGGTGGTAAATCGCCAAATATTTTCTTTAAAGACATTATGCGTGAAGATGATGCATTCCTTGACAAAGCGGTTGAAGGTTTTGTTTTATTTGCATTTAACCAAGGTGAAGTTTGCACTTGCCCTTCTCGTGCGCTTATCCATGAAGATATTTATGAAGACTTTATGGCACTTTGCTTAGAACGCACAAAGGCGATTATTCAAGGCGACCCGCTAGACTTTAATACAATGGTTGGTGCGCAAGCTTCGAGTGAACAACAAGAGAAAATTCTTGCTTATTTTGATATTGGTCGTAAAGAGGGCGCTGAAATTCTTATTGGTGGCGAAGCATTGAAACCCGGTGGAGATTTAGACGGTGGTTATTATGTCAAACCGACTATCTTTAAGGGTGACAATTCAATGAGAGTTTTCCAAGAAGAAATTTTTGGACCTGTTGTTTCGGTTACGACCTTTAAAACCGATGAGGAAGCATTAGAAATTGCGAATGACACGCTTTACGGACTTGGTGCTGGCGTTTGGTCGCGTGATGCTAACCGTTGTTACCGCTTTGGTCGTGCTATTAAAGCTGGGCGTGTGTGGGTAAACTGTTACCATGCTTACCCTGCTCATGCTGCATTTGGTGGTTATAAGCAATCAGGCATTGGACGTGAAACTCATCTTATGATGCTTAATCATTATCAGCAAACTAAGAACATGTTGGTTAGTTATAGCCCTAACAAGCTTGGTTTCTTTTAAAATATAACATTAAGGCGCACTTTAATAGGTGCGCCTTTTTATTTTAGGAAAATATTATGTCAGAAAAAGTAAAAGCAACAGAATCAGCGCTTGGGCTTATTAAGCAACTGCAAGACAAGCATGGGGAAGTCATGTTTTTTCAATCTGGTGGGTGTTGCGATGGTTCTTCGCCGATGTGTTACCCAAAAGGTGAAATGCTCTTGGGTGATAATGATGTTTTATTAGGAGAAATTGGCGGTGCAGAATTTTATATAAGCGCCGAGCAATATAAAGCTTGGAACTATCCAATTTTTACTATTGATGTCGTCGATGGCAAAGGCGGTATGTTTTCGCTAGACAATGGCACAGGCAAAAGATTTCTAATGCGCTCAGATGTTTGCGCTCCTTAGGCTCTAACTCCAACTTATTGTAGTTTTAATAACCAAATTGTTCGCGTAATATGCGTTCTTCTAAATTGTGTTTGGCGTCGAAAAGCATGGTGGCGCTGGTGGTTTTATTTTGTTTTATAGTAATTTCGTTGACGTTACGAATTTCTTGATGGTCAGCAACGGCTGAAACTGGTCTTTTTTGTGGTGCGCAAACCTTAATTGTAATGCAGACATTGTCGGGCAGCAATGCGCCGCGCCAATGACGCGGGCGGAATGGACTAATGGGGGTAAGGGCAATTAACGGGGTGTTGATGGGGATAATAGGGCCGTGGGCGGAGAGGTTATAAGCTGTACTGCCAACAGGGGTGGCGACCAATATGCCATCGCAGACCAATTCTTCGAGTCGCGTTTTTTTGTTAATTGAAATTTGTAATTTTGCCGCTTGATGACTTTGACGAAGCATTGATACTTCGTTGAATGCGCTCACACAATGTTTTGTGCCATCGGTGGTTTCTATTTCGGCCTTTAGCGGGTGGACGATATGTTCTACGGCGGCATTTAGGCGCTCTAATAGGTCGCCTTGGTTAAACTCATTCATTAAAAACCCCACTGTACCGCGGTTTAAACCGTATATAGGGGTGTTTTTATTGTTAAACTTATGCAAGCATTCGAGCATTAGTCCATCGCCACCAAGTGCAATGATAACATCGGCTTTGCTGGTATCGCAATTGCCATATTTTTTTGTAAGCTCAGCTTTTGCTGCCATGGCTTCGGGTGTTGTGCTGCTTATAAAGCTTAAATTTTTAAATTTCATATTAGACTCTTTTGTGTTTTTTTACATTAATATGGCTATATTTTTTGTCAATATGTTTTCTTATTTACTATTTCAAAATGTTAAATATATTAATTTACATTAAATATAGTATATTAAGTTGACTTTACATTAAATATTGTGAATAAACGCATAAAATAATCTTGTGAGAAAGGTGCGATATGTCGCGATTAGATGATTTAGAGGCGCAATCTATTTATATTTTTAGAGAAGCGTTTAACAAAATTGAAAATATTGCACTTTTATGGTCTTTGGGAAAAGATTCTAACGTCATGGTTTGGTTGGCGAAAAAGGCATTTTATGGTCATGTGCCTTTTCCTGTTATGCATGTCGACACCGAGAAAAAATTTAAAGAAATGTATGCATTTAGAGACCGTTATGCAAAAGAATGGAATTTAAACTTTATTCGCGAGCTTTGCCCACCGTTTGAAGAAATGGACGAAACTTTACCACCTGCCGCGCGTAGTGCAGCGCGTAAAACTGTCGGCTTAAGAAACGCCACTAAAAAATATGGGTTTAATGCTTTATTTGCAGGCATAAGGCGTGATGAGGAAGCCATTCGAGCAAAAGAGCGGGTGTTTAGCCCACGTGGTAAGGACGGGAGATGGGATTTTAAACATCAGCCGCCAGAATTTTGGGACCAATATAAAACAGAATTCCCTGAAGGCACGCATATACGAATTCACCCATTATTACAATGGACGGAGATTGATATTTGGAATTATACGCACCGAGAAAATATTCCAATTATTGCATTATACCGTTCGAAAAACGGGTTGCGTTACCGTTCACTTGGTGATGAGGATATTACCAACCCCGTAAAAAGTGATGCCTATACGATTGAAGAAATTATTGCAGAATTAGAAACAACCCGCGTTTCGGAACGCAGTGGGCGTGCGCTTGACCATGAAACCGAAGATGCGTTTGAACGGTTGCGGACTGAAGGATATTTATAAGATGGCTAATTCGAGAGAAATATTAAAAGTTGCGATTGTTGGGCATGTTGACCATGGTAAATCGACCTTTGTTGGGCGTTTGTTTCACGACACTGACAGTTTACCCGAAGGCAAGTATGAAAGCATTGTCGCCATGTGTGAAAAGCGTGGTGTGGCGTTTGAATATGCGTTTTTAATGGATAGTTTTCAGGCAGAACGCGACCAAGGCATTACCATTGATACCAGTCAAATTTGGTTTAATACTGAAAAACGCGATTATACGATTATTGATGCGCCGGGGCATAAAGAATTTTTAAAAAATATGGTAACAGGGGCAGCGCAATCGGACGCGGCTTTGTTAATGATTGACGCACATGAAGGTGTGCAAGAACAATCGCGCCGTCATGGTTATTTGTTGAATTTGCTTGGTGTTAAGCAGATTGCAGTCGTTGTTAATAAGATGGATTTGGTCGATTATTCACAAGCGAGATTTGATGAAATTGAAGTGGAATATCGCGCATACCTAAGTTCTATTGGCGTTGTACCAACTCGGTTTATCCCTATTTCGGCACGTAAAGGCGATAATATTGTCGAACTTTCAGACCGTATGCGCTGGTATAAAGGCATGAGCGTTACCCAATCGCTCGATGATTTTAAAATTATATCCGCCGATGACAAACTGCCTTTGCGTTTGCCTGTTCAAGATGTTTATAAATTTGACGATAGGCGGATTATTGCTGGTACTATTGTAGCGGGTCAATTGCGCATTGGCGATAGAATAACATTTTCGCCCAGTGGTAAAAAAGCGGTTGTTAAAAATATAGAAGCATGGCCTAACGCCTATAGCGATGATAAAAAGCGCGATTTGGTTGTAAGTGCGGGGCAGGCTGTCGGCATTACTTTAACGGAGCAGATATTTGTCGAGCGTGGCGATATTATTTCGCATATTGCGCATGATGATGCACCGCATTTGGGTGAAGAATTTACAGCCAATTTATTTTGGTTGGGGCAAACACCGTTTGAGGTTGGTAAAAATTATAAGATGAAGCTTGGTACGGCACAAATTAATGTGCGTGTATTGCGGATAAACCATGTTTTAGATGCTGAAAGCCTATCTAAACATAGTGGTGAGCAATTGTTGCGCAACCAAATGGGCGCAGTGGTTTTAACCACCCGTAGCCCGATTGCTTTGGACGATTATCGCCAATTTGCAAAATCGGGTCGGTTTGTTTTGCTAGAAAAATACGATATTGCAGGTGGTGGCGTTATTAGCCTTGATGGCTATAAAAACCACCGCAAAGAGATTTTTGCCCATCAAGTCAATATTACCCGAATTGACCATGCGGTAAGTGTGGAAGAACGCGAAAATTATAATGGTCATAAAGGCGGGGTTTTGTGGCTTACTGGGCTTTCAGGTTCAGGAAAGTCGACTTTAGCGTTAAGCTTGGAACGTAAATTATTTAGAAAAGGTATGCAGGTTTATGTGCTCGATGGCGATAATTTACGCCACGGCATTAACAATAACCTTGGTTTTACTAATGCCGATAGGCGCGAAAATATCCGTCGTGCAAGTGAAATTGCTGCGTTAATGGCGCGGGCAGGGTTTATTGTTATTGTATCGCTTATATCGCCGTTTAAAGAAGAACGCGAAAAAGCTGCCTGTGTTCAGGGTGGTGGTTTTTATGAGGTTTATGTTAAGGCAGACCTTGCAACATGTGAAAAACGTGACCCTAAAGGGCTTTACAAAAAAGCACGGGCAGGGCAGATT
>CAZHCZ010000064.1:0-10631 GCA_964531635.1 uncultured Hyphomicrobiales bacterium | reverse complement strand
CCCTCGTCAAACAAGGGGCTTTTACGCGTTTTATAATGAAACATTTGTGGCACATAATTCCGACTGTAAAATGTGACACGACCAAAGTTGATTATGCTATATAAAAGCAAACTTGTAAGCTGATTGCTTATGTGGCAAAAGTTATATACTATTTTAAACATAAAGATTTTAGGGTAAGATAATGGACAATGCAAATTTAGCTGATATATATTTTATTCGTCATGGGGAAACGGATTGGAACAAACAAGGGCGCTATCAGGGGCAGTCAGATATTGAACTTAATCAAACAGGTATAGAGCAAGGCAAAACAAATGGTGTGATTTTACAAAAAATATTCCACCAAAAAAACTTAAAACCCAGTGACTTTAATTGGTTTAGCTCTCCACTTTCGCGAACAAGAAAAACCACCGAAATTATCCGTGAGCAACTTTCAGAGCCGTTGCCAGAAGTGACTATAGACGAGCGTTTAATAGAGCTATCATTTGGCGTTTGCGAGGGGTTTAGGCATGATGACCTTGACGATGAGCTTGCAGCAGCACTTCCCAAAAGAGGGGAACGGGGCAGTGAATTTTGGGGTTTGAAGGTTAGTGGCAGTGAAAGTTATGTGGAGGCGAGCAAGCGGATAAATAGCTTTTTAAGTGAAATAAACAAACCAACAATTGTTGTATCGCATGGCGGCATTGCACGAGTATTTCGCCATATAATAGCCAATACCCCACAAGTAGAAGTCGTAAATTGGATAGCGCCGCAAAATGCAGTTTTTTACTTTTCAGACTCGAGCATGAAAACTTATAAATCAGGAAATAAATAATGATTATATATATAATGGAGAAAATAAATTGACGGCTGTGGTCTATGTCTTGTTAGGGCTATTTTCCTTTTTCTTTGTTATTGTTCCAATCACTGGCGGGGTTGTGCTCAACCCACTGCTTTCGCTTATTGTTGACCCGCATACAGCGATAAGTATGACCGTGTTTTTCTTCACGGTGAACAGCACAATCAAAGCAACGGTTTTTTACCGCGATATTGTTTGGAAATACGCCTTAACTATGCTGCCAATCTCAGTGGTTTTTGCAATTATCGGAACATATGCCGTCGGCTTTGCACCCGAATTTATGCTGTACTTAATTATGCTAGTCATGACCATTTATTTTTTTTACAAAAAAATTGTTACGTTGCTGCCAAACTATAAAAAACCCAAAAAAGAAAGTGCCAGCGGTAACTATCTAACGGGCATCGCAAGTGGGTTTATGCATGGGGCTGGTTTGGGTGGCGGGGGCTCGCTTAGAAAAGTTTATTTACTGTCCCGTGGGTTGTCGCTGCTACAAATGCACGGCACAAGTTCGGCATTGAGCTTGGTTTTAGGCGGTGTTTCAACCTTTGTTCGCCTGCAAACAGGGCAGGTCACGTTTGACATTTTGTTGCCAATTGTTTATCTTATTCCGGTGATGATTTTAGCAACAATATTCGGAAAAATGGCGCTAGTCAGGCTCAGTAAACGGACTTCAGAACGAATAATTATCGTCACATTGGCAATCACCACAACAATTATAATATACAAGCTGGCAACATTATTGTGACACATACCTTTGCAGATACCCAAAGACAGTCATTTTTTTAGTCTAAGCGACCTCCGCCATAACTCATATCAGAAACAAATAATGGAATATCGAGTATTAGCGGTTTTTGTCAATTAAATACCCTTTAATTTGGTGGTTATTTAATTAATCTTTATTCTTGCCCTGCAACATGTAATTTGCCAATGCCAATATTACACTGCCAATCATTAGTAATAATGATACTGCATTAATAACCGGCGTCGCCCCTTCGCGTAACCTATCATATAGGGTAATGGTTAGTGGGCTGTCTGAGCCGACAAGCATTAAAGTCGTGTTGAAATTTTCGAACGACATTAAAAAACTAATTACCGATGCGCCGATAATTGCGGGCAATAAAAACGGAATGGTTATTGTAAATACGGCTTGCAATGGTGTAGCACCTAAATTTAGAGCGGCCTCCTCTAAGGTTAAGTCAAATGTCCGCAACCGTGCGGCAATAATTAGGGTGCAAATGGTGGTAATAAATGCGAATTGTCCGAAAACTACTAATGGTAAGCCGGGGCGTAAAAACTCCAAATCTATACCCCAAACATCATCAAAGTAATTGGCGATACTTGAGCTCATAATTAATATCGAAACACCCAATATTACCCCTGGTATAACCAACGGCAAAAGCGTTAGCATATATAAAAAACCTTTGC
The DNA here is from genome assembly GCA_964531635.1 of uncultured Hyphomicrobiales bacterium. GTDB lineage: Bacteria > Pseudomonadota > Alphaproteobacteria > Rhizobiales > OSC116 > OCS116. The sequence goes on along the minus strand of CAZHCZ010000064.1, from coordinate 8,371 downwards.
CTTTAAATTCATTACGCTCAAACAAAAATGCGTTGCTTGTTGCTAAGCCTACCGCTAATAGCGTGGTGAAAACCGCAACAATAAAACTTGTCCAAATAGAACCGTAAAGCTGCTCATCATAAAACACCCCAAGTTTAGGCTCACTGTCGGAAAAGAACCAATCCCAAGTAAACCCGCCCCATGGTGGCGATGGGAACATGCTGTCATTAAACGAAAATACGCCCACCACAACCAATGGCGCGAGTAAAAAGATAAAAAACAAAGTCACATATATTTTATAAGTCACTTTAAATGATTTAGATTGCGGAATAGACGGTATCATAATTCTAATCCTCCCTTAAGACATAACTTTGGTGAATGATTGTTTGGTAAGCTTAAGCCCAGCCCAAACAATTAAAGACGAAATAAACAATAACAGCACCCCAAATGCCGAACCTTGAGGCCAATTAAAGCGTGTAATAAATTGGGTAAATATTTGTTCAGTAAACCATAAACTAGATTTGCCGCCCAACAGAATTGGTGTTAAATAGTTGCCCAATGTTAGCATAAACACCACAATACAGCCCGAAACAATCGCAGGTTTGGCATGGGGGATAATAATATTCCACAAAATCGACAAGCCATTGCCGCCAAGGTCATAACCCGCTTCAATATAACTGTCATCCAAACTGTCTAAAGTCGATGTTAATGGCACAACCATAAACAACATGCTGGTATAAACCAACCCCAACATAATTGTCGCGTCGGTATATAAAAACTCAATCGGTCCATCTACAAGACCAACTTTTTGCAAAAATGAGCTTAAAACACCACTTTCACGCAATAGAATCATCCAACCATATGTCCGCACCAATTCACTAACCCAAAATGGAATAAGGCACATAACAAACAATAAACCTTTAGCCCGCCCGCGCAACATTTTAGCAATATAATAAGAAACAGGAAAAGCGATAATCAAAGTTAAAAATGTCGCTAAAATAGACATAATGGCCGTTCGTAAAAACGTATTCCAATATAAAGGCTCGGTAAAAAACGCAACAAAGTTATTGACACCATATTCATAAACCCGAGGTGCAACCCGCTCTTGTAACGAGATGTTAAACATAGTCAATTGCGGCAATATTACCAATAAAACCAACCATAATAATATTGGTAAAAGCAATAAATATAAGCCCAATTTAAACGGTGCAGAAACTTTTATTTTAGCAGACATGCTTAGCCCCCGCTTTGGGTAAGGTATGTTTTAACCTGTTCAGCAGGAAAAGATATTTCCAACGCATCACCATTTTTTAAACTTTTAAACTCAGCTGTTTGTGGCAGTTTAACCGTCAACTCACCGCCAGATTTCATTTCTTTAACCAAAAGCTGACTGCTCGCCCCATCAAATAAAATATTTGTCACTTTAACCTTTAACAAATTATGTTTAGCGCCATCATGGCTTTTAGGTGAAATTTCAATCGCCTCAGGTCTAACAAATATTTCAACTTCTGCCCCCACATTAATATGGGCTCCAGCAGTTGCAAGGCAATTAAACATTAGCCCACTTTTAGTTTTAACCTGCAAAACATCGCCGACTATAGCAGTAACATTACCAACCCAACGGTTGCTATCGCCAATAAACCCAGCAATAAACGCATTTTGTGGGTTGTAATATAACTCTTGTGGGTTATCCACTTGGCTAAACCGCCCTTTATCCATTACCGCCACTTGGTTGCTCATTACCAAAGCTTCAGACTGGTCGTGTGTAATATAAACAAATGTTGTGCCAAATTCTTCTTGAAGCTGTTTAAGCTCAACCTTCATATGCTCGCGCAATTTTAAATCTAACGCACCCAATGGCTCATCAAGCAACAATAAGTCGGGGTTTAATACCAAACAACGCGCAATTGCGATACGCTGTTTTTGCCCACCAGAAAGTTGCGATATTTGCTTAAGCCCACTGTCAGGCAAACTCACCCGTGCTAAAACTTCATCGGTTTTGCGTTTTATTTCGCCTTTATCTACCCCTTGGCGGCGCAGTCCATAGCCAATATTATCGGCAACATTCATGTTTGGAAACAATGCCAAATGTTGAAAAACCATATTAACAGGTCGTTTATTCGGCGGCACGCCAATCATCGACTTGCCTTTAATTTTTATCTCGCCATAAGTTGGCGTTTCAAACCCTGCCAACATTCGCAATAAAGTGGTTTTCCCGCAACCCGAAGGGCCTAAAATTGAGAAGAAACTCCCCTTTTTAATTTCAAACGATATATCATCGACCGCCACAAATTCCCCAAATTGCTTACCCAGTCCAACGCACTCTAAATCAATATCCATATCTAACCTCAAGTAAAAACTAAAAAGGCGTAACCTTAAAGATTACGCCTTAAACTATTGTATTATTTGGCGGCCTTAACTCTATCAAGAACCTTGCCTTCAATTGCTTCTAAACCAGCAGGAACAGGCGGATACCATTTAATGTTATCAATCGCTTCAGCACTAAAGCTGGCTTTAAACTTAGCACTTAGCTTTGCATTAACCAGATCATCAGCACCTTTTGAAGCGGTAAAGTTACCAGCGACATCTGTAATCATAGCGGCAATTTTTGGCTGCATAACAAAGTTAATCCACTTATAAGCGGCTTCTTCGTTTTTACTCTTACGCGGAATAGCAAAAGCATCAATCCAGCCCAATGCGCCCGACGTTGGTGCAACAAAATTAATGGCTGCATTGTCGTCATTAAGCTGCCAACCGCCAGCATCCCATGCCATAGCAGCAACAGTTTCACCACTACGCATTAAGTTTTTCATGGCATCGCCACCCGACCAATAGGCTTTAACATTGCCTTTGCACGAAATAAGCTTTTCACCAACTTTTTCCATAATTTCGGTATATTTTGCAGTGTCATCATAAGCTGCAAATGGGTCCATTCCCATAGAGAATGCGAAACCAATTAAAGTTGGGCGTTTTAAACGATACGTCACTTTGCCGCTATATTCAGCATTACAAAGGTCAACATAATCCTTAACATTTGCGGCTTTATCGGCATTAACAATCAAACCCGATGTTCCCCAAACATGTGGCACGCCATAGACTGCGCCTTCAAACATAGAGCTGTCTTTTGTTGCATCTAACATGCTGGCAATAAACAAATCCGAATTAATTTTCGACAAATCAATTGGCTTATAAATGTTATTTTCAGCATGTGCGCTGGCAATACGGTCTTGGCTAGGTTGAGCAAGGTCAAACCCGCCACCTTGTGTTGCGCTAAGCTTAGCAATCATATCTTCATTGTTCGACTTGGTCACTTCAACAGTAATACCTGTTTCAGCTTTAAACAGATCCACAACTTCTTTTGGTGCGTATCCACCCCAAGTTAGCAAGCGCAAGGTTTCAGCACTTACGCTTTGTGCGCTTAATATAGTACCTACACCCAACATTAAAGCCATAGTAGTTTTTACAAGTTTCATTCTTTTCTCCCTATTTTATTTAATTAATCTCATTACAGTTGCAAAGGATTAAGATTAATCATAGGATTAAACTATCCAATGAGTCAAACTTTTACAAAAAATAATTGCAAATTATAAATTTGTTGTCATTACTGTTGATGGTTATAAGTTTATGAAAATGGAATGGAGCTTAAAATGGCGAATGAATTGAGTTTAGAAGATTTAAAAACCAAAATAGCCAATGGCAGCATCGACACCATGTTGGTTTGTCAGGTCGATATGCAAGGGCGCTTAATGGGCAAGCGGTTTCATGCGCAATATTTTTTAGACAATGCAATTGAAGAAACCCATTGCTGTAACTATTTACTAGCGACCGACATGGAGATGAACCCCGTTGACGGTTATAAATCAACAAGTTGGGAAAAAGGCTATGGCGACTATATAATGAAGCCAGACTTAAGCACAATGCGGTTAACCCCTTGGCTCGAGGGGACAGCAATGGTGTTGTGCGATATACTCGACAACCATACTCATAAGCCTGTTGCTCATTCACCACGCGCCATTTTAAAAGCCCAAATTGCTAAATTTGAGGCGATGGGCATGGCACCGATGATGGCATCGGAATTAGAATTTTTTATATTCAATCAAAATTTTAGCGAGGCGCAAAAAGCGGGCTATCAAAACTTAGATTTAGTCAGCACATATAATGAAGATTATCATATATTTCAGACTACAAAAGAAGAAGATGTAATGCGCCCGATTCGCAATGGTTTATATGGCGCTGGCATTACCGTTGAATGTTCTAAAGGCGAGGCATCGGCAGGGCAAGAAGAAATTAATGTAAAATATGACCATGGTTTAACCAGTGCCGATAATCATGTATTGATAAAAAACGCCTGTAAAGAAATTGCATGGTCTAAAGGCAAGTCCGTTACTTTTATGGCAAAATGGCATGACGATGCCGCAGGCAGCAGCTCACATGTGCATCAATCTCTATGGAGTTTAGACGGGAAAGAGGCATTGTTTTTTGACAAAGACGCACCAAACGGCATGAGTGAATTAATGCGGCACTATATAGCGGGTTTGCTTAAATACGCCAAGGACATTACCTTATTTTTAGCCCCAAACATCAACAGTTATAAAAGGTTTGTTGCTGGCACATTTGCTCCGACTAAAGCCATTTGGTCGCTTGATAACCGCACAGCAGGTTATCGGCTATGTGGTGCCAACAGCAAAGCCATACGCATTGAATGCCGTGTTGGTGGTAGCGATTTAAACCCATATTTAGCCTTTGCCGCCTTGCTTGCAGCGGGCATGAAAGGCATTGAAGAAAAACTAGAATTGCCAGCAGCCTTTGTGGGCGATGCTTATGCGACAGATGTTAATGTCGAAGAAATTCCAGCAAGTTTACGTGCAGCTTTTGTGCAAACAAATGGCTCAACAATGCTGCGTGAAGCTTTTGGCGATGATGTGATTGAGCATTATATACATGCCGCAAAATGGGAACAGGCGGAACATGACCGTAGGGTCAATGACTGGGAACTTAAACGTGGTTTTGAGCAATCATAAATAAAAATGAAGGAAGCAAATCAAATGTCAAAACTAACCTGTATTTCGCCAATTGATGGCTCGGTATATGCCACGCGAAATTTACAAAGCAGTGCCGAAATTAAGAGCCTAATAAACACTGCGCGTAGCGCACAAAAAACGTGGGCAGCAACAGATTTAAATACACGTATTGAGAGTGTAAAAAATGCCATTGACGCCCTTGAGGCGATGAATGATGAAATTGTTTTAGAGCTTGCACATATGATGGGCAGACCTATTCGTTACGGCGGCGAAATTGCTGGTGTTAAACAACGCGGCTTACACATGGTCTCGATTGCCGAAGACGCGCTAAAACCGATTACTATTGAAAATTCAAATGAATTTGACCGTTATATTACACGCGAAGCATTAGGGGTGGTTTTGGTTATTGCGCCATGGAATTATCCATTTTTAACTGCAATAAATACAATTGTTCCTGCCTTAGTGGCGGGCAATGCAGTAATATTAAAACATTCGACACAAACAATTTTAGCAGGTGAACGCTTTGTTAAAGCCTTTGAACAAGCAGGGTTGCCTAAGGGTTTATTTACCAACATATTTATTGACCATGCAACATCGGGCGATTTAATAGCAGAACGCAGCTTCGATTCTATTAGCTTCACAGGCTCTGTTAACGGCGGCAAACAAATTGAAACCGCCGCCGCGGGAACATTTGTTGGCGTAGGGCTTGAACTCGGCGGCAAAGACCCTGCCTATGTACGCGCAGATGCTGATTTGGATAATGCAGTAGAAACCTTAATTGATGGCGCGATGTTTAACAGCGGCCAGTCTTGTTGCGGCGTTGAGCGCATCTATGTCGATGAGAACATATTCGATAAATTTGTCACCAAAGCCAAAGCCATTGTCGATGCTTACACATTGGGCAACCCGCTTGACCCAGAAACCACATTAGGGCCGATGGCGGCAATAAGGTTTGCCAATGAAGTTCGCGCACAAATTAGTGAAGCCGTAGCACAAGGCGCAACCACAATTATTGATCGTACAAAATTTCCCAAAGATACAGGGCAAGACGCTTATTTAGCACCAGAAATATTAATAAATGTAACCCACGATATGCGCATTATGCAGGATGAAAGTTTCGGGCCTGTGGTGGGTATTATGAAAGTATCATCTGATGATGAGGCGATTAAACTAATGAATGACAGCGAATTTGGCTTAACCGCGTCTATTTGGACAAAAGATATTAAGACAGCGACAAAAATTGGCGCGCAGATAGAAACAGGCACGATATTTATGAATAGATGCGATTATTTAGACCCCGCTTTATGTTGGACAGGTTGCAAAAACACGGGACGTGGTATTTCATTATCGAGCATGGGTTATCAAAGTGTAACTCGCGTTAAATCTTATCATTTAAAGAAAGTATGACTATGAAATATTTTGCCAATTGGAGCTACCCAACGCAAATTAAATTTGGCGCAGGGCGTATTAAAGAATTGGCCGAAACTTGCCTTGCCAATGGCATTAAACGCCCATTATTGGTCACTGACAAAGGCTTGGCATCATTGCCTATCACCCAAAACGCCATGCAAATATTGGCTGATGCTGGTATAGATGCGGCGATGTTTAGCGATGTCGACCCCAACCCGAATGAAAAAAACCTCGATGATGGAGTCGCGGCATTTAAAGCTGGCGACCATGATGGGGTTATTGCATTTGGTGGCGGTTCTGGTCTTGACCTTGGTAAATTGGTGGCATTAATGGCAGGTCAAACTTTGGCTGCACCGCTTAATAATGTATGGGATTTAGAAGATGTCGACGATTGGTACACCCGCGCTAATGCCGATGCTATTTACCCCGTTATTGCTGTGCCGACCACTGCTGGCACTGGGTCGGAAGTCGGGCGGGCAGGTATATTAACCGATAGCAAAACCGAAACTAAAAAAATTATATTTCACCCAAAATTAATGCCCGTATGCGTAATATGTGACGCCGAACTCACGGTTGGTATGCCGCAGATGATTACCGCAGGGACAGGCATGGATGCGTTCGCTCATTGTTTAGAAGCATATTCTAGCCCGCATTATCACCCAATGAGCCAAGGCATTGCTATAGAAGGCATGCGTTTGGTAAAAGACAATCTGTTAAATGTTTATCAAGATGGCAATGATTTAATGGGTCGTGCTCAAATGATGTCGGCAGCTTTAATGGGTGCTACGGCATTTCAAAAAGGTCTTGGGGCTATTCATGCCTTATCACACCCAATTGGCGCAATTTATCATACCCATCATGGCACAACAAATGCGGTGGTAATGCAGCCAGTTTTGAATTATAACCGCGCTTATATAGAAACTCGGATAGAACAAGCCGCAGGATATTTAGGCATTTCAGGTGGCTTTAACGGATTTTACGATTTTGTCGGCGAACTGAATGACGCGCTTAGCATTCCTAAAAACCTTAGTGAATTGGGTGTCGATATAAATGACATTGACCGTATAGCGGCCATGGCTTTGCTTGACCCAAGTGTAGGTGGTAACCCAATTCAAATGACATTGGAGAATACAAAACAACTGTTAAAAAATTGTTTTTAATATAAATGAGCTCTGTTGCAAATGCTTATCAGGGATCATCTTTATATTCATATTGATAATGACCAGTAGATGCAGTTTTTTTGATGCCGTTAAATATGTAGCCTTTTATTTCTACGCCAGTTATTGCAAGTTTATCTGTGGCTTGCTCAACTTCCTTTAGGTGGTTTACACCCTGTTTAACCACCATCATCGACGTGCCCGCTATTTTGCCGACTATTGCGGCGTCGGTCACGGCTAAAACTGGTGGCGTGTCGAGAATAATAAAGTCATATTGGTCTTTATATTCTTGGCAAAAATTAGCAAAGCTTTTGCTCATTATTAACTCAGAAGGGTTTGGCGGGTTTTTTCCACGGGGAATTATATCTAAACCTTTAACTTTACTGGCATGGCAAATTTCATCAAATTCAGCATCTCCGATAAGATAATCTGATATTCCCGGAGAAGGCTTAATACCAAAACTATCATGCAGTTTACCACGGCGCATATCCATATCGACCAACAATATTTTTTTATCGGATTGGGCAATTAAAGTTGCTAAGTTTAGCGAGACAAAGCTTTTACCAATAGCAGGGCTTGGGCCCGTAATCATAATGATATTATTATCAGCCTCCATCATTGCAAAATGCAAACTGGTACGCAACGACCTTATAGCCTCAACCGCCAATTCTTCGGGGTGCAAATAACTTAATATTCTAGTTTCACCTGCTTTAGGTTTAAGCTTAGCGAGTTTTTCTTCTTGCAGGCTTAGTGGAATAGAGGCATATACATTATAGCCTAAACTCTCTAGTTGCTCTATGCTTT
>CAZHCZ010000063.1:0-10743 GCA_964531635.1 uncultured Hyphomicrobiales bacterium | reverse complement strand
GAATTTTTTTAAGTTTTGATACGGAGAGTGGGCGCGTTTCATCTATTGTTATGCGTGTACCGATGACCGTGCCAAGCAAGCGAATGGTTACGCCTTTTTCGTTGGCGCGTTTTAAGATGGTGGCAACACCTCCCGGTGGGACGGTGACAATATAGCGGGCTTGGTCTTCGCCAAAAAGTATCGAATGTTCAGGCAGTTTGGTGTCGGACATTTTAATATCTGCGCCAATGCCCGATGCCATTGCCATTTCGGCTATAGCTAGGTATAGACCGCCATCTGAGATGTCGTGCACAGCATTGACTTGGCTATTATTAATAAGATGACGGACGAAATTGCCGTTTTTTAGCTCATCAGCGAGGTTAACTTTTGGCGCTTGCCCGATGTTTTTGCCCAACACTTCTTCTGTATAGGCACTACAGCCTAGATGACCGTTTTCCTTGCCGATAAGTAGTATGTTGTCGCCTTCTTGCTTGAAGGCTAGGGTGGTCATTTTACTAACATCTTGCAATATACCTACGCCACCAATTGCGGGGGTTGGTAAAATGCCTGAGCCGCTGGTTTCATTATACAGTGACACATTGCCAGAAACTACGGGGTAGTTAAGTTTTTTACAGGCTTCGGACATGCCTTGGATAGCACCAACAAACTGCCCCATAATTTCGGGACGTTCGGGGTTGCCAAAATTCATGCAATCGGTAATGGCAAGTGGAGTTGCGCCCACCGCCGTTAAGTTGCGCCATGTTTCGGCAACGGCTTGTTTGCCGCCTTCGAACGGGTCGGCATAGACATAACGCGGGGTTACATCGGTGGTTATGGCTAAGGCTTTATCTGTACCGTGAATACGCACCACCGCGGCATCGCCACCGGGGCGCCCAATCGTATCGCGCATAACCATATGGTCATATTGCTCCCACACCCATTTGCGTGAACAATGGTTTGCCGAACCGACTAAGGTTAGTAGGGCATCGGTTACTGAATGCGGGGCGGGGATTTCATCTGGTGTTAATGCTTCTGGTGGTGTGGTTTTAACCCAAGGGCGTTGATATTCGGGGGCATCATCGGCCAATGGCGCAACGGGAATATCGACTTCGGTTACGCCATTATGGGTTATTCTTAAACGGTTTGTATCAGTGGTTATGCCGATGACTGCAAAATCTAGCGCCCACTTTTTAAAAATGGCTTCGGCTTGTGCTTCATGCCCTGGTTTTATAACCATGAGCATACGCTCTTGGCTTTCGGACAGCAGCATTTCGTAGGCGGTCATATTCTCTTCACGTTGGGGGACATTGTCTAGGTTCATATCGAAGCCGACATTGCCTTTATCTGCCATTTCGACTGATGATGAAGTCAAACCTGCAGCACCCATATCTTGAATGGCGATTATACAATCGGTTTGCATGAGTTCTAAGCAGGCTTCTAGCAGTAGTTTTTCGGTGAAAGGGTCGCCGACTTGTACGGTTGGGCGTTTTTCTTCGGAATTTTCGTCAAATTCTGCCGATGCCATGGTTGCCCCATGAATGCCATCGCGCCCTGTTTTTGAGCCAACATAAACAATAGGGTTGCCAACACCTGCCGCGGCTGAGTAGAAAATTTTATCGGTATCGACCAAGCCTACGCACATGGCATTTACTAGGTTGTTGCTGTTATAGCTTTTATCGAAATTAAGTTCGCCGCCAACTGTGGGTACGCCCATGCAATTGCCATAGCCGCCTATGCCTTCGACCACGCCATTAAGCAAAACTTTGAGTTTTTTACTTGTCGGCTCGCCAAAACGCAGGGCGTTCATATTGGCTATTGGGCGTGCGCCCATGGTGAACACATCGCGCATAATACCGCCAACACCTGTTGCCGCACCTTGGTAAGGCTCGATAAATGATGGGTGATTGTGGCTTTCCATTTTAAACACGGCCGCTTGACCATCGCCAATATCTATAATGCCCGCATTTTCACCTGGGCCGCAAATAACGCAATCGCCTGTTGTTGGTAAGGTTTTAAGCCAAAATTTGCTGGACTTATACGAGCAATGCTCTGACCACATGACCGAAAAAATGCCCAACTCGGTTAAATTTGGCGCGCGGTCTAGGCGTTTTATGATGATTTGATATTCATCTTGCGTTAGCCCGTGTTGTTTGACTATTTCTTTGGTAACTGTGTCGGTATATGTCATTATCTTGTGACCTATTATAGTGAGTGGACTAGGCTGTTAAACAGGTGTGCGCCATCGGTGCCGCCCAATGACAATTCGTCGAGGCGTTCGGGGTGGGGCATCATGCCTAGGATGTTTTTTTGTTGGTTATAAATGCCCGCTATGTTGCGTTGTGAGCCATTTATATTGGCATTGGCATTTATTTCGCCCGATTGTGTGGCATAGCGGAAGGCTATTTGGTTGTTATCTTCTAACATATCGAGCGTTTTTTCATCGGCGAAATAATTGCCATCATGATGGGCAACAGGAATGCGGATAATAGCCCCTGCACTATAGTTTTTTGTAAAAATAGTATCGTTGTTTTCGACCCTTAGATGGATATCTTTACAGATGTATTTAAGGCTGACATTGCGAGTTAATGCGCCCGGTAATAAGCCTGATTCTATTAGGATTTGGAAACCATTACAAATGCCAAGTATAGGTGTGCCTTTATTGGCGGCATTTATAACGGCTTTCATAATATTGCTTTTGGCAGAAATAGCACCGCAACGTAGGTAATCGCCGTAAGAAAAGCCACCAGGTAAGACGATAAGATCGGATTTGGGAATTTCGCTGTCTTTATGCCAGACCATGTTGACAGGCTTGCCTGTGGCATGTTCGAGGCTTACTTTTACATCTCTATCGCAATTTGAGCCTGGGAAAACGATAACGCTTGCTTGCATGATATTGACCTTAATCTAAAAGTTCGATTTCGTAATTTTCCATAACCATATTGGCGAGAAGTTTTTCTGCCATTTGGGTTAATTGGGTTTGGGCTTTGGCTTTATCTGTTTCGTTAATTTCTATATCGAAAATTTTACCTTGGCGCAGCTTTTCGACATTATCAAAACCCAAATCTTCTAATGTATGGTTGATGGCTTTGCCTTGCGGGTCTAGAACGCCAGATTTTAGGGTAACTGTAATGCGTGCTTTCATGAGGGTATCCTGTTATTTTACTAGAGTTGGGCGGTCTGATTTGGGTTCAGTATCGGCAATTTCGCCATTTTCGTTTAAAATACCTAGGCGGCGGGCGACAGTTTGATAGGCATCGACTAAGCCACCTAGATTTTGACGGAAGCGGTCTTTGTCGAGCTTTTCACCTGTTTTAATATCCCATAAACGGCAATTGTCGGGGCTGAATTCATCGGCTAAGATAATGCGTAAATTGCCATCTTCGACATGGCGACCGAATTCGAGTTTAAAATCGACCAATTGAATGCCAACAGCTTGGAATAAGCCCGTTAAAAAATCGTTTACGCGTAGGGCAATTGCCACCATATCTTCTAGTTCAGATGGAGCTGCCCAATCGAACGCTGTAATATGTTCATCGGTAACCATTGGGTCGTTTAGGCTATCGTCTTTATAGTAATATTCGACAATTGAGCGGTTTAGCTTTGTGCCTTCTTTTATGCCGAGTTTTTTAGCAAGTGAGCCTGCGACAACATTGCGAACGACAACTTCTAGTGGAATAATTTCGACTTTTTTTATGAGCTGTTCGCGCATATTAAGGCGTTTAATAAAATGGGTGTTAATGCCTATGCTTTCTAACGCAAGGAAAATATATTCGCTTATGCGGTTATTCAGTACGCCTTTGCCGTCGATAATTTCGTGCCGTTCGCCATTAAATGCGGTGGCATCGTCCTTAAAATGCTGAATGAGTGTGCCAGCATGTGGGCTTTCATAAAGGATTTTTGCTTTGCCTTCGTGGATTTTACGGCGGTTTTTCATATTTCACCCTCTTACATAGCAATCTTAAATATAGCAGTAAATATAGGGTTTCTATATACTTATTTTAAGTAAATTTAAACCTGATTATTTATTGTTTGGGTATAAGTTTATTATATTTGTGACTTTTTGGACTTTGTGCTACAAAATGGCGTGATTAATAATAGCTTTGTTAGGAAAATAGTAATGGCCGATAAATTTGATAGTAGAAAAAAAGCGTTTGAATCTAAATTTGCGCATGATGCGGAAATGGAGTTTAAAATTCTTGCACGCCGTAATAAATTATTTGGGCTTTGGTTGGCAGAAATTCTTGAAAAAGATGATGCGCTGGCTTATGCTAAAGAGGTTATTATTTCTGACCTTGAAGAAGAAGGCGATGCTGATATTTTACGCAAAGTTATTGCCGATTTGGATGCAGCCAACCATTTAATCCCCGAAGCGGATTTGGTGGAAAAACTATCTGAATTTTTAGTTGAAGCTCAAGCACAAGTTGCGGGCGAGTAAAGTTACACTTATTTGAAGCCCCCGCCCAATATAATGTTGGGCGGGGGCTTTTTTATTTGCTTCCCAATCAAATCAAACTCACGCATCACCCCGCCTTTTTACATCTTCAACTTTCACTTGCGCTGACTGAGAGGCTGCGGGTTTTTGGTGCCAGACTAAACTTCCGAGTTTGTTTTTATTCGCCGAAAACGCGGGTGAAGATTTTGTCTATGTTTTTTGTGTGATAGTCTAGATTGAATAGAGCTTCTAGTTGCTTATTGGTTAGGGCGGCGGTTACTTCTTTGTCTTTTTTAAGCAGGTCTAAAAAGTCGCCTTCGCCGCGCCATACTGGCATTGCGTTGCGTTGAACTAAGCGGTAGGCATCTTCACGTGATGTGCCTGCTTGGGTTAGGGCTAGTAATACGCGTTGGGAATGGATTAGCCCGCCTAATTTGTTCATGTTATTCATCATGTTATCTGGGTAGACTAGGAGTTTTTCTATGACCATTGCCATGCGGTGAAGTGAAAAATCTAGGGTTACTGTGGCATCGGGGCCTATGGTGCGTTCTACTGATGAATGAGAAATATCACGTTCGTGCCATAGGGCTACATTTTCCATTGCTGGGGTAATTGCCATACGCACAAGCCGCGCTTGGCCTGTTAGGTTTTCGGTTAAAATTGGGTTGCGTTTATGTGGCATTGCGCTTGAGCCTTTTTGGTCTTTTGAGAAATATTCCTCGACCTCTAAAACTTCGGTGCGTTGAAGGTGACGAATTTCGACACTTAGACGCTCAATTGAACTTGCGACTACGCCCAATATGGCGAAATACATTGCGTGTCTATCGCGCGGGATAACTTGGGTTGAGATGGGTTCATATTCTAAACCCAACGCCTTGGCAACATGCTCTTCGACATATGGGTCGATATTGGCGAATGTACCGACTGCACCTGAAATGGCACAAGTGGCTATTTCTTTACGCGCTGCAAGAAGCCGCTCTCTATTGCGGTCAAACTCGGCATAGGCTTGCGCCATTTTAAAACCGAATGTGACAGGCTCGGCGTGTATGCCGTGCGAACGACCGACACAAACACTATTTTTATGCTCATAGGCTATTTTCTTTAGGGCGGCTAGAAGCCTATCCATGCCGATTAATAACATATCGGTGGCGCGTACCAATTGCACGTTAAAGCAAGTGTCTAGCACATCGGAGCTGGTCATGCCTTGGTGAATAAAGCGGGCATCATCGCCGACATGTTCGGCTAAGCTGGTTAAAAATGCTATGACATCATGTTTTACCGCACGTTCAATTTCGTCAATACGGGCGACGTTAAAACCGCCTTTTTCCCATACGGCTTTGGCGGCAGATTTAGGGATTACACCAAGTTCGGCTTGGGCATCGCAAGCGTGGGCTTCTATTTCGAACCAAATTTGAAATTTGCTTTCGGCATTCCAGATGGCGGCCATTTCGGGGCGGGTGTAACGGGGTATCATAATTTTGACCTTTTACTTGAATTTTGTTGAGTTTATTTAACAGCAATATTTGTAAAAAACAAGGGGGGTTTTTTGATGCTTTGATAAAATAAAATAATAATAGCCAAGTTGGTAATAACAAATGGCAACCGAGGGCTGAAAGCAAGGTAAACAAAGGATTGCCCAAGAAACTGCCAACCTTGGATGTAGAGTTGTGTTGTCCATGATACATTGAAATATTTAAAATTTTGAATTGTGGTTATTGTACCAAAAAAACTTATCAATAATATCATGTAAAGCAGGGGGAAGGCGATTAGTAATATGTATCTATAGAGTGGGCGTTTTAGTTTAAAAAACAGTAGGTAACGTAATATAAGCACCGCTATAAACGTACAAAAACCAGTGCCTAGGGCTAAAATTAAGTTGATGTCGATGAGCCCTGTAAAAAAATATTCACTTATAAAAGTTATAGCGAATGAAAATATGGCTATGAACAGAGAAAATTTATAGGGACTGGCGATAAGATTGGGCATAGAGCTATTTTTTGATGTAAAAAGGAGTGACTATGAAACGTCTTTCTGGGCTTTCGAAGCCTATCTTCATAACATTGATGAAGGTTAGAAATACGGTGTCGCCATTTGTTGCTTCGAAATAATGCACATCGGAGATGGAATATTCTACTGGACAGCCACGGCTTTTTGGCAGGGTTCTATCGGTGTATTTTGCGACTTGGCTTTGAGGACTTACCGATGTGAGTGTAAGAGCGAAGGTTTTGCAGTCGGAGTTTTGAAGTTTATGCTCGACTAAGTTAAGCTTATATTGATTAAGCGTAGGCGCGCTGGGGTGAATGCCAAAATGGGCAGTGCGCTTTTTGCGGTCTAGCTGGGTGATGGGGTTGGAAACCAGCGTAAAGCCGTGCAGGGTTGTTCCGAATTTTTTAATAAAAGGTGTAGCCTGTGCGATGGCTTGGGCGCGGGTTTTACCAAGGCTTGCATTTTCATCTTTAATAAATATGCGAATGGGTGGAGTGTCTTTTATCCATTGATTGGTTTTGGTGTTGATAAAAAAAATATCAGCATAGGGAAAGCCTGAACCATCTTGTATGCCATATTGCTCGAACGCGAAATACTGACCATCGGCAGAAAAACCGATAATCCGCTTTAGTGCGGCATCGCCAGCTTGGGAAAAGCCAGTGGATAGAGTTAGGCTTATGATTATAAATAGGGCTTTAATACGTTTATTCATGTCGTTCTCCGCCTAAAAAGTTGGTTAGTTTATCATGCTCATAACCTGCAAAACTTACATAGCCCACGGGAATTTGGCAATTAATAGCATTAACAATTTGAAATGCACCCGACTGACCAAACTCACCACAAAGCTCAATAACCTCTATGCCATCTTTGACCATTTGCTTAGCAACTATAATGGCTTCTTCAAGGCTTTGCACACAAATAATACGACTTGAAAGTTCGTTTGATGCAATAACAGCATGGTGCTTATTGGGCTGGTAGCCATCGCCTAGAATAATATAACCATATTTTGTAAGTTTGGGCATTGTTTTTCTTTAATTATTAAGTTGCTTGACTATAATTGAGTTTTTGGCAATTTCTAGTAATTTAATGGATTCTGGCTGTTGATGAAATAAAAAAGACAATTGTCGCCTTGCCTTTTTGAAACCAAACTTTGAAACGGGTGTGATATTTAAATGGTTGAAATGCTTATAAAGGCCGTGCCATTCGGGTAATATAGCAATGCCGAGACCTTCATCGACCAATTGGGCAATGGTTTCTAACGAGTTAAGTTCGCACAAGATATGCGGGTTCAAATTTTGCTCAACAATCCAATTATAGACATATTGACCACCCCAACCAGTTTTGTCGTAAGCTATAAATGGGTTTTGTTGTATTTGTTTATGTAGTGGTTGGGAACTTGCAAATTTGCTTAAAATGACCAATTGTTGGTTGATTAGAAGATGGGCATGAATGTTTTTTGGCAACTTAAAATTTGGGGTGGTGGTGATGGCGCAATCTATTTTTTGAGCCTTTAATAATCGAAATAACTGGCTGGAATCACTCGGTTTAATTAACAATTCAGCCTTTGGTGCATAATGCTCAAAGGCTTTGATGATTTTTGGGGCATATTGGGTTAGTGCTGACGTAATGCAGCCGATATTAAAAGGTACACTCAAATAAGAATCATCACTCTCTAATTTAAGCATTTTTCCTTGCTTAACCATATGTTCCATGCGTGGTAGAAGAAACTTGCAAGGCGCAGTAGGGCGGGCTGAATGAGAATCACGCAATAAAAGCTTTATGTTTAACTGGTTTTCTAGAGTTTTTATGCGCTGGGAAACCGCTGCAGACGTGAGGCCTTGTTTGCGCGCAGCCGCTGCAATTGAACCTGTTTTAACCGTGGCAATTAGGCTTTCTAAAAAACGAATATCCATAAGATTTTGTTGTTGTTAGAGAAGATATTATATATTATTTATTCTGGAGATTATCTTATATTATGCAATTTTACAAATAAAAAGCGAAGATTAAATAATGACCTTACTTGTATTCAGTGCCGTAATATTTGCCGCTGCCTTACATGCAACTTGGAATGCGATGATAAAATCGCAACATGATAAGTTGCTTAGCATGACAGCGATGGTGGTTGGTTGTGGGTTTATTGCGCTGATAATATTGCCATTTGTAGGCTTGCCGCACGAAGATAGCTATATTTATTTGGCGTTTGCGATTGTGGTGCATACTGGGTATCATATATTTTTAGCATCGGCTTATAAACATGGTGACTTATCGTTGGTTTACCCAATATCTAGAGGCACTGCACCGCTAATAGTAACCATTTTTTCTATTGTGATATTAGGCATTCAGTTTGAAATATTGACCTTGTTTGGACTTGGGTTGATAGTTTTTGCAATATTATGTTTGATATTTTCTGGGAATCATACCAATAAAGGCAACGGAAAGGCCATTATTTTGGCGCTTGTTACAGCCTGTTTTATTGCATCTTACAGTATAATTGATGGCTTCGGTGCTAGGGCTGCGGGCAGTTCACTTAGTTTTTATGCGCTGTTATCTGTTATAAATGGTATAGTATTTACGGTTTTTATAGGCATTAAAAGCCCACATTATTTAAGCGAGATATTCCGTGGTCAAAAATTTATTATGACATTTGGCGGTGTGGCATCATTTTCGGGTTTTGCGATAATATTATGGGCATTTACCCAAAGCACTATAGCAACGGTTGTGGCATTGCGGGAGGTTAGCATTATATTTGCGATGCTTATTGGCGTGGTAATTTTTAAAGAAAAATTCGGTTATTTAAAAGCCATCGCCTGTGTTGCGACACTCGGCGGAATGGTGTTGTTGCGTATTAGTTAGGGGAGTTTGGTTTTGTTTTTGGCTTTAAAATATTGTGCTTTTCCATAAAGCTAACGAGCCGTAATAATAGCACATCGCCGCCAATGTATAAAAACACAGCGCCAACTGGCGGGTTTAGGGTTGCTATATAGCCAAAAACATATTGCTCCCAAACCCAAACTCCAAAATATGTGCCTGCAAATTCAATTACCAATACGTAAAGCGCTATATAATAATAGAGAGGGTTCCACTTTTTTCGCCTCAGCCCCCAAAAAAATAATAAGCCTAAAATAAGGGTCAAATGATCACCCAAAAGTAGCCCAGCGATTAAGAATATTAAAATGAAAAAAATAAAAAATAGTTTTTTTACAATATTATTATACTGAACTAGCTGACGGGCGAGCATATAGCCCGCCCCGTAAACAATTGCGTGACCAAAAGGCACGTAGATGGGTATTTTGTCTTGGCGATAATCATAAAAATCAAATATATTGGCAAATAGCAATTCACCAATGAATGATAGCGGCACCATTATAATCATCAATTTACGCAACTTAGTGTCTGTCGCGGCCAACATGGCTATAAAATAACCAATTGTTAGAATGTTCACCAATGGGCGTAAATCAATATAATTTATGGCAATAAAACTAGAGTCAATCAATAGTATCAAAATTACAAATGGCGTAAAACTATAGGCAAAAATTCTTTGTAATTGCTGGTTTCCAGAAGAAGTATGATTATAAAATTTTACAATATTTTGATACATATTGGTTATGTTATAGTTTAATATTTAGCATTTGCAATCGCATTTGCAATCACAGCTACAGTTACAGCTACATTCGCATTTGGGTTTGTTATTTTCAGTCATTATAAATTCCTTTTGTTTGGTTACATAAGGGAGACGCGGAAGCTGTAATAAAGATGCAGGTTATTTACAACAATTATTAAGCGCGGTGGCTAATTGTTTGCGGGCACGCCTGATTCTGGATTTTGCGGTGGGTAAGGGGATGTTTAGTTTTTTTGCATAGTCAACTTGGCTTAAGCCCTCGAAACTAACGGCATTGATTGCGGCGCGTGCATCTTCGTTTAGCTTGTCAATGAGTGGCTTTAGGCAACAAGCTAGCTCAAATATTGCGAGTTTATCATTTTCTATCATTGCTATATTTTCAACGGGTTGTTCGGACGGGTAAGCAATTGGGTCTGATATGTTTTTGCGAAAGTGACTATTAATGCTGTTGCGGGCGATGCTATATATCCAACTTTCTAATTTAGCCTTATCGTTTAGAGTGTTGATATTTTGATGTATTTTAAGCAAAATATTTTGAGTAATATCCTCGGCATCGGCATGTTTTTTTACCCGTGAGTGAACAAAGGCTTTAATTTGTTTGCTAAAATACACCCATTCTTGGTTCATGCTTATAATCCTATGCTGTGATTATATACTAGACGCATGTGCTTGTAAAAAGATGCACATTAAAGTAAATGAATGCCGCATTCGGTTTTTTTCTGCCCTG
>CAZHCZ010000062.1:10684-10895 GCA_964531635.1 uncultured Hyphomicrobiales bacterium | reverse complement strand
AACGGCTAAGCGCAAATTCATGCCCTGCTTCTTTAAGTGGAGCATGTGGAGTGTTGGGCTTAATGGTTTCACCCGCGCGCATACCTGCAGCACGACCAAACACCACCAAGTCGATTAATGAGTTAGAACCCAAACGGTTCGCCCCATGTACCGATACACAAGCCGCTTCGCCAATTGCCATAAGCCCTTGGACGATTGCATTGGGGTCATC
>CAZHCZ010000062.1:0-10648 GCA_964531635.1 uncultured Hyphomicrobiales bacterium | reverse complement strand
GATAATTGGTTGGAATACCACCCATGTTATAATGCACAGTTGGTAATACGGGTATTGGTTCTTTGTTAACATCGACGCCTGCAAACACCTTAGCTGATTCGGAAATTCCTGGTAAGCGTTCTGCCAATAGAGCAGGGTCGAGATGGTCAAGATGTAGATAAATATGGTCTTTATCTGCACCAACACCGCGCCCCTCACGAATTTCGATAGTCATGGCGCGGGGTACAACATCGCGGCTTGCCAAATCTTTAGCGCTCGGTGCATAGCGTTCCATAAAACGCTCGCCTTCGCTATTGATTAGAATGCCGCCTTCGCCGCGGCTGCCTTCGGTAATTAAACAGCCTGCGCCATAAATGCCTGTTGGGTGAAACTGCACAAATTCCATATCTTGCAAGCCTAAGCCCGCGCGTAATACCATGGCATTGCCATCGCCTGTGCAGGTGTGTGCCGATGTACAAGAAAAATAGGTACGCCCGTAACCACCTGTTGCCATAATAGCAACATGTGAGCGGAAAACGTGAATTTTGCCGTCGTCCATATTAATACAAACAACGCCTTTGCATTCGCCATTTTCCATAATTAAATCTATAGCAAAATATTCGATGAAAAACTCTGCATCATAACGCAAACTTTGACCATATAATGTGTGCAACATAGCATGACCAGTACGGTCTGCCGCCGCGCATGTGCGCTGAGCTTCGGGACCTTCGCCAAAATTTTGCATCATGCCGCCAAATGGGCGTTGGTAAATTTTACCTTCTTTGGTACGCGAAAACGGCACACCAAAATGTTCCAATTCATAAACCGCTTTGGGCGCATTTCGGCATAGATATTCAATAGCATCTTGGTCGCCTAACCAGTCTGACCCTTTTACCGTGTCATACATGTGCCATTTCCAATTGTCAGGGCTCATATTGCCTAACGATGCTGCCACGCCGCCTTGTGCCGCCACTGTATGTGAGCGGGTTGGGAATACTTTTGAAATACATGCAGTGCGTAAGCCCGCTTGAGCTGCGCCCAATGTAGCGCGCAAACCCGCACCACCTGCGCCAACCACAACCACATCATATTCATGTTCGATAACTTCATAAGCATCTAGATTTAAGTTCGCCATTATTTATGCTCCGAAGCTAATTTTTAAAATTGAGAATATGCAGGCAATGCCAACAATAGTTGCAAAAAACACATTGAGCATTAAGGCTAAAATTTTTACTTTTTCGTTGGGAATATAATCTTCAATAATTACCTGCATGCCGAGTTTCATATGATAGACACCCGATATAATGAATAACAGCAACATAATTGCCACTTGCGGAGCGGCTATAAATGCCAATGTTTGCTCATAGCTTTTGCCTGCAACCGATGCAATGGCATAGATAAAAAACAAAGCCAGTGGAATGTTCGCTAAGCCTGTTAAGCGTTGCCGCCAAAAGTGGCTCGTGCCATCTTTGGCTGAACCTAAACCACGCACTTTGCTTAAAGGTGTGCGCATATTGTTATTTGAATTGCCCATTTGTTTATTCCTTATGCCAATGCAAGCCCGATTGCCCATACAATAATTGTAAGAACAAGCGGTATAATGGTTGCTATTTTTGCAACTTTTTCGACAGTATCAAGCTCAAAGCCTTTACCAAGGTCCCAGAAAAAATGTTTAATGCCACCGCCCATATGGTGAAATAATGCCCATGTATAGCCAAACATTACAAACAACCCAAAGGGTGAAGCCATAAACCACGAGGCAAAAGCAAAAGCTTGTTCACTGCTTGCCAATGCAACCAACCACCAAACCAATAAAGCAGTACCAAAATATAAAGCTATACCTGTAAGGCGGTGCAATATAGATAAAACCATAGTCAGCATAGGTTTGTATATTTGTAAATGGGGGGAAAGAGGTCGTTCAACTTTTTTAGGGTTAGCCATAAGAGTAAGTTGCCTTATTTTATTTACCTGCGTTATAGTAACGCACCTAGTTATTTCTAAACCTAGTTTAGAAAGATTGCAATATACTTAACCATAAATTTTTGTTTGTACAAAGCTTTAAGCCAAAGTTAGAAGATGGCATCTAATAGTTTTGTACACTATTTCTGTAGGGAAAGTCTATATTCTTTACTATTTGGCGTAATAAATTATATTGCGTTTATGATCAATAAAACCTCCGCAAAATTAGACCCGATTGGCTTATTGTATGCTTTGCTTGGGGCGGCTTTGTTTTCGCTTAAGCCTGTGCTTATAAAAATGATGTATATTGAAGGCATATCTATTGAAGCGATTATGACTTGGCGGATGATATTTTCTGTGCCGTTTTATGTGGTTATTGGGTTGATGGTTTATAGAACCCGCCGCGATACTGTGAAATTTAGCCCTAAGCTTATTGTACAAATTTGTATTATTGGGGTTATGGGTTATTATGTTGCGACTTATTTAGATTTGTTGGGGCTTGTGTATATTAGTGCGCAAATGGAGCGGATTATATTATTCACTTACCCGACATTTGTCGCCATATTGGGCTATATATTTTACCGTGAAAAAATATCGTTCAAGCAATTTTTAGCAATGGTTTTAGCATATTTGGGCATTGCAATTATGTTTGGCAATGAAATGCGTATAACGGGAGTTGATACGATAAAGGGCAGTGGTTTGGTGTTGCTGGCGGCTTTGGTATTTGCTTGTTATATGCTGTTTCAAAAATCGCCTATTAAAGCGATTGGTAGCCGATTATTTACCTCCATTGCAATGTTGGCGGCATCGGTTGCTATTTTTGTGCATATGATTTTAACGCAGGGCTTAGGTTTTTTAGATATTTCTAATTATGGCTTGTTTTTAACTTTTGTTACGGCGATTGTCGCGACGGTTATTCCGTCTTATTTATTGGCGGAAGCGGTAAACCGAATTGGGGCGGGACCGACCTCTATTTCGATTGGCATTGGACCGATATTTACCAGTATTTTTGCGGTGTTAAGCCTTGGTGAAAGTTTTACTATTTACCATTTATCAGGCACAATATTGGTGATTATTGGGATTTATTTATTAAGTCAGGTGAAGCAGAAATAGCATGGTTTTTACGGTGTGAATATAACTCGTCATCTATTAGGGTTTTTAGCATATCTTGCCCATGTGAGCTATCGTTTAAGCATGGGATAAAGCTGAAATTTTCACCGCCTGCATTTATAAAATCAGCACGGATTTCTATGCAAATTTCTTCTAATGTTTCTAGGCAATCGGCAGCGAAACCTGGAGTTATTATGCTCAAGTTTTTAATGCCTTTAGCGGGCAGTTGTTTAACGATTTCTGCTGTGTAGGGTTGTAGCCATTTTGCTTTGCCAAAACGCGATTGGAAGCTGTTGATTATACCATTTTCGCCCAAGCCTAGGTGTTCAGATAACAGGCGGGTGGTTTTTAGGCAGTGGCAATAATAAGGGTCGCCAGCTTTTAGGCTTTTTTCGGGCAAACCATGATAGCTTGCTAGCAACATATCGGGTTTGAAATCTATTTTTTGCAAATGAGTTTGAGTGCTTTTTGCTAAGGCTTCGATATAGGCAGTATGCTCATAATAGGGTGGCATAACCGAAATGGCGGGCTGATAGCGCATGTCTTTGATGATGCGATTAACCTCGTTAACTACGGTTGCGGTGGTGGTGGAACTATATTGCGGATATAGGGGGGCGATTAATATTTTATCGCAGCCTTGCTTAATTAAGCTTGTAATTTTACTTTCGATTGATGGGTTGCCATAGCGCATTGCCCAATCGACAATGATGTTATCTGTGGCGATTTGTCGCTTTAAATTTTGGGCTTGAGCGCGGGTAATAATGCGTAAGGGGGAATCATTTTGTTGCGTGTTCCAAATTTTTTGATATTTTTCGGCTGATTTTGGGGCTTTAAATGGGCTGATAATTCCGTATAAAATTGGTAGCCATAACATGCGTGGCAGTTCTACGACTTTGGGGTCGGATAAAAATTGGGTTAAATATTTGCGGACATCTGGGGTTGAAGGGCTGTCTGGTGTGCCTAAGTTAACCAGTAAAACCCCCGTTTTTCCGCCCTTTTCGGGGCTATGGCCTTGCGGCATAAAGTTGGTTGAATATCGGGTTGATAAATTTTCATCATCGGCTAAATGACGAGATGACTTTATAAAATCTAGCATGTTATTATTATCGGGCATAGGTCACTTGGCTCGTAGGATATTTCTATGCACAATACAAAAATTCCTAGCAAAAAGCTAGGAATTAGTTTTTTAGCATATAGCAACTTTTAGCTATAAATTATACTTGGTAACCAAGTTGAAATGCTCGGATAGAACCATAATAATGTTAAAGCGATGAGTTGGATAATTACAAAAGGAATAACGCCTTTGTAAATATCGGTTGTTTTAACCTCGGGTGGGGCAACGCCGCGCAGATAGAATAAAGCAAAGCCAAATGGTGGGGTTAAAAAGCTGGTCTGTAGGTTAATTGCCATCATAACACCGAGCCAAACGGGGTTCATTAATACCCCTGGCGCGACCTCCATTTGTAACAATATGGGGGCGACAATGGGTACGACAATAAACACAATTTCCAAGAAATCGAGGAAGAAACCCATGACAAACATGACCAACATGACAACCAACATAGCACCTACTGTGCCGCCCGGCATATCGTGTAACAGACCCTCGACCAGCTCATCGCCACCAAAACCACGGAAGGATAAGGAGAATAATGCAGCACCAACTAAAATGATAAATACCATTGATGATATTTCCATTGTCGAGCGCATTACGCTGACCAGCACGGGCTTGTTTTTTCTATCCATTTGCCCAAAAGTACGTATTAGACCTAAATAAATGGCATAAATCATAAATAATGAGAGGATAGCAGAAACGCCAATGGCTATTCTGTTTTCAAGCTCAATGGTTTCGCGGTTAAGGCGTAGGTCAAAATTATCTGCGATGATTATCATAGCAAAAACGGACAGACCACCAATTACTATCCAGCGCCCTTTTTCGGGTGCGATGCGATAGCCTGCAAGTAAAATACTACCAATAGCGCCCACAGCAGCGGCTTCGGTTGGTGAAGCTAAGCCCATTAAAATTGAACCCAAAACGGCTAAGATTAAAACCAATGGCGCGACCAAAGAGGAGATTAGGCTTTTGTAAAATGCGAGCTTATCGTCTATACCCAACTCATCTCTGGGAATGGGCGGGGCTTTGTGAGGGGCGATTATAACAAATATAATTTGGTATATAATATACATGCCAACAAGCATTAAGCCCGGGAGTAGTGCGCCTGCAAACAAGTCGTTAGCGGTTATGGTATCGGGGCTAAAAATGCCCATTGCAAATTGTGCGGTTTGGTAGGAGTTTGACAATTGCTCGCCCAATAAAACCAAAACAATTGAGGGGGGGATAATTTGCCCTAATGTGCCAGATGCGGCAATTGTACCTGTTGCTAAGGTAACGCTATAACCACGTTTTAACATGGTCGGTAGGCTTAACAAGCCCATAGTAACCACGGTTGCGCCAACAATGCCTGTCGATGCGGCTAAAAGTGCGCCAACAATACAAACACTGAACGCTAAACCACCCGGTAACGCGCCAAATAACCGACCCATATTGTCGAGCAGTTCTTCGGCGACGCGCGACCTCTCGAGCATGACCCCCATAAACACAAATAAGGGGACAGCGACCAAAACTTCGTTGGACATGGTGCCGAAAATACGTTGCGGGAAAATTCCTAATAATGAAATATCGAATACGCCCATTGCTGCGCCGATAAATGCAAATAATGCGCCTGTGCCAGATAAAATAAAGGCAACAGGAAAGCCCGTTAACAGCAAAGCAAATGCTGTAAAAAACATAAGGGCTAATAAAATTTCAGGTCCTATCATGATGATGTCTCGCTGTTTTTAATTTCTTTTTGGTAGTCTTCTGATAAATATTCATCGGCATTATCTTCATCATAATGTGTGCCTTTACCGTTGATATAAAGCCATGCTTTAGCCACCAAAGAAAAGCCTTGTAAAAACATTAATACGGCAAAAACCCAAATGACAGTTTTTAACAAATATACGGCATGAATACCATTGGTTTCGGTTGAGCCTTCAAGCACTTTCCACGAGTTGACAACAAGACCAAAGGATAGATAAAATACGAGGATACAGAAGGGTAAGAGATATAAAACACCGCCCCAAAAATCTACTCTTGCGCGGTTTTTTGGGGAGGCATCGCGGTAAAACACATCGACCCGAACATGACCGTCATTTAATAAGGTATAACTGGCGCCAAGCATAAAAATTACACCATGCAAGTACCAAATTGCTTCTTGCATTTGGATAAAACTAATTGAAAAAACATAACGAAAAATAACCACAAAAAATTGAATGAGAACCATAAGCAAAACGAGCCATGCGACACCTCTGCCTATTGTATCATTCATACTGTCGATTTTTTCACTGATTGTCGCAAGAGCTGACATGCTCTGACCTCCCGTAGAATTTTAATAATATTTTGAACTGTATAGTAATTTAGCATTTACCAAAATAAAAGCAAACTGCTGGAAACATAACACTCCCAGCAGCTTATAAACTTCGTTGAATTAAATCCTAAAATTTAACCAATTTACGTTTTCTTGTATATGCACTGTCTGAAAGTTCTGTCCACTCTAGAGCTTTTTCACGGAAAGCTGAGTAGCTTGCATGTACCTTGCCTGAAATGGCATCGGATGCAGCAACTTCTTCCATAACTTCTTTAGAAGCATCACCAAATGCAGTAAAGATTTCATCAGAAAACTCACTATAAGTAACGCCATGCTTTTCGACCAAAGTCTTAAGCGCATCGGTGCTTTTTGCATTATATTCGGCAGTTGTATTGTTATTCATAGCCAATGCACAAGAAGAGATGAGTGATTGCTCAGATTTTGTGAAACCATCCCAAACTTTGCGGTTAAAGCCAATGTCAAGCATTGAACCCGGCTCATGGAAACCTGGGAAATGGAAATGTTTAACAACTTTATAGAAACCAAACGCTAGGTCATTCCAAGGACCAACCCACTCAGTAGCGTCGATTGTACCTGCTTGAAGTGCTGGCATAATTTCGCCACCCGGTAGAGTAACTGGTGTACCACCAAGCTTAGTAAGCACTGCGCCACCAAGACCAGGGATACGCATTTTAAGACCTTTAAAATCTTCAATGCCTTGGATAGGTTTATTGTACCAACCGCCCATTTGAACGCCTGTATTGCCACCCGGTAAATGCTTAATGCCGAACTCGTCGCCCACTTCGTCCCATAGTTCTTGACCGCCACCATGTTGAATCCAAGCATCCATTTCATTGGCTGTAAAACCAAATGGCACAGCCGTGAAATAGTTATAAGCTTTAGATTTGCCTTGATAGTAATAAGAAGCAGAGTGATATAAGTCGGCTGCGCCTTCTTGTACCGCGTCATGCGCTTTAAGACCACCAACAAGTTCGCCAGCGCCAAAAAGTTTAATTTCAATTTTACCATCTGAAGCTTCGTTTACACGATTTGCAAAATCTTGTGCGCCTGTACCCAAACCAGGGAAGCCTTTTGGCCAACTTGTGGTCATTTTAAGTTGCTTATGGCCTCCAGCCAAAGCAGGGGCAGCCAAAGTAACAGCTGTTGCACCAACAGCAGCAACACTTGCGCCCTTTAAAAATTTACGACGATCCATTTATTTCTCCCTTTTTAAAACTCTCTACAGTTTAGTCTGTAGTTAGTATATAAATACATTTATATTTTGAATAAATATATCCCAATAAATACCGACATGGTTTGCAAATAACCCGTAGTTTTTGGGTTTATCGGTTTTTAACTAGGCTAAACCTACCCTATTGGATAGTATATATACTTAAATGACATTATCAACTCATTATTCATTGTTGGAAACCCCATGAAATTAAGTCATAAAATGATGTTACTTGGAACAATTCCGCTCATCATTGTTATTATTTTAATATCGCTTATGTTTATTGCGCAGACACGCTCACTGGCTAATAATGAAATTAAAATTATTGAACAGACATTATTGGCTGAAAAGAAAAACACGCTTAAAAGCTATATTGCCTTAGCATTAACTGCAATTGAAAATGACTATAAAAAAGCCAAAAACGGTGACAAAAATGCTCTAGATAATATTGCCCAAACCTTGACTCTTTTACAATATGATGATGAGGACGGGTATTTTTATGTTTATGATTTAAAGGGGGTTAATATAGCCCATGCCAAACAGCCATTTAGAATTGGTGAAAGTTGGATTGATTTGCAAGACCCAAAAGGCAATTATGTTATTAAAGATATTATTGCCGCTGCGACCAGTGGAGGAGGGTTTACTCAATATATTTGGGAAAAACCATCGACCCAAAAACTGGCTAATAAAATTAGCTATAATATTGAACTAAAAGGGCTTGGTTGGGTTTTTGGTACAGGGCTTTATGTTGATGATGTAACCGAAAAAACCGAAGAAATTAGAGCCAATGTGCAACAGTCTATTGCGAATAGTTTGCTTTTAACTAGCCTTATTACCATTATTTCTATTGTTGTCATTTATATATTTACATTCAGCTTAAACACCCGCGAACTGGGGTTGGCTGACAAACGTATGCTAAAATTAAATGAACGGGTTTTAACCATGCAAGAAGAAGAGCGCTCACGGGTTTCACGCGAACTGCATGATGGTGTTAGCCAATTGATTACTGCCACTCGGTTTGATATTGAACATGCTCGAAAAATGTTAAAAATGGGCTATGCTCGTGAATTTGACGGCTCATCATTAGACAGCGCATTGGATAAATTAAAGGGTGTTGGCAGTGAAATTAGGCGTATTTCGCATGATTTACGCCCACGAGATTTAGACGAATTGGGGCTTTTTGCCGCCATTGAAGACAGCCTTAGTGAGCTTAACCGCCGCGGTGGTGCTATTTATGATTTTGAGTTTTCTAATTATAACATTATCAATTCGGAATCTATTTCTAACTCTTTATTTAGGATTTTTCAAGAAGCTGCAACCAACATCGAAAAACATGCTAAAGCGGACTATGTATCTATAGATTTGCAAGTTGATAAACGCACTATTAATATGAAAATATCAGATGATGGGGTTGGGTTTAATGTCGAAAAACATGAAAAAATAAATATAGGCATTGGGCTGCATAACATTCGCCAACGGGTAGAAGCACTTAATGGACGGATTGAAATACAATCCTCTAAATATGGAACAACCACTAAAATTATTATTCCGAACCTTGCGTAAGAAAGTATAACATTATGAACCTCATTCATTTATTGATTGCCGATGACCACAAACTTGTTGCTGAGGGCTTAAGCAAATGTTTGAGCCTATACCCATCGTTTGGTAAAATTTCTTATGTTTCTAATGGTATAAAAGCTTTGGAATATATTGAAGAACACGCGCCTGATGTTATTACGGTTGATATTAATATGCCCGAAATGGGTGGTTTACGGTTGTTAAAGGCGCTTAAAGCACAAAAATCTAACGTTAAATCTATTGTTTTGAGTATGCACTCGTCGTTTGAATATGTTCATAAATGCACAAAGCTTGGGGCAAAAGGCTATATTACCAAAGATGTGTCTAGCGATGAAATTGAAATGGCAATTAAAATTGTTAATAGTGGTGGGGTTTATTTTTCGGCCAATGTTGCCGAATTTGCGCTTGACCGAAAAAGGCACTTTAATTCGGATTTAACCACACAGGAATTAATTATACTTAAGCGCATTACCGCTGGGCAAACCACTAAAAAAATTGCTCAAGATATTAAAATATCACCGCGTACTGTCGAAACTCATCGGCGGAATATTCGGCTAAAATTAGACCTAAATAACACTGCCGATATGATTAAATATGCCATTGAAAATGATATTAATTAGGGTTTTTAAAGTTTATCTTTGCTACATAATTGGCGAGGGTTTTAATGCTAAGACCTTGCACTATTATTGAAAATAATACTGTGGCGTAGGTTAATATGAGCAAAACGGGTTTATAGTCATTATCGGGTAACGATAAAACCAAAGCCACCGAAATGCCGCCACGCAAACCGCCCCAAATTAAAAATCGCCTTGCGCCTTTGGAAAAGTCGATTTTTGTTTTTAAAATGCCAATCGGTACGGTTACGCCAATAACGCGACCGAGCAGAACTATAGGAATGATGACTATGCCGATGATTATAAAATTATAATAGGCGACGAGGATAAGTACTTCTAGACCTATCAGCAAGAAAAGAATTGAGTTGAAAATCTCGTCTAACAGCTCCCAAAACTGAAATACATGTTTGCGGGTGTTTTCGCTCATTGCAAAAGTTGCACCATGATTGCCGATGAATAGACCTGCGACCACAACGGCTAAAGGCCCGCTGGCGTGCAACCTTATGGCGATGGCGTAAATGCCCGCTACAAGTGCCAGTGTAATAAGCACCTCGATGTTATGATTGTCGATTTTGCGCATGGCGTAAAAGGCCGTAGCACCGCCGATAAGACCTAATAAAACACCGCCAACCGCTTCGGTTAGAAAAACTTGCGTGATATAGAGCGGGGTAATTTCAACCCCTACGCTTGGCACCGCTATTGCCAAAAGAACAACAAAAATAACCACGCCAATACCATCGTTAAACAAGCTTTCGCCTGCAATTTTTGCCTTT
>CAZHCZ010000061.1:0-10908 GCA_964531635.1 uncultured Hyphomicrobiales bacterium | reverse complement strand
TTTAAGTGAATGGCGAGGATGACGGGACTCGAACCCGCGACCTTCGGCGTGACAGGCCGACACTCTAACCAACTGAGCTACATCCCCATTCACTTGATGCCCAAAATTGAGTGGGCTATATTACCGATGAATATGGTGGGTGGTGAGGGGCTCGAACCCCCGACCTACTCGGTGTAAACGAGTTGCTCTTCCAGCTGAGCTAACCACCCTATTGTATGACATGTAACCGCCTACATCGGATAGACAGGTGTATAAGATGATGCTCTTAAAAGGTCAATGGCTAAAATTATAAAACACAGGTTTTTATAATTTTACTGTGCATATATCAATTATATTACTATTGCAATTTTGCTTTGCAATAAAAAAGAAGGCCTTAAAGCCTTCTTTTTTATTTTGTATTTGGAAAGACTATTTGCCGTCTACTGCAGTTTTAAGTGCTTTACCAGCACGGAATTTTGGCAGTTTTGCCGCCGCAATATCTATAGGCTCTCCAGTACGCGGATTGCGACCTTTTGAAGCTTTACGGTTTGATATGTAGAAGCTACCAAAGCCAACGAGGCGTACTTCATCACCAGCTTTTAAAGAAGCTGTTACAGCGCCGAATAATGCATCGACAGCTTTTGCAGCATCTATTTTTGTTAGCTCAGCTTTATCAGCTACTGCTGATATTAGTTCATTTTTATTCATGACATTTCACCATCATAGTTAGTAGAAAAGCGATTCGCGTTTGAGTTCGCATAATACACAGGGAGCGGGAAAAGTGACTAAAAATCAAGCCTTTTTTGAGGTTTTTAATAAATATTTAAATCAAAAAAAAACAAAAAATTATATTAAACTTTTAGATTAATTGAAAAATATAACAAACATTGCTTTTTAAAACACAGTGTTTTAATTTATCAACAATAGTTAATGTGTTGTTATATTTGATGATTTTTGCTTTTTACTGCGCGATTTAGTTGTAACTTTTGGTTGGTCTTCATTTTCTAATTTAAGAGGCACTGGTGCATCTACAAGAGCATGGCTAAGCACCTCGCTCATTTTAGAAACGGGTATTATTTCTAATAAGTTTTTAACATTCTCCGGTATTTCGACTAAATCTTTAGCATTTTGTTCGGGAATCAATACGGTTTTTATACCGCCACGTAGGGCAGCAAGTAGCTTTTCCTTAAGCCCGCCTATTGGTAAAATTGCACCACGCAGAGTAATTTCACCTGTCATTGCGACATCTTTGCGTACTTTAATGCCTGTTAGAACGGAGGTGATAACCGTTGCCATACCAACACCTGCACTCGGGCCGTCTTTGGGTGTTGCCCCTTCTGGAACATGCACATGAATATCGTAATCTTCAAAAACTTTTACTTCTATACCCAATTCATTCGAACGTGATTTTACATAAGAAGCCGCAGCAGAAATTGATTCGCGCATAACTTCTTTTAGGTTGCCAGTGACTGTCATTTTACCTTTACCGAGAATTTTCACACCCTCAATAGTTAGAATCTCACCGCCGACTGATGTCCAAGCAAGACCTGTAACAACACCAACCTGATCATTTTTTTCAGCCATTCCGTAATGATGTTTTCTAACACCTGCAAAATCGGCAATATTTTTTGAGTCTATCTCTATGCTTTTAATATCTTCGGTTAGAATTTTTTTAACCGATTTACGTGCAAGGTTAGCAATTTCACGTTTTAGATTTCTGACCCCTGCTTCGCGCGTATAGTAGCGAATTAAGTCTCGTATGCCTTCGGTTGCTAGTTTAAACTCACCTTTTCTTAAGCCATGATCTTTAACTTGTTCATCAATAAGGTGACGGTTGGCAATTTCTATTTTTTCATCTTCGGTATAACCGCTAATATGGATAAGTTCCATACGGTCGAGTAAAGGCCCTGGAATGTTGGTCGAGTTGGCTGTGGTAACAAACATGACGTTTGACAAGTCGTAATCGACTTCTAAATAATGGTCGGCAAAGGTTGCGTTTTGTTCTGGATCGAGGACTTCCAATAGAGCAGATGACGGGTCGCCACGGAAATCATTGCCCAATTTGTCGATTTCATCGAGTAATATTAATGGGTTCGTGGTTTTAAGCTTTTTCATCGTTTGAATAATACGCCCTGGCATTGAACCTATATATGTGCGTCTATGACCGCGAATTTCAGATTCATCGCGCACACCACCGAGTGATACGCGGGCAAACTCACGCCCAGTAGCCTTGGCGATTGAACGCCCTAGAGATGTTTTACCAACCCCCGGAGGACCCACTAGGCAAAGAATTGGACCTTTGAGTTTGTTGGTGCGTTTTTGCACAGCTAGATATTCTAAAATGCGTTCTTTTACTTTTTCTAGCCCATAATGGTCGGCATCTAGAGTTTTTTTGGCTTTTGGTAAGTCGGATTTTATGCGGCCTTTTTTACCCCAAGGCAACGAAACAAGCCATTCTAAATAATTGCGCACAACCGCAGATTCGGCAGACATTGGGCTCATTTGTTTGAGTTTTTTAAGTTCAGCTTGGGCTTTATCGGCAGCTTCTTTGCTAAATTTTGTGTCTTTAATCTTTTTCACCAACTCATCGAGCTCGTTTTTATCATCACCATCGCCCAATTCGGTTTGAATGGCTTTCATTTGCTCGTTTAGATAGTATTCGCGTTGGGTTTTTTCCATTTGGCGCTTAACCCGACCACGAATTTTTTTCTCTACATGCAGTACGCTGACTTCATTATCCATTAAGGATAAGATTTTTTCTAGGCGTGTTGACAGGTGAGTTAGCGATAAAATTTCTTGCTTTTCGCTGAGCTTTATTGAAAGATTCGAGGCTATGGTATCGGCTAAAATATCAATATCTTCGATTTGCGACACGGTTGCTATAGTCTCGGGTTGTAGTTTTTTATTAAGCTTTACATAATTCTCGAAATTATCGACAACACTGCGTGATAGAGCTTGGACTTCGGCTTCATCGCCAATTTCGGTTTCTAGCAACTCAGTTGTTGCAGAAAAATACTTATCGCCTTCGGTAATTTTGGTGAGTTTAACCCGTTGTTTGCCTTCGACCAACATACGCACTGTACCATCTGGCAGTTTTAGCAATTGCAAAATTGTAGCGATAACACCAATATCGTAAATATCGTCGGCTGAAGGTTTAAGCTCGGCTGGGTCAAACTGAGAGGCCAGCAAAATTTGTTTGCTATCCTCCATTACTTCTTCTATTGCATTGACTGATTTTTCGCGACCCACAAATAATGTGACAATCATATGCGGGAAAAGCACAATATCACGCAAGGGCATTAAGGGCAGAGTTTGCTTGGTTTCTGGCTTAATGGCTTGTTTTTTTTTGGGGGTATCGGTCATTATTTATCCTGTTTTACTGACATATTACTGTCATAACATAAGTGTTTTAATACGCAATACAAGGGGTACATACTGTGTGGCATAAATAAAATTATGCTACAAATAGACTATTTCTATTATTGAGAAATAGGTTTTATAACAGGTTAATATTTTAAAAATATTAACCTGTTTAAATTTTATATCAGGCGGTAGTTTCTATCTCGATTTTTTCCTGGCGTTCGGAATAAATATAAAGTGGTTTGGCATTGCCTTCGACAACTTCGCCGCTTATTACCACTTCTTCAACACCTTCTACACCTGGCAAGTCGAACATTGTGTCGAGCAATATTGTTTCCATTATCGACCGTAGACCACGCGCACCTGTTTTACGTTGAAATGCCAGTTTAGTAACTGCCACTAGAGCATCTTGGTTGAAGGTTAGCTTTACATCTTCCATTTCGAACAGGCGCTGATATTGTTTTAGTAGCGCATTTTTAGGCTCGGTTAGAATTTTAATTAGAGCATCTTCGTCGAGATTTTCTAATGTGGCGATAACAGGAACACGACCAATAAATTCTGGAATTAGTCCAAATTTATGTAAATCTTCGGGTTCTAAATCGCGTAAAATTTCACCTGTTTGTCTATCATCTTCGCCTTCGACTGTTGCGCCAAAGCCAATTGAAGTTGAGCGGCCACGTTCGGCAATAATTTTTTCTAACCCTGCAAAAGCACCGCCAACGATAAACATAATATTTGTAGTATCGACTTGTAGGAACTCTTGTTGCGGATGTTTACGCCCACCTTGTGGAGGAACGCTTGCCACTGTGCCTTCCATGATTTTTAGCAATGCCTGCTGCACGCCCTCACCCGACACATCGCGGGTAATTGATGGATTGTCAGATTTACGGCTAATTTTATCGACCTCATCTATATAGACGATGCCTCGTTCAGCACGTTCTACGTTATAGTCTGCCGCTTGCAATAGCTTTAGAATGATGTTTTCGACATCTTCACCGACATAACCCGCTTCGGTTAATGTGGTCGCATCGGCCATTGTAAATGGCACATCAATAATGCGCGCTAGTGTTTGTGCCAATAGAGTTTTACCGCAGCCTGTAGGCCCGACTAACATTATATTCGATTTTGCCAACTCAATATCGCCACCATCTTTTGAAGCATGTTCTAAGCGTTTATAGTGATTGTGTACCGCTACCGCCAATACGCGCTTGGCATAGGGTTGCCCGATGACATAGTCATCTAAAACGTCGCAAATTTCTTGCGGAGTTGGAACCCCTTCGGTTTTAGCAAGGGAAGTTTTATTTTCTTCGCGAATTATGTCCATACACAATTCGACACATTCATCACAAATAAATACTGTAGGCCCTGCTATAAGTTTACGAACTTCATGTTGGCTTTTGCCACAAAAAGAGCAATAAAGGGTGTTTTTTTCGCCTTTGCCATTACCGACTTTACTCATTTTAACTCCATTTCATGCCTTATTAATTCATATCTGTTTATAATTTTATCAGATTGAAAATTATATTTGCTTAACAAAATTATTTATTTTTTTGCGGTTATTTTTACATCTTCACGCTGGTCGACCACTTCGTCAATAAGACCAAACTCTAATGCTTCTTTTGCGGTCATAAAATTATCGCGTTCGAAAGCTTTTTCTACTGCTTTTAATTTTTGACCCGTATGCTTAACCACCATATCATTTAACCGCGCACGCATATCGAGAATTTCTTTTGCATGACGCTCGATATCGGCTGCACTGCCTTGAAAGCCGCCTGATGGTTGATGCACCATAACACGCGCATTGGGTAAAGCACGGCGTTTGCCTTTAGCACCTGCCATTAAAATATGTGCGCCCATTGAGCAGGCTTGCCCCATAACCAATGTAGACACTTCTGGGCGAATAAATTGCATTGTATCGTAAATAGCCATGCCCGAAGTTACAACACCACCTGGTGAGTTGATATAAATTGAAATTTCTTTATTTGGGTTTTCGGCTTCTAGAAACAGCAATTGAGCGCACACTATTGACGACATGCCATCTTCAAACTGCCCATTAATAAATATAATCCGCTCTTTTAAAAGGCGAGAAAAAATATCATATGAGCGTTCGCCACGGTTAGTTTGTTCTACCACCATTGGCACAAGATTATTATAGACTTCTATCGGGTCGCGCATATATTATCCTAAACTTTATAAACCAAATTTTAGTTGAAGCATAAAAATATGCTTTTTTAAAAAAAATTCAAGTCACTTTTTATACTTTATTGCAATTAACCTTAAACATTTGATTCGATGGTTAATGTGATTGTTGATATTTTAGGCTTAAACCCTTAAGACAAACTAAACGCCGCATAAAAATATACGGCGTTTGAATTAAATATCATTCTTAATACTCAGAGTAACATTGTATATTTAGCTGCAATGCCATTTATGAACATTAATGGTCGTGACCGCAATCAGAGACTCAAGTATCGCTATGCTCTTCATCTTCATCGCTTTTTAGCAATTCTTCACGTGAAACCTGCTTTTCAGAAACTTCGGCAAGCTCTAAAATATAGTCGACAACTTTTTCTTCGAACAAAGGAGCACGAATTTGAGCAACTGCCTGTGGGTTCTTTTTATAATAGTCTATAATTTGTTCTTCTTGCCCCGGATATTGGCGCACTTGGGCGATGAGAGCTTGATTGACTTCATCATCTGGAACTTTGATTTCTTTTTGTTCGCCAACTTCGGCAAGCAACAAGCCTAGGCGAACACGGCGTTCGGCAATGGCATGATATTCTTTTGTGGCTTCTTCTTCGGTTGTATCTTCATCTTTAAATGTTTTGCCAGCGCGTTCCATTTCTTCTTTAACTTGAGAAAAAATTGCTTCAAACTCTTGAGTTAATAGTTTTTCTGGCAAATCGAATGTTACAACTTTTTCAAGTTCATCGAGCAACGCCCGTTTTAGTTTTTGACGTGATGCTTGATCTAATTCACCGCTCATTTGCTCGGTTATACGTGTGCGCAATTGGGCAAGGTCTTCTAAACCTAGTTTCTTAGCAAAATCATCATCTATTTTAGTTTTTGTGGCTGAAGAAACTTCGTTAATGACTACAGCGAATACGGCATCTTTGCCTTTTAAATCATCTGCTGAATAATCATCAGGGAAAGTGACTTTAACTTCGACTTTATCGCCAGATTTTGTGCCAACCAATTGATCTTCAAAACCCGGTATAAAAGAGTCTGAACCCAATTCTAGTGGAACATTTTCGGCTGTACCGCCTTCGAATGCTTTGCCATCTACTTTGCCGACAAAGCTAATTTCGACTTTATCGCCGGCTTTGGCTTTTGTGCCTTTTTTCTTTGGCTTAAAATCTTGATAATTTTTTGCAAGGTCGGTTAGTGCATCGTCTATTTCTTTATCTTCTATTTTTGCGACTAACTTTTCGACTTTGACTTTTGTAAAATCTGGCACATCGAATGATGGAATAATTTCGTAAACCACATCAAATTTAAGGTCGGCTGTGCCTGCCAATATGCCTTCTACATCTTTATCATCATCAGACAAATTAATTTCGGGCTGGTAGGCTGGGCGTTCATCACGAGCTTTAATCGCGCTTTGGCTTTCATCTGTAATAAGCTGTTGTACAATTTCAGACATTGCAGACTTGCCGTAAAGCTTTTTAAGGTGAGCCATTGGCACTTTGCCAGGGCGGAAACCATTGATTCGAACCTGACCTTTTAATTGCTCGAGTTTTGCATCAAGCTTATTATTTAAATCGGTTTTTAAAACGATAATTTGTAGTTGGCGTTTTAGACCTTCGTTAAGGCTCTCAGTAACTTCCATTGCAATGTCTTCCATTTATTGTTGCCTTTTATAATAAGGCAAATCAAAATTATATTTTCTGTGATATTGCTTATCTTTTTGTGCATTAAGTTGCAAGCTAAGAATGTATTTTTAAAGAAGTTTGCTATAAAATTAACAACCATCGCCAAATTAACTGTTTATAAAATGCTATATAGTTGTATGAAAAACATCTCATGGTACGGATGAAGGGACTTGAACCCCCACGCCTCGCGGCACCAGAACCTAAATCTGGCGTGTCTACCAATTCCACCACATCCGCATGAGATTGTGTGTGGTAAATAGCATAACCACTATTTCAGTCAATTAAATAATGGAATTTAATTACAGTTTTACACACACCTTTATAGTCATACCTTATTTCGAAATGTAAAACTGCCCAACTTCTTGTGCTATTTTTTGAAACACAACACCAAGGCCTGAAGCATTGTTTGCCTTAATAAAATATTCCCGGGTTGCTGTATTGGTAGATGCGCATTCTTTAAAAGTTTTTAACACCGACGAGCTAGTGGTCTGTAATACAATTGCATATATAGTTATTTTTTCCTTTTTCATTGCCTTACATGCGGCGAGCATATCTCTGCTAAAGCTTGATTGATTATTTTGCCCGTCAGTCATTATGACTGCATATCTTTTTAACTCACCAGGGTTCTCTGGAACTGCGGTGCCAAACACAGGGAAAAAAGCAGGCTCTAGAGTTGCCCACGCCCAATACATTCCAAAGTTTGAGCCCGTTCCACCATTGGTTTTCCAATTTTTTGCAGCTTTGAGTAGCTTTTCTTTCCCTGGGTTACGACCATCTTTTTCTTTGATGCTGGTTAATGGGATAAGTTCTTCCCTTGGGCAGCTCTTGCGGTCAACCTTTGGGTGTTTTATTGTTATGTCCTCTTCAGAAAATACGCCGCCTTCTTTTGTGCCAACACACTTCTGCTTCTTTGATTTCTTTTTTGATTTCTTTTTTGATTTCTTCTTTGATTTCTTTTTTGTTAGGTCTTTGTAATAAATGCTTACATTTACCCCTCTTGTCCAAGGAACGAAGGATACACGCACTTCTTCTACATTAATTCTTTCTAACTCATCTAATAAAATTACGGCTGCTTTTCTAAGTTCCATAACTTTACTGCCCTTCATTGAACCGCTTAAGTCGACTGCTAGAGCAAGGTCTATGCTCCTGAATTTCATTGCAATTTCTGATGTTACAGCGACATCAAGTGTAGGAACTTTTACTAATTTTAAAAAGGTTGTTTTTACCGCAGCGGTATGCGTAATTTTCAACAAATCATCAACATAGGTTATGCTAAAGTCATTTAAACTTACATTCGGCGCTACTGATAAGTTTTGGTTTATAATATTAGATGCTATGGCTTTGCGGGCGGCATCTGACATACCAGAATCTTGTTGCGTTGCCCGAGCTGCTGCCAAAATTGCGCTGTCTATTGATGATTGCATTCTAGTTTTTATATTAACGTGTTGAGCCCAATCTATCCCTCCGCCAACCATTGCCGCAAGGGGGATTATTAAAAGTGCCGCCATAATTGAAATTTGACCGCTAGTATCAGTATAGAATGATTTTAATTTATAGCTTTTCATAGCATCGTTCCTTGAACTTAAGGTCTAATACTATCGTTAGTTTGTTTATATCGAATTAAGCTTTTATCTTAACATATAGTAAAATTTTTAAACGGCTTAATAATGGGCGGTGTGATTAAAAAATGGGCAATAAGGATTTTAAATTTGTCATAAACACTGTTATTTGGCGACACAGCTATTGGCACAATAATTGCGTATCATTTTACAATTCATTAATAATTAGGCTAGGGAGATATTATGAAAAAAATTGAAGCGGTCATTAAGCCCTTTAAACTTGATGAGGTTAAAGAAGCCCTTCAAGAAATTGGTTTGCAGGGTATCACAGTCATTGAGGCTAAGGGCTTTGGGCGCCAAAAAGGGCATACTGAGCTTTATCGCGGCGCTGAATATGTTGTCGATTTTTTACCTAAAATTAAAATCGAAATTATTATTGATGATAATTTGCTTGACCAAGCGATTGAAGCCATTACCAATGCCGCGCGCACTGGACGGATTGGCGATGGTAAAATTTTTGTTTCTAATATCGAGAATGTTATTCGAATTAGAACAGGCGAAACTGGCTCTGAAGCCGTATAATTTAGTATAAAACAAAAGGAATAAGACATGGCGAATACAGTTGAGAGCATTTTGGCTGAAATTAAAGAAAAAGACGTTAAATTTGTTGATTTACGGTTTACTGACCCAATCGGTAAATGGCATCATGTCACTATGGATGTGAGCGCGGTTGATGAAGATATGTTTGAAGATGGTGTTATGTTTGATGGTTCATCTATCCCCGGGTGGAAAGCCATTAACGAATCGGACATGACTTTAGCACCCGATTTAGACACAGCGTTTATTGACCCATTTTATGGTCAAACGACTATGGTTATCTCTGGCGATATTTTAGACCCAAGCACAGGTGAAGGTTATAACCGTGACCCACGCTCGACAGCAAAACGCGCTGAAGCTTATTTAAAGCAAACGGGCATTGGTGATACCATTTATGTTGGTCCTGAAGCTGAATTTTTTATTTTTGACGATGTTAAATTTTCAAACGATACATATAAAGTTGGCTATGAGCTTAACGGTGGTGAGCTTCCTTCTAGCTCTGATAAAGACATGCCAAATGGTAACCTTGGACATCGTCCACGCCTTTTGGGTGGGTATTTCCCTGTAAACCCTGTAGATAGCGCACAAGATATTCGCTCTGAAATGCTTAGTGTTATGAAAGAAATGGGCGTAACTGTCGAAAAACATCATCATGAAGTTGGTGCTGCACAGCATGAACTTGGTGTTAAATTTGGTACGTTGACCAGAATGGCTGACAATATGCAAATTTATAAATATGCAGTGCATAATGTTTGTGCCGCTTATGGCAAATCTGCCACTTTTATGCCTAAGCCTATTTATGGTGACAATGGCTCGGGTATGCATGTGCATCAATCTATCTGGAAAGATGGCAAGCCGATGATGGCGGGCAACCTTTACGCTAATTTGTCCGAAACTGCATTATTTTACATTGGTGGTATTATTAAACATGCTAAGGCGCTTAATGCGTTTACCAACCCGAGTACAAACAGCTATAAGCGTTTAGTGCCTGGTTTTGAAGCGCCTGTTTTGTTGGCTTATTCGGCTGCTAACCGTTCTGCTTCTTGCCGTATTCCTGCCGCTGAAAGCCCGAATGCTAAACGCGTTGAAGTGCGTTTTCCTGATGCGATGGCCAACCCTTACCTTGCATTCTCGGCAATGCTAATGGCTGGGCTTGACGGAATTAACAATAAAATTCACCCCGGTGAAGCAATGGATAAAGACCTTTATGACTTACCTCCTGAAGAGCTAAAAGAAATTCCAACCGTTGCGGCATCTTTGCGCGAGGCATTAGAATGCCTAGATGCTGACCGTGAGTTTTTAAAAGCTGGTGGTGTGTTTAGTGATGACCAAATTGATGCGTTTATTACATTGAAAATGGAAGAAGTTATCCGCTTCGAACATGCCCCTCACCCTATTGAGTTTGATATGTATTACTCATTATAATTTTTGGCCTATACCCTATTGGCAAATGTGTAAGCCGAGGTTTTTACCTCGGCTTTTTTAGTTTTTTGTTCGGTCGGCTTTGCTTCTCTTTTTTGACCTGCAGGCGGGTGCTCTGC
>CAZHCZ010000060.1:0-10912 GCA_964531635.1 uncultured Hyphomicrobiales bacterium | reverse complement strand
TATTTGAAGCCAACGTGCCTACTGCTGCCAAATGGTCAGTTTCGAAAGCATGCGCATGCCAACAAAAAACCCGAGAAACAAAAAGCTAACCATTTAACAAACCCACTCGAAAGACTATCAATCGTTAATAATATTGACTTAATGACCTATATAGTATTTTTTCTTTTCTTCTGCCAGAATATAAAAATTACTCCAAGGTTATTACGCCCCAAACTCTTAGTTTGCTTCAGAACCTTGCATTTTAATTTTTATAATGAATGATATTGTAAAATTCA
Source organism: uncultured Hyphomicrobiales bacterium (assembly GCA_964531635.1). Taxonomy (GTDB): domain Bacteria; phylum Pseudomonadota; class Alphaproteobacteria; order Rhizobiales; family OSC116; genus OCS116. Next base: position 10,637 of record CAZHCZ010000060.1, on the reverse strand, counting down.
ACGGTCTTATTTGTGATGTTTCTGTAACCATGTTCAACATCAGCTTTAAAACGAATGGCATCGCCCTGTTTATATTTTTTCCAACTGCCACCTAATAAAAGTTCAATTTCACCTTTTATGACCACAATATCTTCGATCACACCATTATCATGCGGTATAGAGATATGGCTCTCATTTGATTCTAACGAAATATGGTACATTTCTGTGCCTAATTCATCGTCGTAAGGGAATAAAACTTTAAACCCAATGCTATTTGTAAGTTTAATAGACCATTCATTGGGCGACCTAGAATATTCTGATAACACATTGTTGCCTTCAATTAATTCGGATAATGCAAGATGGAGCCCTTTTGCAATTTTCCACAATGTGGTAATGGTTGGACTAGACTCGCCGCGTCCAATTTGCCCCAGCATAGCTTTGCTTACACCCGTTTTTTCTGCGACTTTGCTTAAACTCCATTTAAGTTTTCCACGGGCAGTTTTGAGGTTTTTGGCAATCTCTGGCTTTTTCATAAACTATCTTTAAAAATATGTTGTGCGCTATAACATACGATGTTACGCTTGAGTTAGTGCGTTATAACGCACAAACATTTAAAGGGCAAGTCTATGTTTGGATTTAAATTATCACATTTAACTGTAGGATTTATTGTTGTTTTAATTGGATATACCTCTAGTGTGGCAATTATTTTCCAAGCGGCGCAGGTGATTGGCGCTACGCAAGCGCAGTTAAACAGTTGGATGTTAGTACTCGGTTTGGGAATGGGTTTTACTGGGCTAATTCTTTCGATTTATTATAAAACGCCGCTTATAACCGCGTGGTCAACCCCAGGCGCCGCGATGCTTGTTACCAGTTTGGTAGGAGTGTCGATGGAACAGGCGATTGGCGCATTTATATTTTGTGCAATATTACTTACACTGACGGGCGTATCTGGCTTATTCGAGAAAATTTGTAAATTGGTGCCAATGCCAATAGCCAATGCCATGTTAGCAGGTGTAATATTTCAATTTGGTCGTGCAGCATTTGAAGCGCTGGAGCAGGAGTTATTTTTAGTTGTGGCGATGATTTTTACTTATCTTTTTGGCAGAGTGTTTTTGGGTCGCTACACGATTCCATCTGTTCTTCTCGTTGGTATAGTCATTTGTGCAAGCTTAGGTCTTTTTAACCCTCAGCCTATTAATTTTGAATTTGCAAAACCAGTTTTTGTTATGCCCGAGTTTAAAATTTCAGTATTGCTGGGTGTTGGCTTGCCACTTTATATTGTAACGATGACGTCCCAAAACATGCCCGGAGTGGCAGTCATTCGCGCTGCGGGTTACGAGGCACCAATTTCGGCAAGTGTGGCAGTAACGGGTCTGTTTAGTTTGATATTAGCACCATTTGGTGGTTTTGCATTTAACCTTGCGGCCATAACAGCTGCAATATGTTTGAGCAAAGATGCCGATGAAAATAAAGCCACGCGATATAAAGCGGCTATTGTTGCTAGTGTTTTCTATTGCCTTGTAGGCTTAATGGGCAGTGCAGTGGTTAGCCTGTTTTTAATTGCACCCAAGACGTTGGTGGTAACAATTGCAGGTATTGCACTGCTTAGCACCATTGGCAATAGCTTAGTTGACGCTTTATCCGATAAAAATCATAGAGAAGCAGCGTTGATTACTTTTTTGGTAACGGTATCTGGTATTAGTTTTTATGGTGTTGGAGCTCCTTTTTGGGGGTTGGTAATGGGAATTGCAGCGAATATAATTTTGGTGCGCTTTAAAAGGTAATTATGCAATGAACTTTATTGGCATGGGTGGTGCGGGCATTTTATCAGTTAAAAGTAGGAATTTGTTTTTATTTAATTTAAAAATTGGGTTTTGGATTGGCGGGTGTCTTTGATGTTTAGGAGAATGTTTTTTTGTGGGGTGGTTTCGTGGTTTAGTAGCCATTGTTTACGGGACAAGCCACCTGCATAGCCTGTTAGTGTGCCATTTGTGCCGACTACGCGGTGACAGGGGATTATAATGCTTATGGGGTTGCGACCGTTTGCGCCGCCTACGGCTTGGCTGGCTTTTGGGTTGTTGATTGTTAGTGATATGTCTTTATAGGATACGGTTTTGCCGTGGGGAATTTTGGTAAGGGCGTGCCAGACTGATTTTTGGAAATCTGTGCCTTTTGGGGTCAGTGGCAAGTCGAATGTTTGGCGGGTGTTGGCGAAATATTCTGCCAGTTGGGCTTTGCACGCATTGATTATTGGGTTGGAGTTTGTGGGTTTTTTATCATCTCCACAAAAAATCAATTGGGTTATGCCTTGGTTTGTGGCTTGAATCTCTATTATGCCTAGGGGTGATGTGGTGTAATCTATATACATATTTATAGCCTGTTCCATAGTTGAAAGGTTAAGTAGCTGCGCCATGGGGCGGCATCGGTTGGGGTGAAATTATTTATGTCTTTCATGGATTTTTTTACTCCCAAATCACCTCCTAAGTAAATATCGGGTTGGCTTTGTCCGCGCATTTTTGTGTAGTCTATCGTCCAGCGACCGATGCCTTTTAGGCTTAGCCACTCTTCGGGGTTATTTGGATTGTTATGTGTTAGATAATGGTTGGCCAAATTTTGTAGTGTTTGCTTGCGCGAATTGGGTATTTTTAGGAATGACAGGTCGCTATTGGCTATCGACTTAGGGGTAGGAAAAAGGCGGTTATTGGTTGTTTTTTGCCCGAGTTGCGTTACTAAGATTGTTACAAGGTTGGTGGCGGCGGTTACTGAAATTTGTTGCCCTAGAATAGCGCGGATACCTGCTTCGAATACTGACCAAATGCCTGGTAGGCGGATGCCTGATTTTACTGGGAAACCTGCTGATTTTAAATCTTGCTCTATTGTTGTTATATCTACATCTAAATCTAATATTCTACGGATATTATTAACCACTGGTTTTAGGTTTTTGATATTATTTAATGTGATTTCTACTTCGAATAAGTTTTTATTTTCGATATGTTTAGCGGTAAATTCACCTGTTGTATCGTGCCAATTGAATGTGCGTCCATAGCTGTTTTCATCTGCCCATTCTAGAGTGTTAATGGCACGAGATTTTAGTAAGTTGCTCATAAATTGCCAATTAAATGGCGGACGATAGTAAAGCCTTAAGGTGAGTTTGGCTGATTCTATTGTGCCTGATTTGCGTATTTGCGTTGGGGTTAGCTTTAACTGCGATTGGAAATAGTCGTTAAACCTGCGTAGTGAATTAAAGCCGCTTGCTAGTGCCACTTGAGTGATGGGTAATTTTGTTTGATGGAGCAGTTGCTTGGCAAACAAACATTGCTGATAAAGTGCGTAGGATTTTGGTGATGTGCCTAAGTGTTTTTTGAACAATTGACGTAAATATCTGTCGGTTATGCCGAGTTTATCGGCTAATTCTGGCAAGGTTTGTTGGTGCAATCCGCCTTGGTTTATGAGCTTTATGGCGCGTTCTAATGTGGTATGCGTACCTTTCCATGCGGGGCTATTTGGTGCGCTGTCTGGGCGGCATCTTAAACACGGGCGAAAGCCTGCGTTGGCGCATTCTATTGCGGTTTGGTAATAGAGGACATTTTCTTCTTTTGGTGCAACAACTGGGCAAATTGTGCGGCAGTAGATTTTTGTGGTTTTAACGGCCGTAAAAAATTTACCATCGAAACGTGGGTCTTTTGATAATCTGGCTTTTTGGCAAGTTTTTATATCTAACATTGGGATAATCCTATTGCATATGATTTTATTATAACAAATTAAATTTATAAAACTCGCCAAAAACGGAACTCAATGCAAAAAACATTGTGCTTACCCTTGTTAAAATGGGCATAATCATATACAAACTAACAAGAAGGTTTAAGAATCATTTTAAAACTGAAGCCCTTTAATTCATTACAAATGCGGCAATTTGTATGGGTACGTTTTAATTCTTACCATTTTTAGTATTCTGTTATCAGTGGGATAAAATTATCCTTTACTGTTTAGATACGTCCAAATTAAAAATAAAAATAGCATTGGAATATATATGTCAAATAAAAGCACAAAATCTGCCACATTATTATTGGGTAATAGAAAATACGAATTTCCTGTATATGAAGGTTCTGTTGGCCCTGATGTTATAGACATTAGCAGTTTGTATTCACAAACAGATAATTTTACATATGACCCTGGTTTTACTTCTACTGCATCATGCGAAAGTAAAATTACTTATATTGATGGTGATGCAGGTATTTTGCTTTATAGGGGATATCCTATTGCTGACTTGGCTGAGAATGCTAGCTTTTTAGAGGTTTGCTTTTTGTTGCTTAATGGCGAATTGCCGACCGAACAAGAAAAAGATGAATTTGACCACGCTATAACCTATCACACAATGCTGCACGACCAAATGATTACATTGTTTAAAGGCTTTAGGCGTGATGCTCACCCTATGGCAATTATGGTGGGGGTAGTGGGCGCATTGGCGGCATTTTACCATGATTCGACCGATGTAACCGACGCAAAACAACGCATGATTGCCAGCAGGCGGTTAATTGCCAAAATGCCTACAATTGCCGCAATGGCCTATAAATATTCTATTGGGCAACCGTTTGTTCAGCCACGCAATGATTTGGATTATGCATCTAACTTTTTGTATATGTGTTTTTCGGTTCCGACTGAAGAGTATAAAGTTAACCCTGTCGCGGCAGAAGCTATGGATAGAATTTTTACTTTACATGCTGACCATGAGCAAAACGCATCGACTTCGACTGTTCGTTTAGCCAGCTCATCTGGCGCGAACCCGTTTGCTTGTATTGCCGCTGGTATTGCTTGCTTGTGGGGACCTGCACATGGTGGAGCGAATGAAGCTTGCCTTAAAATGCTAACTGAAATTGGTACTGTTGACCAAATTCCTGACTATATAGCACGGGCGAAAGACAAAAATGACCCGTTTAGGCTTATGGGTTTTGGGCACAGGGTTTATAAGAATTTTGACCCGCGCGCGACCATTATGCAGCAGACTACGCATGAAGTTTTGAAAGACCTAAATATGAAAGACCCATTGCTTGATGTTGCGATGGAGCTTGAGCGCATTGCCCGTGAAGACGAATATTTTATTGAGAAAAAATTGTACCCAAATATTGACTTTTATTCAGGCATTACTTTACGTGCTTTGGGTTTTCCGACCAGTATGTTTACGGTTTTATTTGCTTTGGCGCGCACCGTTGGGTGGATTTCGCAATGGAATGAAATGATTGAAGACCCTAAGCAAAAAATTGGTCGTCCACGCCAAATTTATACGGGTTATACTGAACGACCATTTAAAGATTTAAGCAAGCGTTAGGCTCTGAACCTAGACCGCCATCATTGCACCGATTTCGGCTTGGCAAACCAGTTTGCCTTCGACCTTTGCTTCGCAACTGAACTTCCAAATGTTACCACGGTGACGGGTTTGGGTTACGTGAATTTTTAGCGTATCTCCCGGTAATACGGGTTTGCGGAATTTGCATTTGTCGATTGACATAAAATAGACGACGTCTGGCGTATCTTTTACACCTTGGTTATGGGCGCAGATTGCACCTGAAACTTGTGCCATCGCTTCGACAATTAACACGCCCGGCATTACGGGGTGACCCGGAAAATGACCTTGGAAAAAAGGTTCGTTAATGGTTACGTTTTTAATGCCGATTGCTGATTTATCGCTGTCGATTTCGATTATTTTATCAACCAATAGAAATGGATAGCGATGGGGCAATAGTGCCATAATTTCTGTTATATTTAGACTTGATAATTCTTTAAGTTCACTCATTTTTATTTTCCCTTAAAAAAAAGGGGGTCAACAAATGCTGACCCCCTTGTTATTATTTAACCGTAATATTAGTATCTTACAGCGATACCGAACTTAAATGGGCGTTCTTCATCTAGGTTGTTTTTTGTAAGCACATAGGCATAATCGGCACGTAAAGGACCGATGGGTGAATGCCAAATTATACTGGCACCAACTGATGAGCGGAATTCACGAGCATTAGCGAGCGAACCAACAACAGATGACCTGTATAATGTACCAGCATCGGCAAATAAACCTGCATAAATACCTGCACTTTTAATGAATGGAACAACCACTTCGGCGGTTGCACCAGCAAAAATTGTACCGCCATTCGCGGGGTTGCCAGCGGCTGTACTGCGTGGCCCTAATGAAGCAAAACCACGAACCAAATCTTCACCTTTAAAGAAGGTATCTTTTTGACGAAGGGCTGTATTATTCCAGCCATTAATTACGCCAGCTTGCAAATAAGCTGAGAAAACGACATCATTAACGACTTCGTAATGGGCTTCGGCTTTACCTATTGCACGGATATATTTAACATTACCGCCAACACCTGCAAGTTCGATATCGCCTTCAAGTTTTACACCTTCTGTTGGCAGAATTACTTTATCGCGCGTGTCATAGGTGATTTTTGCACCAATAGCGGAAATATAATCTGTAGTATTGGTTGTGCGGTTGTTCTCATAGGTAAAGTTATAGCGTGTATTTAAGGTGGTGAATTCGCCAATTGGTAAGCCAACATTTAAGCCTGTGCCAGCTTTTACGTATCTATCGTTAACAACATCATTGCCTAAAGAGGCAAATATATTTGCGCCTACTGCAAAATCTGTTCCCATAAACTTAGGCTCGGTAAAGCTAAAGCGTGCGGCTTTTTCGTTTTTTGCCCACGATAATGAAGCGGCGAGTTGTTGACCTGTTCCAAGCAAGTTGCTTTCCTTGAAGTTTATTGAGCCAACTAAGCCACTTAAGGTAGAATATGAGCCTAAAAAGCCAATTTCGCCTGTAGCATTTTCAGACACTTCGACATTAACCACCACTCTGTCAGGCGCACTGCCCGGTGCAGTTGAAATACGAATACCTGTAAAAAAGCCTGTTCTATCGAGCTTAGATTTTGCTCGTTCCATAGCTGCTGTGTTAAATATATCGCCTTCGGAAACATTAATTTCGCGGCGGATAACTGCATCTTGAGTACGAACATTGCCAATAATGTTAATTCTATCGACATAAACACGTTGCCCAACTTCGACAGTATAGATAACATCTATAGTTTTATCTATTGGGTTGCGGGTAATAAGTGGGGTGACTTTTGCTGAACTATAGCCACGCCTATCAGCTTGTTTTTTTATTTCTTCGATAGTTTCATTAAGTTTTTTTGCGTTATAAACATCGCCTTGACGGCCTCTAACCAAATGCAACAAATCTTCTGGAGGTAGGTCGGAAAATACACTGTCTACATCGACTTCACCAAAGTTATATTGCTCACCTTCATCGACAGTAAATGTGATGAAATATTTATTGCTGTCTTCATCCAAATCGGCAACTGCTGAAATTACGCTAAAGTCGGCATAGCCATTTTCTAAATAATGACGGCGGAGTAATTCGCGGTCGAAATTAACTTTATCGGCGCTATAACTATCGGCACCTGAAAAAATATGCCAAATGGCAGCTTCTTTTGACGAGACAACATCACGCAATGCACCATCGGAGAAAATATTATTGCCAACAAAGCTTACTTTTTGAACTGTTGTTGTTGCACCTTCGGTAATTGTAAATACCAAATCGGCTTTGCCATTGCTTAATGGAACAATTTTATGACTAACTTGCACGTTTGAGAAACGTGATGCTGTATATTTGTTTTTAATTTCGGTAACCGCGAGTTCGACTTGACCTTTGGTGAAATAATCGTTCGGGCGGAGCTTAACAACGGAATTTAAAACACCAGATGATATGTTTTTATTGCCGCTATATTTAATAGAGTTAATTGTTGGGTTTTCTTCGACAGTTATATATAGATTGCCACCCTTGTTGGTGATTCGTACATCCTTAAACAGACCCGTCGCATAAAGCGACGCAATAGATGCGTTGATGCTCGAAGGGGTTATTTCTTGACCCTTTTTTAGCACAAGGTTAGCAAATATGGTTTCGGCATTAACGCTGTTATTGCCTGAGACCAATAGATTTTGCACACTGGCAGCAAATGCCACTTGAGACATAAACATTGTGCCCACTATAACAGCTGCACAAGTCGATAAAAGCCGAGTTAAAACTGGCTTATTCATAGTGTTCTTATAATTCATTATCATACCCATCTGGACGAAATCTACTATCCAGTACTCTTTTACTAGGTTTTTAAGAAAAAATAAAGCCCTGAATTGAACTTAACCTTATTTTCCTCGCTAGAGCATATAATTAATGGCAAATAGTTAATTTTATGTAAGCTTTTCTATAATTGTCCCAACATCGTTAAACGTAACGAATAGAAAAAAGCCTAATAATAGGGTTACTCCAACACGCATTGCATATTCCATATAAATGGCGGGTATAGGTTTGCCGATTATAGATTCGATGAGGTAAAATGTTAAATGCCCGCCATCTAACATTGGAATTGGGAACAGGTTAAACAAGCCTATGCCTACGCTTAACAGTGCGGCTAGCCTGATTAAGGGCATTAGCCCTTCTGCCGCCAATTGCCCTGAATATTCGGCAATTTTTACAGGACCGCCGAGTTGTTTTATATCGCCTTGACCGATAAATAAGTCTTTTATCGTTATTAATGTTTGTTTGACGATGAACCAAACCTCGTTACTTGCAGAGCCAATGGCGCTAAATAAGCCTTGTGTTTTAAACTCGGTTTCTGTTGGTGAATTGCGTATAATTCCAATTTGCCCTAGCGTTTGACTGTTTCCATATTTATCTTTAATAACAATAGCTTTAGGAGTAATACTTAATGTTATAGTTTGAGTTTTCCTGATGAGTTTTATTTCTTGCTGTTTATTGGGGCTAAACATTACATATCTGCGCAAATCGGAAAATTGGGTAATTTTATTGCCTGCGAATTCGGTGATAACATCACCTTTTTGAATGCCTGCGGCTTGTGCTGCGCCGCCCTCTACAACATTATCGACCCTTGGAGTAATGTCGGGTTGCCCGTAGGACATAAAAAAAATGGTAAAAATGGCTATTGCGAAAATGAAGTTGGCAAGTGGCCCTGCGACTACAATGGCTGATTTTTGCCATAAAGGCTTGGTTTGAAAGCATGTTTTCTTATCGGCTTCGGACATTTTTTCGAGTGTTTTGTTGTCGGCAAAGCTTGCGGCACCGCTGTCGCCCCAAAATTTAACATAGCCACCAAGCGGAATTAAACAGAGTTTCCAGCGGGTTTGTTTTTTATCGGTATAGCCTAAAAGTTCTCGCCCAAAGCCGACTGAAAAAACATCAACACGCACATTACACCAACGTGCGACTAAAAAGTGACCCATTTCATGCACAAAAACTATTATCATTAAGACGAATGCAAAGCCAAAAACATATTGAAAAATTGATGTCCCAAAACTTGGCAACATGCTTAATAATTCCATAATTTAGACCTTTATTAACGGTTTATAGTAATGATGTTGCGATTTTGCGGGCGGTTTTATCGGTCTCGCTTAGTGTATCTAATGTTATTTCGGCTGTAATTATACCTGCTGAATGTGCTTTATTTATGGTTTCTTCGCAAATATCGGCAATTGATAGGAATGATATTTTTTGTTGCAAAAATGCTTCTACAGCGACTTCATTAGCGGCGTTTAGTACGGCACCACATGTACCGCCTTGTTTGGCTGTTTGTTTGGCTAACGATAAGCATTTAAAGCGTTTTTCATCGGGTTTTTCGAAGTTTAATTCGGCTATTTTTAATAAATCTAAGCGTTCAAAGTCTAACTTTAGGCGGTTGGGAAAGCTTAAGGCATAGGCGATTGCTGTTCCCATTTCGGGTGTGCCGAGTTGGGCAATTACAGAACCGTCGCAATATTGAATCATTGAATGAATGATGGATTGTTTATGGATGATAACTTCTATTTGCTCTAAAGATACGGGAAAAAGATGGTAGGCCTCGATGAATTCATTGCCTTTATTCATTAGGGTTGCGCTGTCTATTGTGACTTTTGCGCCCATATCCCAATTGGGGTGTTTTAGGGCTTGCGCCAATGTAATATTTTGCATATCTGCCATTGAATGGCTGCGGAATGGCCCACCTGATGCTGTTAGTAAGATTTTTTCTATCTCGGTTGGTTTGCTGCCTTGTAGAGATTGGAACATGGCGCTATGTTCGCTATCTACTGGTAAAATTTCGCAACCATATTTTTTTGCTTCGCTCATGAATAATTCGCCTGCGACTACTAGACATTCTTTATTGGCTAATGCTATGCGTTTGGCGTATTTTAATGAGCGGATTGTTGGTCTTAACCCTGCATAGCCTACAATGGCGGCAAGACAAATATCGACCTCTTGCTCGGCGGCGCGTATTAAGCCATCTGCTCCGCAATCTGTTGTAATATTGTGGTTTTTTAATAGTGTTTTTAGGGTTTCTAGTTTTGTTTTATTGGCTATTACTGCATGTTTGGCATTGAGCTTTATTGCCAGTTTGGCGAGTAACTCGACATTATTACCTGCTGTTATAGCGTTGACCGCGAATTTATCTTGATGTTGGGTTAAAACCTTTACGCTTGATAGCCCTATTGAACCTGTGACGCCAAAAATATTTATAGTTTTCATTTGAAGTAGACCTTGATTACCAAATTAGAAGGCTCTCGGCCATTCTGTTCATTGGTCCACTTAGGAATGCGTAAGTACCTGCCGCAATCATTAT
>CAZHCZ010000059.1:0-10917 GCA_964531635.1 uncultured Hyphomicrobiales bacterium | reverse complement strand
ACATTATAGCAACGCATGATTCATATCCTGCGTTGCTATAATTCATTTACAGCCTCAAAACTTTGTGTGTTGTTACCTATTAAAAACTACCATGGCAATGTTTGTATTTTTTACCACTGTTGCAAGGGCATGGTGCATTGCGAGAAACTTTGCCCCAGTTTTCAGAGCCAGCGCCTTGCACACCTGCTTGGGCAGAGTTGCTATCGCTATTGTGTGATGTTTCTGCATCGCTCATGTCATATTCTTCGACATCGGTTGGGGCTTTGCTTAATTCTACATGGCTTAATTGTGCGGTTACCGCTTCGCGTAATTTGTCTAGCAATTCTTCGAACAAACCAAATGCCTCGGTTTTATATTCATTTAATGGGTCACGTTGACCATAACCGCGCAAACCAACACCTTGGCGCAAATGGTCAAGGGTAAGCAAATGTTCGCGCCACAGGCTGTCTAATGTTTGCAACAACACACTGCGCTCGACTTGGCGCATAAGCTCAGGCGTTAGGCGTGTTGCTCGTGCTGCCATATCTTCATCAGCGGCTTTACTAACACGCTCGATAATTTCTTCATTGGCAATGCCTTCTTCATCCGCCCAGTCTTTAAGCGGCAATTCCAAACGAAACACTTGCATAATTTTTACCGCCATACCGTCAATATCCCATTGTTCGGCATAGGCTTTTTCAGGCATATATTTATTAACAATGTCGTCAACTACATCGTGGCGCATATCAATAACGGTTTCGTTAATGGTGTCATCTTCCATCAACTCTAGGCGTTGTTCGAATATAACCTTACGTTGATCATTCATTACATCGTCAAATTTAAGTAAGTTTTTACGAATGTCAAAATTATGCGCTTCGACTTTTTGTTGGGCTTTTTCTAACGCGCGGTTAATCCACGGGTGAACAATCGCTTCGCCTTCTTCTAACCCTAAACGCTTAAGCATACCGTCCATGCGTTCGGCCATAAAAATACGCATTAAATCATCTTCTAGAGATATAAAAAACTTAGATTGCCCTGGGTCGCCCTGCCGTCCAGACCTGCCGCGCAATTGGTTATCAATCCGCCTGCTTTCATGGCGTTCGGCACTCAATACAAACAACCCGCCTTTTTTAATAACTTCTGCTTTTTCGGCTTTAATTTCGGCGGTTAATTTTTCAATAGCCGCATCTTTTTTAGTGCCTTCGTCCATATCGCCAAGCTCTTGGGATATGCGCATGGTTAAGTTACCACCCAATTGAATGTCTGTACCACGCCCTGCCATATTGGTGGCGATAGTTACCGCACCCAACCGCCCTGCGTTGGCAATAATGCTGGCTTCTTGCTCATGGTGACGGGCGTTTAAAACACTGTGTTTAATTTCAGACTCTTCAAATAATTTTGAAATAACTTCCGATGCGCCAATAGAACCTGTGCCCACCAAAACAGGCTGTTGGCGTTCAATGCAACCCTTAACTTCTATAACAATCGCCGCATTTTTTTCTGAACGTGTGCGGTAAACTTGGTCATCATCATCAATACGTTTCACATCAACATTGGTTGGTACGTCTAATACATCGAGTTCGTAAATATCGCTAAATTCATCGGCTTCAGTAAGCGCCGTGCCAGTCATACCCGATAATTTACTATAAAGCCTAAAGTAATTCTGAAAAGTAACCGATGCCAAAGTTTGACTTTCGGCCTGAATGGTCACATTTTCTTTGGCTTCAATCGCTTGATGTTGCCCTTCAGAATAACGTCGTCCATCCATCACTCGCCCAGTAAATTCATCAATAATCTGCACTTGGTCATCGCGCACAATATATTCTTTGTCTTTGGTAAACAGTTTATGTGCCCGTAATGCTTGGTTTATATGATGAATAAGCGATATGTTAGCGCTATCATAAAGGTTGCTACCAGTTTCCATCAAACCTTTATCAACCAAAATTTCTTCAATATGCTCATTGCCTTCTTCCGACAAATTAATCGTCTTGGCTTTTTCGTCGAGAACATAATCTTCCTCAAGCAATAAGGGAATAAGCACATCAATAGAGGTATAAAGGTCGGACTTATCGTCCAAAGGCCCAGAGATAATTAACGGTGTACGCGCTTCGTCAATAAGAATAGAATCGACCTCGTCGACAATTGCAAAGTTATGCCCTCTTTGCACCATAGCGTCGGTATGATACTTCATGTTGTCGCGCAGATAATCGAACCCAAGTTCGTTATTGGTGGCGTAAACAATGTCACGGCTGTAAACTTCTTTGCGTTCTTCATCTTCTATCCCGCCGACAATAGAGCCAACGCTTAAGCCTAAAAATTCATAAATCTCGCCCATCCATTCGCTGTCACGTTTGGCAAGATAGTCGTTAACCGTTACCACATGCACGCCTTTATCATCGAGCGCGTTTAAGTATGCCGCCAAAGTCGCAACCAGTGTTTTACCTTCGCCTGTGCGCATTTCGGTAATATTTCCGCCATGCAAAATCATTCCGCCAATAAGCTGCACGTCAAAATGGCGTAAGCCCAATGTCCGAACCGAGGCTTCACGAACCAATGCAAATGCTTCTGGTAAAATATCGTCTAGTTCTTTACCGCCAGCCACTTCTGCCTTAAGCTCTGCCGTGCGGGTTTTAAAATCCTCATCTGTAAGAGTTTTAATTTGCTCTTCTAAAGCGTTTATTTTTTTCACAAGCGGATTAAAAATTTTAATTTTGCGGTCGTTGGACGAACCAAAAATATTCTTAAAAAGAGAGAGAACCATTTTTTATGCCTTAAAAAACTCAAACTGAATTGAATTTGTAAAATACTATTAAAGCAGAAATAAGCATCTCTTATTTACTTGTCAATGTTAGAGGCGTTATTATATGAGTTTATTGGTTAAAATAGCGAGTTTTTAACCGATGATAATTATTTATAATATAACTTCACCATTATCTTGCCATACTTATGTTTATTTTGTTTAATGTCCTAAATGTGACATAGTGTTTAAAACCATGTAAAACTGTAAAGTGTATATATTATGCAAATTAAAAATGTCGTTGGGTTTATTGTAACATTGTTATTGGTACCATTATGGTTGCCGACAATAGCATACGCCAATAATCATACCGAAAAACTTATAGCCATAGTCAATGGTGTTGATGTTAAGCAATTCGAATATGACATTGCCGAGCTAACTTTAGCCGCAGAGTTAACAAACTTGCCTAAGTTACAAAGGCAACAAATTATCCTACAGTTTTTAATTGATTTAAAACTAATGAGCGCTGCAGCTCGTAAAGATGGCTTTGACAAGCGCGTTGATTATCAGCAAAAAATGAGTTTTTTTGCCGAGCAAACTCTGAACAACCTTTATTATTCTAAAAAAATTCTCGAGCCGATAGACAATGCGGCATTACAACTTTATTATGAAGAGCAAATTGCACAAATAAAGCCTGCCACCGAAATGCGTGCACGGCATATTTTATTAAAAGATGAAGAGGCGGGAAATACAGTTTTAGAATTGCTCGATAATGGCGAAGATTTTATCGAAATGGCCGAAAAACACTCAATAGACCCAACCCGCACTCAAGGTGGTGACCTTGGGTTTTTTAGTGAAGGCGATGTTGATGCCGTTTTTGCTCAAGCCCTCTCGACACTTGAAGTTGGCGAGTTTACCAAGAAATTGGTCAAAACAAAATTTGGTTATCATATTATAAAGCTCGAAGAAAAGCGCAAAAAACCACTGCCAACATTCGAAAAAGTAAAAACCAACTTGCTCGAAAGTATGGTTAGCAAAAAAGCCGATGCCCTTGCCGCAAGCCTACGCCAAAATGCCGAAATAGAATTATTTATCGAATTGGATGATGAAGAACAAGACGCTAAACCGACAGAATCAATAGAAAAAAAATAATATGAATACATCTCCTTTAGCGCCCACTCATTTCCCAAAAATGCCACCGATTGAAGGCGTAGATATTAAAACCTACGCAACCCGCACAACCAACCCCACCCGCGATGATTTATTGCTTGTAACCTTTGTAAATGGCACTCAAGTTGCTGGAGTTTTTACCAAATCTAAAACCCGCTCGGCAGCGGTTGACTGGTGTAAAAAACATTTAGAAACCACGCAGAATGCCCGCGCATTAATTGTAAATTCGGGCAATAGCAACGCTTTTACAGGGCGTGCTGGCGAGCAGAGTGTTAATAAACTCATCGACCATTTAGCCGATAAATACGGTATTAATAACAATGAAATTTATACCGCTTCAACAGGAGTAATTGGTGAGCTGCTCAATGAAGGTGATTTAATAAACGCCATCGACAAAAACAACTCAACCAAAACAAACAACCCCTATGCGGCAGCAGCAGCGGCTATTATGACCACCGACACATTTGCCAAATATGCCAGTAAAAGCGTAAAAATTGCAGGCGAAACCATAACCATAAATGCCATAGCCAAAGGCTCAGGCATGATAGCCCCAGATATGGCAACCATGCTCAGTTTTATTTTTACCGATGCCAACATTAGCCAAGATGTTTTACAATCATTGCTCAATTGTGCAGTTAAAAAAAGCTTCAACTCAATTACTGTCGATAGCGATACTTCAACCAGCGACACCGTATTATTATTCGCCACCAACACCTCAAGCACGCCGCAAATTACCGATATTAATGACACGGAATTAAAAGCCTTTACCACAGCACTCAATGAATTGTGCTTAGAAATGGCACATCAAATTGTTAAAGATGGCGAGGGCGCGCAAAAATTTATCACTATAAAAGTTACAGGCGCAACCAGCGACACTGCTGCCCATATCATAGCGCTTTCTATCGCCAATAGCCCATTGGTTAAAACCGCAATAGCAGGGCAAGATGCCAATTGGGGGCGTATTATTATGGCGATAGGCAAATCGGGCGAGCAAGCCGATAGGGATTTAATAGAAATATCCATCGGTGGTATAAAAATTACTCAACATGGGCAGGTTATTGCTGGCTATGACGAAACCCCAATCGCCAAACATATGCAAGGTCAATATATTGATATACAAGTCGAGCTTGGGCTTGGTGAGGGCAATTCCACGGTCTATACCTGCGATTTAACGCATGGGTATATCAGCATTAATGCCGATTACCGTTCATAACTTCTAAGCAATTAGACCAATGTAAAACTTTAAAGGCAGGCTATAATATGAATAAAATTCTTTTAGTCGTCGCCTGCGCATTAATAGATGTCGATGGTCGGGTATTGTTGGCACAACGCCCAAAGGGTAAGGATTATGAAGGGTTTTGGGAATTTCCTGGTGGAAAGGTCAACCCACAAGAAACACCCGAACAAGCCATAATTCGCGAGTTAAACGAAGAGCTGAACATTAATACTGCCCAAAATTGTCTTGCACCGTTAAACTTTGCATCTTTAAATTCAGGAACTGTTCATTTGTTGCTGCCATTATTTATTTGCAGACGTTGGAGTGGGACAATACAACCAATGATAGGTCAAGAATTAAAATGGGTTGCTGCAAAAAAACTAAGAAGCTACAAAATGCCACCTGCCGATTTGAATTTAATACCAAGCTTGATTGATATTTTACCTTAAAGGCGTAAAGGTGGAATTATTACCCCATTAAAACCACTTTTATAAAAAATCCGCAAGTTTATTGGTTGCGCTACCGGGTTTTAATGGTTTTTGTTGGCTTTCATGTGGCGACCAGCCAATTATATTCATAATATCAAATTGCGCGCTTATTCGCCCTGTATCATTGGCAAATTGTTCACTATAAATTTCTGCCGCACGAGCAATGACTGTGCGTGTTAGAGGCTTCGCATCTCTAGCCGAAAGCAAACAGTTTGTAGCCCCCATTGCGCGTAAATCTTTAATTAAGTCAAACATAGTGTTGTATTTTACACTTAAGCTATCCATATCCACCACTGGCAGGGCAAAGCCTGCCCGCTGCAACAAGCTGCCCATTTGCTGAACGTCGATAAACGGCAATATTCTAGGGCTTGCACCACCTGTTAGCTCCGCTTCAGCTTGTAAAAAACTTGTTCGAAGTTCGTATAAAGATGTTCCGCCAATTAAGTTTGCAATAAACAAGCCATCTGGCTTTAAACAGTTTTTTATTTGCGCCAAAACCCCTGGTAAATCATTAACAAATTGCATACTTAATGACGATGTTACCAAATTCACCGCGTTATGTTTTAATGGTAATATTTCATCATCGGCAATAATATCTTGTGCGTTACTCGATAGGTTTTCAATAGTAAAACAATGGCTGGCAATTTTATAGGGCTTAGCCATACGTGCAAAACTGCCATTATAACCGCCAAGATGCACTGCAATATCAAAATCGCGGATTACAAGCTTTAACCGCTCTAACAAATCCATTTGCGCATTTTCTAACAAAAATTGATTGTCTTTTAACGCTTGCGCCCCAGACACGCGGCTTTGCATCTTACGCTTTAACAATAATTGTCTGTTTATAATTTGCATTTTACTCTTATGCCCATTTGAATTAAGCTTTAATTTATTCAAAAATTGGGAAATTGTACATCATAAATCATATAATAAATTTTCTATACCCACCAAAATGTATCCAATGCCGTGCGCAGGTATTAGACCAAGTGGGTTTGTGCTTAAACTGTTGGGGTAAAATGAAGTTTATTACCCCACCAATTTGCGATATAACAGGCACGCCTTTTCCGTTAAATATTGACAATGATAACCAAAACTCTGCCCTCAGCTTAGAAGCTCAACACACCCCACCGCATTATGACAAAGCCCGCATAGCCGTTAAGTTCGATAACAATTCGCGTAATCTTATTCATAAATTAAAATATCAGGACCAACACCACCTCGCTTCGCAAATGGCAAAAATGATGGTCAATGCTGCGGGTAACTTGCTAGACAAGCCTGAGGATAATATGATTTGCCCTGTTCCGCTCTATCATTGGCGTTATTTTAAACGCCGCGCCAACCAAGCCGATTTATTGGCAAACCATATTGCAAAAATTAGTAACGCAACCTATGTGCCGAGGCTTATAAAACGTAAAACCGCCACCAAAACCCAAGTTGGGCTAACCCGCAAACAGCGCATTAAAAACGTAAAAAATGCGTTTATTGTTGATAAAAAACTACTAAAATTTGCTAAAGGTAAAAATATTTTTATTGTTGATGATGTTGTTACCACAGGTGCCACCGTCAATGAAGTTGCCCTTTGTTTAAAGGCCAGTGGGCTTGGTCCTATTTATATTTTAGCTTTTGCCAAGGTTATTCAAAATAAAGTCATTTAACTTTAAAAATTTATCTATATAAATAAAAGAAAAGGATAAAAAAATGACAAAAGTAGAAATTTACACAACATCATTCTGCCCTTACTGCACTAGAACCAAGGCCTTATTAAAGTCAAAAAATGTCGATTTTATTGAATATGATTTATTGAGCGACTTTAAACTTAAAGCCAAAATGATAAAACGTTCTGAGGGCGCGCGTTCAGTGCCGCAAATTTTCATAAATAATGAGCATATTGGTGGCAATAACGACCTATATGCACTTGAAGCTTCGGGTGCGCTCGATGCCATGTTATGAAAAACAGCACGCTTAAAGTCGCTTGCGTTCAGCTTTGTGCGGGGCAAAATGTTAAACAAAATATTGCCACCGCCGAGCATTATATTCGCATGGCGGCAAAGCAAGGTGCAGAGTTAATCTTAACGCCAGAGCAAACCACGTTAATGGAACTTGATGGCGATGCTTTATTTGCCAATATATATTTACAGCAACACTGCCCATCATTAAAACATTTTCAAACGCTTGCTGCCGAACTTAAAATTCATCTGTGTATTGGCTCGTTGGCAATTAAAAACCCCGATAACAGCGTCGCCAATCGCGGTTTTCTTATCGCGCCTAATGGTAAAATTCTCAATCATTATGATAAAATCCATATGTTTGATATTAAACTTATAGATGGTGAAGAATATCGCGAATCCAAAACCTATAAAGCAGGCGACCGCTTAAGTTTAACCAAAACCCAAAACTTCACCTTAGGTCATACAATTTGCTACGATTTACGCTTTCCAGCCCTCTATAATAAACTCGCCAAACAAGGCGCACAAATTATTGTCGTGCCTGCCGCATTTACCGTGCCTACAGGTGAGGCGCATTGGCATATATTATTACGCGCCCGTGCTATCGAAACAGGCAGTTTTATCTTAGCTGCCGCCCAAGCAGGCACACATCAAAACGGTCGTAAAACCTACGGGCATAGCCTAATAATATCCCCTTGGGGTAAAATTATTGCCCAAGCCAACAATACAGACACAGGCATTATAATCGCCAATATAGACCTAACAAAAGTTACCACCACCCGCCAAAACATTCCCGTACTTGAAAATGAAAAGCTTGAATTTTAAAAACAACTCTGAGTATTTTTTATTCACCCTTTTTACCCTCGACAGGTTGTAGGGTTTTTTTATGCTGAAGTTTAACCTAATTGGCAGCAATCACTTTTAACAATCGAGCACTACGCTGACTTGCTGTTGGGTAATCGTCTGGGTTATTAAACACTTGTTTGCTTTCCAAAGCAGCAAGGCGTTGTAATAACCTTATAACTTCATTGGGGTCAAACCCCGCTTGTTTTAACAAACGCATACTATATTTATCGGCTTCATATTCCTGTGCGCGGTTAAATTGGGCAGTTGAACCACCTTGCCTTAACGCATGATGCTCTAAAAATATATGCCCAAGTTCATGCGCTGCAACGCCTGCCAATTGGCTTTCATTCTCAACAAAGCCCAACAAGCCACCTGTAAAATAAACATAGGCCTTGCGGGATTTTGAACCCAAAGAGTAAGCATTAACGCCATTGTCTTTTAGTAAAATCGGCACAACATCCTTTTGCCAAAGTTTATTGCCGTTAATAAGCCTGTTCATTATATTGGTTATTAGCTGGTTTTTTGCGCTATTATTATCAACTCCGCCTTGTTTAGCCAGTTGCTTTTTATGCGCCAATTCAACCGCCTGATTGTCGGCTAGGTTTTGCGAAAAACCACCTTGATTGTCTATTAAGTTTCGAACACAAGCACTCAACCCCGTAGCCAAAATAATCACCACTAATATTTTGAGGGTTTTTTTCATAACACGACCTTAAAATAGTTGGTTTATACGTTGGGTATTGCTTGGGTAATATTGCGCATTGCTAATGTTCTGAGAAGCCTGTCTAGCCTCTAAACGTTGTAAAAATTTAAACACCGAGCGTTTGTTAAAGCCAGCGATAACCATATATTTTGCTGCCAATTTATCGGCTAACATTTCTTCAGTAATACTTTGTTTTGGAGTAGTTTTGTTATGTTTTTTAGCATTAATATGTGCCATTTCATGGGCTAAAACAAATGCCAGTTCATCGTCATTTTTAACAAAGTTAAGCATACCATTGGTTACATAAACATAAGCAATATTAGCAGCAGATGATAATGATGAGGCGTTAACTTGCCCCGACTTTAAAACCACCGCAATAATTTTTTTACCCTTAAAACTCGAAGTTTTTTTAAGCCGATTAACAATAGAGTTGACCCGCCTAACCTTACTTAAGTTATTTTCCACTCCGCCAAAATTTCTAACTTGTTTTTTATGAGCGGTCGCCATTGCTTTATTAACTAGAAAAGTTATGCTTTTATTATCATAAGTGGCTGGCGTGCCACCACTAGCCGCGCACCCGCTTAATATTAAAACCAATAATAAGCTAAAAAGTTTAATCTTCATCATTAACCACCACTCCAATATATGGGAGCTGGCGGTATCCATGCGCCAAATCCATACCATAGCCAATTACAAATAAATCTTCACATTCAAAAGCTTTATAGTCGGGCGTTATTTCAAGCACTCGGTTGTGGGGTTTATCGAGCAATATGCAGGTTTTAACGCTTTTTGCCCCGCGCGCAAACATTAGGTCTTTAGCAAATGCCATGGTGCGTCCTGATTCTAAAATATCATCGACCAGCAATATTTCTCGCCCCTTAACATCGGTCGAAATATCGCGCATAATTTCTACTTTACCGCTCGATGTTTGCCTATGACCATAACTAGAAAGAGTAATAAACTCAACATCGGGCTCACCACCCGCGCGGTGAACAGCCCGCAGCAAATCGGCAGCAAAAATAAAACTGCCCTTTAAAATAGAAACCACCATTACATTTTTGGGCAGGGTTTTAACAATCTCTTGCGCCAGCCGTTCTACTTGTGTCGCTAGAATTTTTTCATCATATAAAACTTTAATATTGGGTTTTTTAAGGTCAGACATTGTTAGCCGTTCATAATGTTGTTGGTTGGTTTTTGAAAAATTAATTGGCGGCAAGCTCTTTGTCAATGACAAATTTAAACATAACTTGCTCCGTATTGCGTGCAGGCGACTTTGTACCCGATTTAAAAGACACCATCTGCCGCGCCGCCAAAGTAGTTTTAGAAATAGGAATAGCCCAGCTGAACAGGTTATTGCCATCATCATCAACCAAATATGCCCGCACTTCGGGTATTGCGGCACGGCGGTCGGTACTGTTCATTATACTGCCCGTTACAATTAAAAATTCAATGCCGTCTTGAGTAATATGTTCAACTTTTTTATTAACAAACTCTAGCCCTAAAATATTGGTGTTAAACCCATAAAGCTCGTAGGCTGCAGCGCTTTTAGGAAAATGTCTAATCATTGCATCTTTGCCAATAACAAACACCCCCATTACCAAAGCCACACTTAAAGCCAAGCCACCCCAATATAAATAGAGCTTTTTATCGGCAACGGGTTTTTGCTTTTTATAAACAGCTGATTGCGAAGGCAACGCCTTTTCAAATTCTTGTTGGTCGGTTGTTTTTGGCTTTTTAATATCCGATTTTAAATTCAAATCCCCTGCCAACGGGTTATCAAACATATCATCTATTGCGCTTTGGTCATTCTCTTCGCTTCCGCCATCATCGGC
>CAZHCZ010000058.1:0-11403 GCA_964531635.1 uncultured Hyphomicrobiales bacterium | reverse complement strand
AATTTCCTTCTGATCAATGGGAAACAAAATTTGTATTTTTAACATTGAATGAAGACGATCCTAGTAAAGAGAATAGTGAAGACTGGATACCTGTAGGGCTCCCTCAATTAATTAATCGATTGGAAGATATTACCAATTCAGGGAATTATGAAGGTAAAAGTTTGAATCTACTGAGCTCATATATTAAAATGATGAAAAGAAATTTTATGACGAATAATGAATTAGAAGTACTCGCTAAAAAAATATGGACTAAGCATCGTTCTGCTCTTGATGCGCTATATGAATATTACTCTGATTTATTCGAGGAGATTATGGAACTGCTTTTAGATGATAAGGATGGCATCGCTGAGTTTCTTTCGGTAGAAACAGACTATCATGTTGTTTCTGACACATCAAATCACAATAATATTCAGTTCTACATTGGTGAGTGGGATATTTACCCCCAAATGGAGACCTCTGATGGAAGTTCGCTAAAAAACAATAGATTATTGACAATAAATCTTATGCGCTGGGGACCGGGCAAAATAAGAATGTCCTACGTTATCGGACCGGGAAAACATGCTAATCGAAAAACAGTTTACGATTCGGTATTAAAACAAATTGAAAATAAGAAAGTAAAAATTGGCAGAAAAACGTCAATTGAAGCTACTCAACATAAAAACCTTTCTGCTGAGTACTTACTCTATAACAAACGCTATAAAAAAGCTGAAGCCTCTGACGAAATTTCTGCTGACCTAGTTAAAGAAATAAAAAATAATGCAGTGAAGTTCTTGAAGAAAACATTGCCAATTTATGATGCTATTCTGAAAGAAGCATTTGGACAAGTTCCAAATCAACATTAAATTTAAAATTTTTATTAATCCGTTTGATAATAATACACATTGAACCAAAACTACCACAGGATGGCTTTGTAAGGCTTCCTCTAATTCTATCGCTAATTCCAGTCGGCCGGTCGAGTTGGTGGGCAGGTGTTAAATCTGGTCGCTAATGGAAAGACTTGTTCCCCCGTTTAAATGTAAGGTTCAGCAACAAGATAAATTATGCTTGAAATTAACATAAAGAATGAAGCGATAAAAAAAGAATATGAGGAGGTGGTTTTACACGTAAAATGCTGGGGATGCCTTTGAGGTTAGGGGCATTTCAAGAGGGCGTTGGACGAATACACAGCCAATTTGTGACATATTCAAAAATGCATTACATGTGGTGGAATTGCCATGCTTTAACTCCATCTATTCAGAAGTATGATTCTAAAATGGGGTTTAAAGCATTGTTCACAAAGGGAGCTCAAAGCACCAAGTCAAAACGTTGGACATGAACATACAATGACAAATAGATAAAAGCTGCATTTTTGTGTAAGGTTTAACTTAAATAGCTTATACCGAGCAATATAAATGCGGCTAGAAAAATGGTTTGCGCAATTATTAGGCTTATCGCGCCTGTGCCCATTGATACCATTTGTTTTATTGAAATTCTCATGCCCACCGAAGAAATGGCAATGAGCAACGCCCAACGCGAAGAGCTATCGATGAATGGCGATATTTGCCCTGGAATCCAGCCAAGGCTATTGATTGTGGCAAGAATTAAAAAACTGACAACAAAAAATGGTAGAATCGGTGTTTTGCGATCTGTGGCTTCGGACGTGTTTTGCGAACGGATGAGGAGTGACGCAATCACTACAACAGGTGCCAACATGCTGACGCGAATGAGTTTAACCAATGTCGCCATTTCGCCTGTTTCATTTGAAACTGAAAAACCTGCGCCGACAACTTGTGCGACGTCATGGATTGTGCTGCCTAAAAAAACACCGCTTTGTTTTGCATCAAAGCCAAGATATTCGACTATGATAGGATAGACAATCATAGCAATGGTTGAAAGTACAGTCACGCCAAGTACAGTAAAAATTAAATTTTGTTCTTTATTTTTATCTTGGGGCAAAATGGCACTTATGGCCATAGCGGCAGCGGCGCCGCAAATGGCAACGCTACCGCTTGTTAAAAAAGCAAAGCGCCAGTCAAACTTTGTAAAACGACTAACAATGAGGCCAAATGCAATGGTGGCAACCACGCTTACAATGACCAAGCTTATTAACACGCCACCCAAATTATAAAGCAATTCAACACTCACCCGCGCGCCCAAAAGGGCGACACCTATACGCAAAACAGTCTTTGAACAAAATATTATGCCCGAAACGGCTCTGCCTTCTTCACTTAGAAAGTGTAATGCCATGCCAAGTAACAAAGCGATGAGCATAGTAGGCGCGCCATAATGTTCGGATAGGAATTTAGCTGCAATTGCAATGAGCACTGAAATTGCAATCCCAGGGAAGTTTTTGTTGAATTCTTTCATAATGCTTTGCATTGGCTATGCTGTTTCTTTTAGTGCTTGAGCGGTGACATCGAACATTTGGTCAATCTCGGCTTTACTAATGATGAGCGGCGGTGAGAATGCCAATGAATCGCCAGAAACACGCACCATAACGCCTTTATGCCACATGGCTTTCATCACATCATAGGCTCGTGCACCTGGTGCGCCATCACGCGATGCAAGATCGATGCCTGCCACCAAGCCAATGGTTCGGATGTCAGTTATATGATTGACGCCTTTAAGTGCATGAGCGGCATCTGCCATATAATCTGTTAAATCGAATGAGCGTTTGAACATATCATCTTCGGCATAGGCATCTAATGTCGCTAATGCTGCAGCGCAAGCCAATGGATGACCAGAATAAGTGTAGCCGTGGAATAACTCTATAGGTGCATCGGCATTGCTGACCATGCTTTCATAAATCTCGTCTTTAACGCCAACGGCGCCCATGGGCACCACGCCACTGGTGAGGCCTTTGGCTAAGGTAATAATGTCTGGCTCGACGTTGAATTTTTCAGCAGCTGTCATAGTACCAAGGCGGCCAAAGCCAGTGATAACTTCATCAAATATGAGTAAGATATCGTGCTTGTCGCAAATGGCTCTTAGGCGTTTTAGATAACCTTTTGGTGGTGGTAAAACGCCTGTTGAACCTGCAAATGGCTCTACAATCACGGCAGCAATGGTGGAGGCATCATGCAAGCTGACCAAACGCTCTAAATCATCTGCGAGTTCAGCACCATGTTCGACTTCACCACGGCTATAGGGGTTTTTAATGGGGTCGTGGGTGTGGCGTATGTGATCAATACCACTGAGTAGTGAGCCAAAATACATGCGGTTTTTAACCATGCCACCGACTGAAATGCCGCCAAACCCAACGCCATGATAGCCACGTTCGCGCCCAATGAGGCGGGTCTTGGTGCCTTTGCCACGGGAACGTTGATAGGCTAAAGCTATTTTAAGTGCGGTATCTACTGCTTCTGAACCTGAGTTGGTATAGAAAAAGTGGTTGATGTTTATTGGGAATTGCATGGACAAACGGTTTGAAAGTTCAAACGCAGCGGGATGACTAAAATGGAAATTGGGCGCATAATCTAATGTGTTGACGGCTTTGGTCACTGCCTCAATAATTTTGGGGTGACCGTGACCTGCATTGACGCACCACAGACCTGCTGTGCCATCTAATATTTTTTTACCCTCAGAGCTCGTATAATACATGCCTTTGGCGGATGTGATCATTCTTGGATCTGCCTTAAAATCGGTATTATTGGTAAAAGGCATCCAAAAATTTTCTAAATTATTGACTTTCATAATGCTCCCCTTAGTCTTGGGTTTCGCTGCCTGAATGGAAATTAAATACTGCACCTTCTTTAATGCCTGATGGCCAGCGTTCGGTAACAGTTTTTAAGTGGGTATTAAAGCGTACGCCTTCCATGCCATGAATGTGATGATCGCCAAATAATGAGCGTTTCCAGCCACCGAATGAATGATAGGCTACGGGCACAGGAATGGGCACATTGACGCCGACCATGCCGATTTTGACGCGTGATTTAAAGTCTCTGGCTGTATCGCCATCGCGGGTGAAGATGGCTGTACCATTGCCATATTCGTGGCTATCGACCATATCGACGGCTTCTTCATAGCTTTTGGCGCGCACTACGCTTAACACAGGGCCAAATATTTCGTCGGTATAGATGGACATGTCGGTTGTGACATTGTCAAACAGGCAACCGCCTATGAAATAGCCACCTTCATGATCTTTAACTTTTAAATCACGGCCATCAACAATGAGTTTTGCGCCTTTTTCGATGCCTTGTGCAATATAATCATGAATGCGATCGAGGCTTTCTTGGGTGATTACTGGTCCCATGTCGGAAGTTTTATCGGTATAAGGTGCAATTTTTAAGGCTTTAACGCGCGGGGCAAGGGCGGCGATTAATTTGTCGGCTGTTTCCTCGCCAACAGGTACGGCGACAGAAATAGCCATACAGCGTTCGCCTGCTGAGCCATAGGCACTGCCCATTAAGGCATCAACCACTTGATCCATATCGGCATCTGGCATGATGATGAGATGGTTTTTGGCACCGCATAATGCTTGTACGCGTTTGCCAACATGGGTACCACGGCTGTAAATATAATGTCCAATGGCAGTTGAGCCTACAAAGCTGATAGCATCTATTTTTGGATTGTCGAGTAATGCGTCTACGGCTTCTTTATCGCCATTCACCACGCTGAATACGCCTTTGGGCAAGCCGGATTCATGTAATAATTCTCCAATGCGCATAACCACTGATGGGTCTTTTTCTGATGGTTTTAGAATGAAGCTATTGCCGCAAGCTAAAGCCACTGGATACATCCATAATGGCACCATAGCGGGGAAGTTAAAGGGTGTGATGCCTGCCACAACGCCTAATGGTTGACGCACAGCATAAGTGTCGACGCCATTGGCGACTTGCTCGGAATACTCGCCCTTTAGCAGGTGAGGGATACCGCATGAGAATTCGATGACTTCTATGCCGCGTTCAATTTCACCTTTGGCATCTGGAATGGTCTTTCCGTGTTCGGCGGACAATAATTCGGCCAATTCATCGATGTTTTTGCGCAATAAATCGCGGAAGTTAAACATAATTTGAGCACGTTTGGCAGGTGGGGTACGTGACCACCCAATAGACGCTTTGGCAGCAACATCAACCACATGATCGACATCGGACTTGCTGGCTAAGGCAAGCTCAGCAACAGTTTCACCTGTTGCAGGGTTTTCAATAAATATCGTTTTCTGGCTGTCACCAGACCAAGCGATGCCGTTCACTAAATGTGTTATTTTCTTCATATTAATGTTCCTAATTATACTATTAACGTTTTTTTGAGTTTCAATTTACTTATGAATGTTCATCGAGTCCTCGCAGTTTGTCAGACCTACGTCTTAACAATTCAAGCGTCACTAAAAACAAAGATGCGACTACGATTAAGACGGTTGCTACGGCAAGAATTGTGGGATTGATTTGTTCTCTAAGACCTGAAAACATTTGCCTTGGAATTGTACGTTGCCCAGGCCCTGCTAAGAAAAGCACGACCACAACCTCATCAAATGAAGTGACGAAAGCAAACATTGCGCCGGAGATAACGCCCGGTCTAATCATTGGCACAACCACATCGAAGAATGTTTTAATGGGGGATGCGCCCATGCTTAAGCCTGCATAATATAGTGAGCGGTCGAAACTGCTTAGTGTAGCGGTGACTGTAATGATGACAAAGGGAATGCCTAACACTGCATGGGCGATTATAAGCCCTGCATAGTTGCCCGCTAAACCAAATTTAGCATAGAAGAAGAACATGCCTGCGGCAAT
This sequence comes from uncultured Hyphomicrobiales bacterium, assembly GCA_964531635.1. Classification (GTDB taxonomy): domain Bacteria; phylum Pseudomonadota; class Alphaproteobacteria; order Rhizobiales; family OSC116; genus OCS116. The sequence continues at coordinate 5,695 of CAZHCZ010000058.1, read as the reverse complement.
GATGATGAGCGGCACAATCATGGGTGAAAGCAATAATGCCATGACCAAGCGTTTATAGGGCATATGATAGCTAGATAGGCCAACGGCAGCCATTGTACCTAAGACAGTGGCGATTAGAGTGGCAAAAATACCAACGATTATGCTGTTCTTTAATGCCAAACGCCAGTTAGGATCGAGATACATGCTTTCATACCAACGCAGAGAATAAGCTGAAGGATCTAACTTGATCATACCTTCGGTGAATGTGAAATATGGCTCGACATTGAAGGAGAGTGGGATGATGACCAATATCGGAACGATTAGGAAGATCAATACCAAATAGGCAACATATTTAATGCTATAGTGACCTAATTTATGCCAGATGGTGTAATAATCGGGGAATTTTTGTTTTTTCATCATTTGATCATCCCAACTTAATATTGCTGGCACCGACGAAACGATCATAGAGCCAATAAAGAGCTAAAATTAATAATAATAACAATGTGCCAAGTGCGGCAGCTAAGCCCCAATTGTTAGATTGCTGCATATGGAATGCAATGATGTTTGAAATCATTTGCCCATCGGTACCACCGACCAATGCAGGGGTGATATAATAACCGACTGAGATGATAAATACCAATAACGCACCTGCTGATAGACCTGGTAAAGTGTTGGGTAGATAGATTTTTATAAATGCTGGTATGGGTTTTGCACCCATTGACATGGCGGCCTTCATATAAGTTGGGTCGATGCCTTTCATCACGCTATAGAGTGGCAATATCATAAACGGCAGTAGGATGTGCGTCATGGCGATGATGGTGGAGAATTGGGTATATAACATTTCCATCGGTTCTGAAGTGATGCCAATGGACATGAGGAAGCTATTGACCACGCCGTTGGTTTGCAACAAAGCAATCCATGAAGTTGTGCGCACTAATAATGACGTCCAGAATGGCAGCAATACAAATATCATAAGTAAGTTGGCTGATTTTGCGGGGGCATTGGCAAGATAATAGGCCAATGGATAGCCTAATATTAGGCATGTGAGTGTGATATAGAGCGCTATTTTTAGGGTTTTTATATAAAGTTGGATGTAGATTTGAGCCGATTTACGGACTTGCAATTCGCCTTCGTTATTTCTCTCTAAATCTAGCGCTTTTAAATAATTGGTGTCGCTATAAGTTTGTCCAGCTTTGCGAATAGCAAACCATAATTGTGGGTCTGACCATTTTTTATTGACTTCGAGTAGCAATGCTGCACCATTTTGTTTTAGTTCTGCATCTTCAACTTTGCGCAATTTACGGGCAGATGATTTAATGACGCTGGAGGCACCTGGCATGTTGCGGTTAATCGCCTCGGCAAATTTGCCTGATGTGCGGTCTGCCGCCATAATTTTAAAATCTATCGCCATTTGAGTGATTGTGGCGTCATCGGGAATGTTTTCGCCATCCCATGCGTTTAAATGTTCGAGCGTTGTGGGTATGAGATTGGCGACGATAGGGCTATAGAAACCGCGATGTAACATAGTGCCAATGGGGGCGATAAAAGCAAATAATAGAAATGCCAATAAAGGTGCAACCATGAAAAAAGCTGTCCGACGATAGCGGCGCACTTCTTTTCGGGCAAAACCTGCTTCTTTTTCGGTGAGCAGTATGATTTTGCTTTGTGGACGGCCTATGGTTTGAATGTCGCTCATATATAAAACTTTAAGATATTCGTTTGAAGGTTATGGTGTGAAGGCAATCACTTACCTTCACACACAATGTTGTTATGCTTTTATTTTAGCAACCATTCGTTGAATTTTTCACCGAGTGATTCACCAAAATCAGCCCAGAAGATGCCGTCAGCTTTAAGGCCTACTTCTAAATGTGATGTTGGTAGAAATGGTACAACAGCAGGGTCTATAAGTGCTGTAGATGATTTACGTGTTGGACCATAAGCTACATCTGGCATGCCAGATAGAGCGATTGTGCTGGTTGCAGAAGCGATGAAGTCAAACGCTAGGTCTTTTTTAGCTGAACCTTTTACGACAGCCCAAACGTCTAAATCATAAACATGAGCATCCCAAACCATTGAGAATGGTTTTTTGTCATCTTGAATGGCTGCAAAAATACGACCATTGGCAGATTGCGCCATAGCTGCGCCACCGTCATTTAACAATTGTGGAGCTTGTGACCATGAATCGAACCAAACGACTTCGTCTTTGATGGTGTCTAATTTAGCAAACGCTTGAGCTTGACCTTCTTCAGTTGCCAAAACTTCATAGACTTTATCGGCAGGAACGCCATCAGCGAGCAATGCCCATTCGAGGTTTACTTGTGGGCGTTTGCGCATAGCACGTTTGCCAGGGATTTTTGCGATGTCGAAGAAATCGCCAATGCTAGTTGGTGCGATTGCGCCAATTTTTTCGTTGTTATAAGCGTAAAGCACTGTCCATACAATGTTGCCAACACCACATTCATTCGCCAAAGCGGCAGGTATAAAATCGTCCACTGCAGCCACGCCATCATCGCCATCTTTTAGAATGCTGTGCGGGATGATTTCTAGTAGGCCTTCAGAACAAGCACGTTCGAGGTCGATAACTTCGATGTCAACAACGTCCCATTGTACATTATTGGCTTCGACTTGGGCTTTAATTTCGGCAATACCACCTGAATAATCTTCAGATAGAATTTTATTGCCAGTTGCTGCCACCCACGGGTCGAGCATATGTTCTTTTTGTGCTGCGCCGTATGCGCCGCCGAATGACACAACAGTCAATTCTTCGGCTATGGCAACTGAGCTTAACATTGTTGCCAATGCTGCGGCTGCTATTAGTTTTTTAAATATCATTTGGTACCTCCCAGTACTTGTTTTGGTTTGTTTAAGCTTGTTAGCTGACTGCATAACTCGTGCAGTTTTCTTTCAAAGAAGTGACAGACACGCTCTGACCTTCTTTAAATTTCGGTGCTTCATGGTCATTTAGAACCTTGACCACAATGTCTGTGCCATCGGCTAATTTGAAGAAATATTGAATGAAATCTCCAACATAGAGCCGCATTGAATATTTAACGCTTAGGTGATTGTCACTGGTTGTGGTTCCATCTTGCATGATGAATAATTTTTCTGGCCTGATGGATACGCGGCAGGCTGTTCCTGCTTCGCCGCAATCGCTGTTCATAGTGGTAATTTTTTCGCCACCCGGAACTTGAACGGTTGCAAACTTACCATCTTTACTAACGACAGTGGCTGGTACAAAATTATTATCACCTATGAAATCAGCAACGAATGAATTTTCTGGATGTTCGTAAAGTACATCTGGCGCAGCACATTGTTGCACTACACCATCGTTAAATACCGCAATGCGGTCTGACATGGTGAGGGCTTCGGTTTGATCATGGGTTACATAAATAACTGTGAAACCAATTTTCTTGTGCAGACGCATAATTTCTAACTGCATTTGCTCGCGTAATTTTTTGTCGAGTGCGCCTAACGGTTCATCCATCAATACCAAGCTTGGGTCGAAAATTAATGCTCTTGCAACGGCAACGCGTTGGCGCTGACCACCTGAAAGCTGTGCAGGTTTGCGCCCACCCATATCTTGCAGCTCGATGAGCTCAAGATATTCTTGCACTTTAGCGTCTATTTTGGCCTTTGGCATTTTGCGTACTTTTAGCGGATAGGCCAAATTTTCAGCAATCGACATGTGCGGAAATAAAGCATAATTTTGAAAAACCATACCGATGTTACGTTTATAGGGTGCCGTGCGCGTGATAGGTACGCCATTTAGCAGGATCTCGCCAGATGTGACACTTTCAAAGCCTGCGACCATCATTAGCACTGTGGTTTTACCAGAACCAGAGGGGCCTAATAGTGTAAGGAATTCTCCCTTAGCTACATTTAAGCTAAAGTCTTTCACCACTAAAGTCTTTTGGTCGTAACTTTTTTGAATGTTAGAAAAACACAAATAATCACTGGTGTCTTGTTTACTCATTCAGGCTCCCTATTTTATCTTTTTTTATGAGTATGGCTTTAATTGGGCTTTGCTTAAAGGTACAGATCGACTATAACTCTTGGGACAGATGGTGCTGATGCTTTCAAAACATCATTTTTCTGATTGTGGGTTAGGCTAATGGATATATTATTTTCGGCATTGAATAGAAGTTCGCAATTCTCATTGAGTGATCAATTGTGTGAAAAAATTTCTTACCAAATATCTGTGGGGTTCTTAAGACCTAACCAACGGTTGCCTTCTTGTCGGAAGATTGCACAACAGCTTGATGTTTCCCGCAATACAGTGGTTAGTGCCTATCAAACTTTGATTTATGATGGCATTGTTGAATCGCGCGAACGGTCGGGTTATTTTGTTCATGCAGAGGCTCGGGCGCACTGTGCTACAAGAAAATCAAAAAAGAAATTGGTAAAAAATAATAATAAATTATTTGATTTTATGCCGCTAAACAAGCCTTTTAAAGATTATGAAACCATCATTCGACCTAAAAATTGGTCAGGCTATGCATACCCATTTGTTTGCAATCAAATGGATGCTAAACGTTTTCCATTGGCCAATTGGCGTAAATGTAGCGCTGATATTTTAAGCCAAAGTAAAGCGGTGCAGGTGATTAGTGATTATAGCTATGATGACTGTGATGAGCTGATTACCGAAATTCAAACTAGAATATTGCCCAGCCGTGGCATCGTTGCCAGTAAAGATGAAATTCTGCTAACGTCAGGCGCACAGCAGGCAATTTTTTTAACTTCGATGATTTTTGGGAATTCTAACCGAAGTATAGCGATTGAAGACCCATGTTACCCAGACGCCAAAAATATATTTGATGCTTTTTTTGATAATATTAATCTGATTAAAGTAGATGGCGAAGGGATAAGTTGCAACTCGGAATTGGCACAAAGCGATTTAGTTTATGTAACGCCAAATCATCAATATCCAACGACGGTTCGCATGTCCAAGCGGCGACGCGAAGATTTGTTGAAGATGGCGAAGCGCGAGAGATTGGTTGTGATTGAAGATGATTATGATTCAAAGACTGATTTTGATCCCAAGATTATGATGGCTTTAAAAGCTGATGATACTGAAAATAATATTATTTATATAGGCAGCTTATCTAAAGACTTGAACCCTGGATTGCGAATCGGATACATGGTGGCTTCAGCAGATTTTATATTGGAAGCGAAAAAGCGCAGAGGGATGATGATACGGCATTTGCCACCATTTTTACAACTCACCACAGCGCATTTTATAAGTTTAGGGCACTATGATTCACACCTGACTATGCTACAAAACATATATAAGCGTAGACGAAAAACAGCATTTGATGCATTGCTAAAATATTTTCCTGACAGCCAGATTATTAGTGGCAGTGGGGGGACTAATTTCTTAATCAACACGCACCAAAAGATAGATTTTACCATTTTGTTGGAGAAAGCATTGCAGCGTGGCGTGGTGATAGACGCGCTTAAACCGTGCTATTCTAACCCGCAAGATTGCTTTGGCTTATTTAGATTGGGGGTTTCTGCTATTGGCGTAGATAGAATCACCGAAGGGATAAAAATATTGCGGGACGTTTATGAAGAGGTGATAGAGAAACCCTCAATATAATTTTGCGAATTGACGATATGGCTGATATGGGCAATACCCCCTTCCATACAGCAGCTTTGACTAAAGTGCGCCGAAACGTCGGCTTGCTTTTTTACATCTTCAACTTCCACTCGCGCTCAC
>CAZHCZ010000057.1:0-11709 GCA_964531635.1 uncultured Hyphomicrobiales bacterium | reverse complement strand
AAGATGGCTTACCGATTGTTTCATATCCTTAAAGACAGATATATTTAGGTTCTAAACCCAATATACCATATTTATATTTAACCCGTTTTTCGCAAGGCGGGTTAAATTTTTTCGCCTCTTACTTTTAATAAGCAAGTCAATCTTGCTTTACTGGTATAATATATCAATGCGTGTTGACGCACTGCATATTATATTATAAAAAACCATATGACATACCCCCAAATTTACCTTATGCGCCACGGTCAGACCGAGTGGAATATTATAAAAAAACTCCAAGGACAACTTGACTCAGCCCTTAGTATAAAAGGGCGAGAACAGGCGATAATAATGGGTAAAATATTAAGCCGTGAAATAAAAAACCCAAAAGCTTATGAACACCATGTTAGCCCGCTTGGGCGCACTCTGGAAACAGCAGAGCTGGTGGCAGAAAATTTTGACTTTACTCCTACAAAACACCCCATACTTATGGAAGTTGATGTCGGATCTTGGTCTGCCCTATATCGTAAAGATATTATAAAAAACAATCCGCAAATTTTCAACCATTGCTTAAATGATGAAATTTATTTCAACTCACCCGATGGTGAAAGTCTTAATGATGTTAAACGCCGCGCTCAAGACTGGTTAAACTCTTTAACTCAGCCAACAATCGCGGTAACGCATGGGCAAATTGGGCTGATAATCCGTGCTTTATATACCAATACTCCGCACCAAGAAGCAATATCAAAATCGGAACGGCAAGACGGCGTTTACCTGCTTTCTGATGCTCAAGAAACATTCCTTACATTGTAATTTTACGCATATCCTCGCGTTTGTAATTAGTAATATATTACATAATAATTTTGTTAATTAATTAAAAAAAATATGTGTTTTAATAAAATAAGGTTGTTTTTTTGCAAACTATTGTTTATTTATGCATCAGACATCTTTTAAATGGATATAGCATAATGAATACAATAACCCAGCCGCAAGACCAAGAAGAATTACCGCTTCCAAAAGGTTGCCTTTCATTAAAAGTTACGGCTGTTAAACATTATACTGATACGTTATTTTCGTTTCGTACTGAACGCCCGAGCAGTTTGCGCTTTAGGTCTGGTGAATTTGTAATGATTGGGCTGATGGGAGAAAAAAAACCGCTGATGCGCGCATACTCCATTGCCTCGCCAAACTGGGATGAAGAGCTTGAATTTTACTCGATAAAAGTTCCTGATGGTCCGTTAACCTCGCGGTTGCAAAAAATAACTGTTGGCAGCCATATTCTTATTCGCCCCAAACCTGTTGGCACATTGGTGTTTGACGCACTTGTTCCTGGCAAACGTTTATTCTTATTCTCGACAGGCACAGGCTTTGCGCCATTTGCCAGCGTAATACGCGACCCTGAGGCTTACGAAAAATTCTCATCTATATACCTGTTTCACACCACCCGCACTGTTGGCGAGCTTACCTATGGCATAGATTTGGTAAAATCTGTTCGCGAACATGAGTTTTTGGGCGATTTGTGCAAAGACAAGCTGTTTCATTTGCCCGCCACAACCCGTGAGCAATCTAAAAACATGGGTAGAATAAACACATGGATAGAAGATGGTCGCCTTGCTGAATTTGCTGGCGGTGCATTAACCCCCGATACAGACCGCGTGATGATTTGTGGCTCTATGGCGATGTTAGACACTTTAAAACAAACCTGCGAAGACCTAGGTTTTACCGAAGGTTCAAACTCAAGACCTGGGCAATTTGCAATAGAAAAAGCGTTTGTTGGATAATTATGAACGATAAGCCCACACCAACAACAATTTTTGACTATCTGCCAATGGGTGACATTGACACAGACACTATACAAGCCGATGTTAAAAAGCAGTTTAAAAAGAAATTTCCTAAAAAATTCTTTGACTTAGCAGAACATGCGGAATCAAAGTCTAAAGACGGATATGTAATATTATTAGATGGTCGCACCCTTAAAACGCCACTAAAAAACACGCTTTTATTACCCACCAAACAACTGGCAAGAGCCATTTGCGATGAATGGAACGCTTTAGGCGAATATATTAACCCCGACCACCTCCCCCTTACCAAAACCGCCAACTCGGCGATAGAAAAAACTACACCCAACCACACACATGTGGTCAGCGAAATGGTGCGGTTTGGCGAAACCGACTTGTTGTTTTACCAACAAGAAACGCCTGAAAAGTTAACAGCAAACCATGCCCTACATTGGCATCCGATATTAAAGTGGGCAGAAGACTATTGGAATATTCACTATAAAACTACTTACGGCATTAGCCATATTGAGCAAGATAAAAAAATATTAGACCACTATAAAACATACATTTCCGCTTTAAACCCTCATCAACTGTCTGCTTTATATTTGTTAACAACCGCTACAGGTTCTCTGCTTATCGCCCTCGCCTATCATGCCCAATTTTTAACCCAAAAAGACGTTAAAAAAGCCGCTTTTGTCGATGAAGATTGGCAAATTAGCCAATGGGGTGAAGATGAAGAAGCACAAGAAATTCGTAACTTTAAATTGAACGAAATAACCAGTTTTTGCACCTATCTCGACCTAGTGAAAAGCTAATTTACAAGTTCCAAAACACATTAATAATTTTCATATGCCGCCAAAAACCCACAGAAATTCAGCGAGCGCTAACTTTCTTTCACTTGCAGCATTTGTAGTTTACATCAATTTTATCTTTTAGGCTACAGCAATGCAGGTGCCCTGATAGGGCTATCGTAGGGTTGAAGTTGTTGTTTCCGTTCGACTTCGCCTCTCTTTTGACCTGTGGGCGGGTGCGCTGCACCCTTGCTTACGCTTCGCGGTCGGGCAGTCGCTCTCATTCGTAAAAATGTAATTTTACTCACCTTTTTCTCACGGCAGGTTGGAGGTTATCCACAAAACATACGCTAGGGTATGGTAATTTTAATCAAACCCTGTTAATTTAACCATTAATTTGAGGTAATAACTATGCAAGATATTTTAGAACAGCTTGAACAAAGACGCAAAGTTGCGCGTTTGGGTGGTGGGCAACGCCGTATTGACAATCAGCATAAAAAAGGCAAGCTTACGGCGCGGGAGCGTATCGATATTTTACTCGATGAAGGTTCATTTGAAGAATTTGATATGTTTGTCGAACATAAATGTGTTGATTTTGGCATGGAAAATTCCAAGTTCCCTGGTGATGGCGTGGTTACGGGTTGGGGACGAATTAACGGGCGAATTGTTTATATATTTGTAAAAGATTTTACCGTATTTGGTGGTTCATTGTCCGAAACTCATGCCAAAAAAATTCAAAAGGTTCAGGATATGGCATTGCGCAACCGTTCGCCTATCATCGGTTTGTTTGATGCTGGCGGTGCGCGCATTCAAGAAGGCGTTGCCGCACTTGGTGGTTATGGCGAAGTGTTTAAACGCAATGTCGAGGCGTCGGGGGTTATTCCGCAAATCTCACTTATTATGGGGCCTTGTGCAGGTGGCGATGTTTACAGCCCCGCAATGACCGACTTTATTTTTATGGTCAAAGATACAAGTTATATGTTCGTAACGGGTCCTGATGTGGTAAAAACTGTTACTAATGAGCAAGTTACTGCCGAGGAGTTGGGTGGTGCGTCTATTCATGCGGTAAAATCGTCCGTTGTTGATGTTGCGTTTGAAAATGATGTTGAAGCTTTATTACAACTTAGACGATTTGTAGATTTTTTACCTGCAAACAACCAACAGCTCGCCCCTACCCTGCCTGTTGTCGATTGCCCAGAGCGGTTATGCCCTGCGCTCGATACGTTAATTCCCGACAATGCCAACCAACCTTATGATATGAAACGGTTGATAAATGCGACTATTGATGATGAAGATTTTTTCGAAATAGCCGGCGCACATGCGCAAAATATTATTATAGGCTTTGGGCGTATTGAAGGTAAAACTGTCGGGTTTGTTGCCAACCAACCGCTTGCTCTTGCTGGCGTATTGGACAGCAATGCCAGCCGCAAAGCCGCGCGGTTTATTCGGTTTTGCGATTGTTTTAGTATTCCTATTGTTACCTTTATTGACGTTCCTGGGTTTTTACCTGGTACTGACCAAGAATATGGCGGACTTATTAAACATGGTGCAAAATTATTATTCGCCTATGCCGAAGCTACTGTGCCTAAAATATCGGTTATTACCCGCAAAGCCTATGGTGGTGCTTATGATGTGATGAGTTCTAAGCATATTGGTGGTGATATAAATTACGCATGGCCCACTGCCGAAATTGCCGTTATGGGCGCAAAAGGTGCGGTTGAAATTATATTCCGTAAAGATATTGATGACGCAAAAAAAATTGCCGAGCATACAAAAGATTATGAAGACCGCTTTTGCTCACCGTTTATTGCTGCCGAAAGAGGCTATATTGACGATGTTATTATGCCCCATTCAACTCGAAGACGCATTGCCAAAGCTTTGAATTTATTAGAGAATAAAAAAACCGAAGCGCCGTGGCGCAAGCATAACAATATACCATTATAAGAGCTTGAAAAATGATCATTAAAAAAATACTCATTGCCAACCGTGGCGAAATTGCCTGCCGTGTTATTAAAACCGCCAAAATCATGGGCATTAAAACCGTAGCGGTTTATTCCGATGCCGATAAAGCGGCGTTACATGTTTCGATGGCGGATGAAAAGGTATATATTGGTGCTTCTCCTGCTGCGCAATCTTATTTGGATATAGATAAGATTATAAAAGCCTGCCAACAAACTGGGGCTGATGCTGTACATCCTGGATATGGGTTTTTATCTGAAAATGCTAATTTTGCCAAAGCCCTAGACGATAATAATATTAAATTTATAGGCCCTAATATTAGAGCAATAGAAATAATGGGCGATAAAATTGCGTCTAAGTTATTTGCGCAAGAAGCCAATGTTAACATCGTCCCTGGTAATACTGACCTTATTGAAACTCCAGAACAAGCGGTTAAAATTGCCAACCAAGTGGGTTATCCTGTCATGATAAAAGCCTCGGCAGGTGGTGGTGGCAAAGGTATGCGTGTGGCCTATGACGATAAAAACGCTGCCGAAGGCTTTATGCTTGCCAAAAGCGAAGCCATGTCGAGCTTTGGTGATGATAGAATTTTTATCGAAAAATTTATCGAAGACCCAAGGCATATTGAAATTCAAATTCTTGCCGATAAGTTTGGCAATATATTGTATTTGGTCGAGCGTGAATGTTCTATTCAACGGCGCAACCAAAAAGTGGTTGAAGAAGCCCCAAGTGCATTTTTAACGCCCGAAACCCGTAAGAAAATGGGCGAACAAAGCGTTGCTCTTGCCAAGGCGGTTAATTATGAAAGTGCTGGAACGGTTGAGTTTATTGTCGATAAAGACCAAAATTTTTATTTTTTAGAAATGAATACCCGCTTGCAAGTCGAACACCCCGTTACCGAGTTGATTACAAGTATAGACTTGGTCGAGGAAATGATAAATGTCGCAGCAGGTCAAGAACTTAAGCTTAAGCAAGACGATATTAAAATTAATGGTTGGGCGATAGAAAGCCGCATTTATGCCGAAGACCCATTTAAGAATTTTTTACCATCTACAGGCAATTTAACCCAATATCTCCCGCCTATTGAGCAAGTTAAAGACGGCATTACCATTCGCAACGATACGGGTGTTTATGATGGTGGTGAAATTTCTATTTATTATGACCCGATGATTGCAAAATTATGCGTCCACGCCCCTACCCGTGCCGATGCTATTGCCCATATGGCCGATGCTCTTGACCAATTTATTATTAAAGGCATTGCCCATAATATTCCATTTGTTAGCAGCCTTATGCAACATCCAGAGTGGATTTCGGGCGATATTTCTACCAATTTTATTGCTAAAAACTACCCCGATGGGTTTGATTGGTCAGAAATACCTGATGAAATAAAAACACAATTTTGCGCCATTGCCGTGTTTTTAGACCATAAACAAAATGTCAAAAAATCTGCAATTTCGCCCAACCAAAGTTACTTCCCGTCACCTAATAGAGTTGTAAAAATTGGCGATGAATATATTGAAGCCACCATTATAAAACTTACAAAAAACCAACTTAAATTGCAGTGTAATAACCAAGAACTTACCTTAAATTCTAATTGGGACTTAGGGAGTTTATTATGGTCAGGGACTATCAATAAAAAATTAAAGTATTTTAAAATCAATAGCTTACTAAGTAGTTTTGAACTTACACATAAAGCATATATGTGCAAGTTGCATGTTTTTTCTAAGCGTGAAGCTGAGCTTGATAAACTCATGCCCATTAAAGTCGCTCCCGACACATCTAACCTCTTACTCTGCCCCATGCCCGGTATTTTAAATTCGATAAATGTTAAGGTTGGTGATGTTGTTGAAGCGGGGCAAGCTTTGTGTGTTGTCGAGGCGATGAAGATGGAAAATATATTATCTGTTGAAAAAACCTCAACTGTAAAAGTTGTGAACTTTGAGGCAGGAGATAATTTAAAGGTTGATGATATTATTATCGAATTTGAGCGTTAACTCACCACCAAAAATTTGAATGAATTTATCTTTTAATACACCATCTAAGTCGGTCATTGTTACAGGCAAACCAAGGTCAACCATGCTCGTAACCCCATGTTCGCTTATTCCGCATGGTACAATGCCGCTAAAATGTTCGAGTTCGGGCTCTACATTAATGCTAATGCCATGAAAGCTCACCCATTTGCGCAATCTAATGCCCAATGCGGCAATTTTATCTTCACGCCCCGCATCGCGTTTTACCCATACGCCGACACGGTCTTCGCGCCGTTCGCCATTAATGTTAAATACGGCTAGGGTTTCGATAATCCAACTTTCTAACGCTGCCACAAATGCCCGCACATCGCGCCCACGCTTACTTAGGTCTAGCATTACATAAACCACCCGTTGCCCAACCCCATGATACGTATATTCGCCTCCACGCCCTGTATGATAGACAGGAAAACGAGTAGGCGAGAGTAAATCACTGTCGTTTGCACTTGTGCCTGCTGTATACAGTGGTGGATGTTCGACAAACCAAATTAATTCTTTGGCTTTTCCTGCTACAATTTGTGCGACGCGGGCTTCCATATAACGTTCTGCTGCATCAAATTTTACCAAACCGTCCGAAATTATGCACTCTACGGCAAAATTTGCCGATAATTTAATGTTTTTAACGATTTTATCTCTTGAGTTAACCATTCATTTACCATATTCAAAGCATCTATATATACCAATCCACTATTAATGGAATCAAAAGCTAAGTTATCTTATGTCATTTTTAAATAATATACCAATCGATTTGTCTGTAATACTTGGGCGTTCTCAAATGCAAGTACACCAATTGCTTCGCCTTGGACGTGGTGCAATTATCGAACTCGATATGGTAGAAGGCGGTCTAGTCGATATTATTGCAAATGATCAAATTATTGCCCGCGGTGAAATAGTCGTAACTGACGACAAAATTTCTATAAAAGTTACCGAAAAACTCGATAAAGACTTTTAATTAGCGATTTTCGAACCTCTCCATTACTAAATCGCCTGCTGCTTCATCGAACCCGAGGCTATGGAATGTATTTTTAATATGTCCCGATATTGTTGCAGTAATTTCGAAAATATCGCCATTTGATGGGTGCGGTATTTTTATATGACGAGCGTGTAAATGTAATTTACGTGATATTTCGCCGCCAATATGCGCATCAGTGCCGCCATATTTACCATCACCTATAATTACATTGCCAAGCTCTGCCATATGCACTCTGAGTTGATGTGTACGCCCTGTAATGGGGCGTAAAACCATAAAGCTTGCCAATGCTGGTACAGTAGCAACAGTCGAAAATAAAGTAATTGCCGATTTTGCGTCTTCATTATCGGGTGCAGCTATAATTTTTTCGTGACCCTTTTTACCCTGTTTAAGTAAGGGTAAGGTAATTTTACCTTCGCGCAATTTTGGTGCGCTTTTAACGACTGCCCAATAATATTTTTCGGTGGTTTTACTTTGGAATTGCTTGGTTAGTTTTTGTGCGGCCACACGTGTTCGGGCAATAATTAATACGCCCGATGTATCCTTATCCAACCGATGTACTAATTTTGGCTTTTCATTATATTCAAATTTAAGCGCGTCTAACATACCATCAATATGGCGTTTGGTGTTTGAACCACCTTGCACTGCTAAACCCGATGGCTTGTTGAGTACAATTAAATCATCATCTTTATGGATGACCATATTTTGCATGTAATATATATCATCTTGCGACAGCTCAGCATGTTGTTTTTGCTTAGAATAATCTCGAGTTTCTAAATTCAATGGTGGTACACGGATAATTTGGTCGGCTTCTATGCGACTGTTGCTTTTTGCACGTTTGCCATCGAGGCGAATATGCCCTTTGCGCAATAATTTTTGCAACATACCAAATGTTACGTCGGGATAATGGATTTTAAACCACCTGTCCATGCGCATATCATTTTCATCGCTTGATACTATAACTTTTGTAACACCATTAGACATTGACAATACTCTGCATTAAATATGCTCCTAAAATTAGTGCCAAAACTGACAATATAACGCTTAAACCAATATAAGATAGGGCTTCGACATATGACCCGCGTTCGACCATTTGCCAAATGTCTAACGAAAAGGCACTAAAGGTGGTAAAGCCGCCTAAAATTCCTGTCATTAAAAATACCCTCAAATGTTCACTGCTACCCATTAATTTTTCAGCAAATACAACAAATAAAACACCCATTAAAAATGAACCAACAATGTTTATTGCCATTGTCCCATATGGAAATGCGCTGTTCCAATAATAACCAATGCTAAACCTAGCCGCTGCACCAATAGCCCCGCCTAAAGCCGCACTAATTATAAACCCAAACATAATTCACCTACTCACTATTATTCTGCACAGCTTATGACACTAATTTAAGTATTTGGCAATATCTGAAATTATACGTTCGACTTTGCCTCTCTTTGACCTGCGGGCGGGTGCTCTACACCCTTGCTTACGCGCGCGGTCGGGCGCTTGCCCTCCTTCGTAAAAAAATGTATTTTTTACTCATTCTTTTTGCCCTCGACATGTTGTAAGGTTTGCCAAAAAAACTTTGGAACCTTGCTCTGCCAAGCCAAAGAGAAGTAAAACCGAACGAAAAAGACTGCCGCCTAAAATTAATATTTATGGTTGTTGCATTTGAATAAAAAGAATATATTCTTAAAATTAACATTCCGACACCTTAAATATTACCAGATAATAGCAAACCGCTTAAGAGAAAAACAACCAGAAATAACCACAACGGACAAACAAAAATGACACAGTGGCAAATTACATTTTGGGCAAGTAAATGAAACGTCGCGATTTTTTGACAATGTTATTGATGGGTACCTCTGGAGCTTTTATTCCTTGGCATGGTGCGCAGGCTGCAGGGCTTTCGTTGCGCGGTTATTTACGCACAAATTGGAGTCAAGACCCTTATTCGTTTGGCTCCTATTCCTATGTTGCAAAGGGTTCAAGTCAGTATGACCGAGTTATTTTGGGAGCAGCCATCCAAAATCGCGTCTACTTTGCTGGAGAAGCAGTGCATCCAAAGCAAAATAGCACCGTTCATGCAGCCTACGAAAGTGGCGTGATGAATGCACATAAAATCATAAGTTCTGGCATGACCAATATTGCTATTATTGGCGCAGGCATTAGCGGCTTGGCGGCCGCAAATGCACTTGTTAATGCTGGCAAATCAGTAACCGGGTTTGAAGCGCGAAACCGAATTGGTGGGCGCATTTGGACAGATAGTTCTATGGGTACTCCCCTTGATTTAGGCGCAAGTTGGATACACGGCACCAACAGCAACCCACTGACAGCCCTCGCCCGTAAGGCAAACATGCAAACAATTGCTACAGATGAAAGCTATATCATCCGAGGTGCGGGCGGCAATATAATCGACGACGAAGATGCGCCAGAATGGCTCGAAAATGTGATTTATATACAACATGATGCAGGGGCAGATATCGACCAAATCAACCTTGGTGCCTATATGGATCAAGAAGAATATACAGGAAAGGATGTGATTTTTCCAAAAGGATATGAAAACATCCTTAGCGTGCTTGAGGGCAATTATACAATTAAGAAATCTGAAAAAGTAACTATGGTTTCATATAGCCCAAATGGTGTCAAAATTACCTCTACAAGTGGTGAATCGGGCTTTGATGCCGTAATTGTAACTTTACCGCTTGGTGTTTTAAAGAAAAACACTGTGATTTTTAAGCCCCCCTTACCCAAGGACAAACAACAAGCGATTGAGCGGTTGGGAATGGGCACACTTGATAAACTGTACCTAGTGTTTGACACACCTTTCTGGGACAAAAACACCACTTGGATTATAACGCCTGAAAATGGTCTTCCTAACGGGCAATTTAATCAATGGTTCAACCTCTATAAATATTTAAATGTGCCCATAATTTTAGCCTTTAACGGTGGGTCGCCCGCAATTGAATTGTCGGGCATCTCAGATAAAGAGCTGGTTGAACGCGCTCTAGCCTCGTTAAAAAATTCTTATTAGGGTCTTGATAAAAATAGCAAATAAGAGCAAACCATGAAACTTAACACAACTTTACCGATTGCATTAGCCATTATTATATGGCCACTAACAATACACTTCTCTCTATTTATTTCTATCCAACCTTAACTTATCCCACCAGTTAAGGCGTTTGGCTATGTCGCGTTCGAAACCACGTTCTACTGGTTTGTAGAAATTTTGGCGTTTAAGCTCATCGGGGAAAAATTCTTGTCCTGAGAATGCGTCGGGGCTGTCATGATCATATTGGTAGCCTTTGCCGTAATTCTCGTCTTTCATCATTTTTGTTGGGGCGTTTAAAATGTGTTTTGGTGGCATGTAGTTGCCGTTGGATTTAACAAATTTACGCGCTTGTTTATACGCCACATACACCGCGTTGGATTTTGGCGCACTGGCTACATATATTAATGCCTGTGCCAATGCCAACTCGCCCTCAGGGCTGCCTAAAAACTCATAGGCATCTTTTGCTGCCACACATTGTACCATCGCCTGCGGGTCAGCCATGCCAACTTCTTCTGACGCCATACGCATAATGCGGCGCGCTAAAAATCTTGGGTCTTCTCCTGCATCTAACATTCTGCCGAACCAATAAAGTGCGCCATCGACATCCGAACCTCGCACCGCCTTGTGCAATGCGCTGGCTAAATTATAATGCCCGTCTTTATTTTTATCGTAATTTGCGGCACGTTTTTGTAATAATATTTGCAATTGCTCGGGGTTAATTTTTTTATCAATGCCGAACAATTGCTCAACCATGTTTAATAAAAACCGTCCGTCGCCATCTGCCATGCTGAGTAGCATTTCTAACGCGCCTTCTTCTATATTAAGCTTTGTGTTTTCTAGTTGTTCAGCACGTTTAATTAGTTTTAATAAATCGGCATTTTCTAGCCTGTCTAAAATCATAACCTGACAACGCGAAAGCAGCGCGGAGTTTAAGTCAAAACTAGGGTTTTCGGTGGTTGCGCCGAATAATATAATCGTACCATCTTCAATGAATGGCAAAAACACGTCTTGCTGTGAACGGTTAAAACGGTGAATTTCATCGACAAATAACAGAGTGTTTTTACCGTTTTGGTGGCGTATTTTAGCGGCAGAAAATATTTTTTTTAAATCAGCCACGCCTGTTTGAATGGCGCTTAATTGTTCGAAATGTAGCCCTGTTTGTTT
>CAZHCZ010000056.1:0-12063 GCA_964531635.1 uncultured Hyphomicrobiales bacterium | reverse complement strand
AAAGACCTATTGGGCGGCGAGGCTCAGCGCACCGCCCTAGCCCGTGCTCTAGCCCGCGCTGCCGATAAAACAAACCCACGTTCTATCTTGTTATTAGATGAACCCTTCGCCGCCCTAGACCCAAAGATGCGCCAAGATATGCGCCAACTGGTTAAACAAATCCAAATTGAATTTAACCTAACAGTGTTGCTGGTATCGCATAACCCCGATGAAATGATAGGCTTTGCCGATACCGTTATTACGATTGAAAACGGAAAAATTTTGCCGCAATAAAACTTATAATAAATATTATAAGTGCCACCATAATAATAGCTGCATTGGCAGCAACATCTGCCATTAACGAAATATACAAACCACCGCCAACCGAAATCATCGCAATAACCGATGCTAAAACCGCCATTTTTTCGGGGTTAGATGATAACGGACGTGCCGCCGCCGCAGGAATAATTAAAATAGCCGATACCAATAACAACCCAGTAATTTTCATCGCAATGGCAATTAAAACTGCAATAAGTAAGGTGAATATAAATTCACTATAAGGCTTAGCAAGCTTTTCAACCCGCGCCAAATCGGGCGATATGGTCAGCGCAATTAACGACCGCCAATAAAACAATAACAGCATAAAAATACCACTACCACCAATAAATATTATCCACAAATCCGTGTCATCAATGGTTAAAATATTACCAAATAAATAGGCGTTTAAATCTATCCGCACATTGGGCAAAAAGCTAATAAAAAACAGCCCAACTGCCAAAGCACCATGAGCAATAACACTTAAAGTTACGTCACGTTCCTGCATTTGGCTTTTATCCAAAACATAAAGAATACTCGCCATAACCAGTGCTAAAATTAAAATCGAATATTGCGGAATAATACCCAGAACAATGCCCAAAACCACGCCTAAAAGCGAAGAATGAGCAATGGTTTCGCCCATAAACGCCATGCGTCGCCATGTTAACAAACAGCCAAAGGGTCCTGCAATAAGGGCTACAACCAACCCACCAACCAATGCGCGTATAAAAAAATCATCCATCAATGTGTATCGCAATCATGGCTATGCTGGTGCTGATAAAGCGAAAATTCATCGACAATATTACCAAATATATTTTTAAACTCCGCCATATCTTTTATATCCTCAGGAATGCCTTGGCAGCAAATATGCCCATTAATACAATAAACTTTATCACTCGATTTCATCACCAAATGCAAATCATGCGACACCATAATAACCGCGCAACCATTATCCTTAGAAAACTGACCAATCAACCTGTTTAACTTCACTTCCCCAACTTTGTCGACTCCCTGCAAAGCCTCATCTAATATTAAAATATCGGGTTTTTGCATAAGCGCACGGGCAATAAGTACGCGTTGCAACTCCCCACCCGACAGAGTTTTAACCTGAACATGCAAAAGCTCGGCACAATCAGTCAATGTCAAAATCTTTGTTAAATAACTATCAGAGTGGTTTTTTTCTAAACAAAGCAATCGCTTAACACTAAGTGGCAAAAACGGGCTAATATTAAATTTTTGCGGCACATACGCAATTTTTAGTTTTTCTTGTCTAAAAATATGCCCTGTTGTTGCTGGGTGTAAGCCAAGTAGCATCTTAACCAAACTGGTTTTCCCACCACCATTCGGCCCAATAAAAACAGCAATTTCACCTGCCTTAATAGCAAAATCAATGTTTTTTAACACCATACGCCCCGCCAAATTCAAACTGGCATCCGTAACTTTTATCAGTGCTTCATTCATTAATGGCTTTCCTATTTTACTCCAAATTGTTATAACAAATTAACAATGAAAGTCGAAGCCAATATGCGTTTATTTATAATATTATTTATATGTTTGCTAACGACACCTGCTTATGCCCAACTCAAAATTCTAAGCGATATCCGCCCGATTTATTATTTAATCGAGGGTGTGAACCAAGGCATAAACCCACATGAGCTGTTGTTCAGTGCCGCAACATCCCCGCACGATTATCAGCCAAAGCCATCGGATATTCAAAAAGTAAGCACTGCCGATATTGTATTTAAAATCGGACGAGATTTTATGCCACAATTGAATAAAATAAGTTCAAGCGCTATAAATATTGCATTGGTCGATTTGCCAAACATTAACGCCCTAAAAGATGCGAATGATTTGCATATATGGTTATCGCCAATTAATGCCATTATTATTACCCAAAAAGTCGCTTTAGAACTCAGCAAGCTAGACAAAAAAAACGCCCATAAATATCAATATAATGCCGAACAACAAATCGAACAATTACGGGCATTAAATTTGCGCCTAAACCAACAATTGCAAGCGTTTAAAAACAAAACCTTCTTCACCTATCACAACGCATATGGCTATTTTACTCAAAATTTTGGCTTACAAAACGCCATAGCTTTCACCAAAAATCATGAGCAAAAAATATCGGCCAAAAGAATGCAAGAATTATTACAAATAGCCAAAGCTAAAAAAGTAAATTGCGTTATGCTAGAGCCACAATTTAGCAATAAAATTTCGAAAAATATTGTCAGAGCCAATAAAAACATCACCACTCAAAATTGGGATTTACTCGGAACAGAGCTTGAATTAACCGCAAACTCTTACCATACTGTGTTAAAAGCCATGACCAATGCCCTAACCCAATGTTTAAAAGACAGCCGTACCACTATATTAAGGTAAATTATGACTTCACCCACCGACCCAACAGCTCAAGATTTTGCAGCAATGGGTATAGATGAAGCGCTTATTCGCAAATTCGTATTGCATTTCTACGATAATGTCCATAATGACGAAATTCTAATGCCTTATTTCGAGAAACAAATGCAAGCAACATGGGACGAGCATATCGACAAAATGTGCAATTTTTGGTCGGCAATATTGCTAAAAACCAACCGCTATAACGGTCGCCCTATGCCCGCCCATACCAAATTAACCAACCTGCAACAAAGTGACTTTTTACACTGGTTAAAATTATTCGAAGCCAGCATAAAACACTGCTGCCCCAAACAAGCAGTACCGCATATAATGAAAAAAGCCCATATGATTGCCAATAGCCTGCAATATGGCGTGTTTTATCGCCCCGAAGTTATGAAAGATAAATACGACTTATAGCGGCAGAGTAACCTTAACCTCAAGCCCAATAATTTTACCATTGTCCCACAGGTTTTTTAAGCCAACATCGCCACCATGGGCATGAATAATATTACGCGCTATCGACAAGCCTAAACCAACGCCACCTGTATTTTTATTACGCGATTTTTCTAGTCGATAAAAAGGCTCAAACACCTGTTCAAATTCAGTTTCATCAATGCCATTGCCTTTATCGGCTATACGAATTTCGGCTTGGTTGTTCACTATATTAAGCACAAAATCAATACCAACCTGCTCGCCATATTTTAAACCATTATCAATAAGGTTGCGCAACGCGCGTTTTATGGCTTGCACACGCAATGGTAAAATAATTTGCACCGAATTTTCAGGCTCTTTTATTGTAACATTTTTACCCATGTCTTTATAATCATCGCCCAAACCATTCAGTAAACTGGCTAAATCTGTCGGCTTG
Source organism: uncultured Hyphomicrobiales bacterium (assembly GCA_964531635.1). GTDB lineage: Bacteria > Pseudomonadota > Alphaproteobacteria > Rhizobiales > OSC116 > OCS116. The sequence goes on along the minus strand of CAZHCZ010000056.1, from coordinate 8,504 downwards.
GTTTTTTCCTTACTATTTGCATCTTTAGCAAATTTTAGCGTCGCCTCGGTCATGGCCTGCATTTCTTCTAGCGTTTCTAAAATTTTCGCCTGCATATCCTTATCTTCAATAAATTCTGCCCGCAACCGTAAAGAGGTAATCGGTGTGCGCAAATCATGCGAAATAGCTGCCAACATCTTGGTACGGTCATCAATAAACCGTTTAGTTTTTTCGTTCATCTGGTTAAATGAACGGGTGACATCACGCACATCTTGCGTGCCCGTTTCCTTTAGCATTTCAACATGAACCCCGCGCCCTAAATCATTCGCTGCTTTGCCCAATGCGCCTAATGGCTTGGTCAATCGCTTAACCACTAACGATACGATAAGTAAAATAGAAACCATCATCAACACTAAAGTAAACGACAATGGTGCAATCCAACTTAATGGCAGTTTAGGTCGTGAATAATTGGCAACCAACCATGTTCTGGGGGCTATTTTTACACTAACCTTAATCATATCGGGAATACGGCTTTTAAAAAATGGTGCATTTTGTATACCGCCCGACCGCACAATAACCTCCCGCTCAACCTTGCCAAACCTTTTGTTAATTTTACGTTTTAGTTTTTGTGAATATTGCGGTAGATGGTCGCGCATTAAAATGGGTCTAGGCTCAAATTTCAATTTCACATCTTTAGTACTGGCATCTCGCGCAATGTTTTTAGCAAATTTTCTTTGGGTGTTTTCAACCAAATTTACCGTGGTAACAATGCGGTTTATCAACTCTTCTTCCGATATAGAGCTTTGGTAAAGCCTGCGCGTATCGGCAAATAAAAACAAAGTTACTGCTTGGCTTAAAAACATGGCAATAAATAATAATGAGACCAATTGCCCCCATAAAGTTTTGGGTAAGAACCGCATTAAGTAAGCTCCACATCGGCACAAAAAATATAACCCTTTCCCCAAACTGTTTTAATAAGCACAGGGTTTTTAATATCTTTTTCAACTTTCCGTCTTAAACGGCTAATCAGATTATCAATCGAGCGGTCAAACAATTGCGCCTCGCGCCCTCGGGCAAGCTCAAGCAACTGGTCGCGGTTAAGTTCTGTATTGGGGTGCATAAGAAAAACCGATAATAACATATATTCAGCGGTGCTTAAAACATAGCTAACATTATTTTCATCAACCAATTCCCGCGCTCGAATGTCGAGTTGCCAATTGTTAAATTGCGCAAACTTCGAGCTTTCAATATCTTGCAATTTACTCGGTGGCAGGCTTTGTGAGCGGCGTAAAACCGCTTTTATCCGTGCAAGCAATTCGCGTGGGTTAAACGGCTTAACCAAATAATCATCAGCACCCATTTCTAAACCAATAATACGGTCAGTTTCGTCCGCCATAGCGGTTAATAAAATAACAGGCACTTGGGTTGTTTCGCGCAAAAAGCGGCAAATGCTCAAACCATCTTCACCGGGCATCATAATATCCAACACCACCAAATCGGGCAGTGCCGTCTTAACCAACGCTCTTAATGCCCGCCCGTCTTCCGCAACCGAAGTTTTAAAACCATGCGTTGTTAAATATCGCCCAGTTAGGTCACGAATGTCTTTATTATCATCGACTATATATATATGTCCGTTTTGCATTTTGCGTATAATCCATTAATTGCCTTTAAGTTATACACTTTTTAAAGCAGAAATTATAAAAAATGTAACAAATTGTAACAGAGCTGCCATTTGCGACAATTGCTAACCAACCTATGCTTTTTTGCCTAATTTTAGTAGCATTTGGTCATTATATTCATAAATGTAAACAAATAGAAACCTCTTAAAGGAACTTTAAAAATGACTAAAAATACAATCATCGCTGCATTATTGGCAACAACTGTTATGTTTTCAGGCTCAGCCGCATATGCCGCACAAAATGGCTCAGAAGCGAGTGCAACAGAAAAGAAAGTGCACATGGAGCGGAAATGTGCTGGCGAATATAAAAACAAATTTAATAAACGCGGTGGTTTCGGTAAAGAATTTATGAAACAAGCCGATACCGATGGAGATGGCAAAGTCAGCGAAGAAGAAATTAAAGCCGTTAAAGAAGCAAAGTTTAAAGAGGCCGATACAAATGGCGATGGCACATTAAGCCAAGCCGAATTAGAAACCATGAAAGACACGCGCAAGCAAGCCCAAAAAGACAAACGATTCGCAATGCTAGACAGCAATGGCGATGGTCAAATTAGCAAAGAAGAGTTAAGCAATGCCGAAAAAGGCAAAGGCAAGGGCAAAGGCTGGAAGGGCAAAGGCGAAGGCAAAGGCTGGAAAGGCAAAAAAGACTGTAAATAATATTACCAATTATTATGATGCCGGAATTTAAAATTCCTGCATCATTTTATTTTGATTAAAAAAAAAATTGCTATAGTATATTAAAAAATAACAAATATTACGCCCCGTTATGAAAATATTATATGCAGTTCAAGCCACAGGAAACGGTCATATCGGTCGTGCTAGAGTTATGGCGGCCGCATTTAAAAAACAAAATATTCAAGTCGATTGGGTTTTTTCAGGGCGACGAAATGCCGCCTTTTTCGATATGGAAAGCTTTGGCGATTATAAAACCTTCCAAGGGCTGTCATTTATTATTAAAAACAATAAAATCAATGTCTTGTCATCTTTCCTAAAAGCCGATTTATGGCAATTTTACAAAGATGTTAAAGCCATAAACTTTAGTGGCTATGATTTGCTCATAAATGATTTTGAGCCCATTACCGCTTGGGCTGCCAAATTGCAAAAAATAAAGTCTATCGGACTGTCGCACCAGTCTGCCTTTTTGTATAAAATGCCCTTTGTTAAACGCAACTTTTTATTCAATTTATGCATGAAATATTTTGCGCCCGTCACCATGCCCATCGGTATTCACTGGCAGCAGTTTAATGAAAATATTATTCCCCCAATCATTGCCGATAACCCAAATAAAATAGAAAATTTTGACAATGAAATAATTGTTTATATTCCATTTCACTCCGCCGCTGAAACAATTGATTTATTAAAGAATTTTCCTGAATATGAATTCCATATTTTTCGCAATGACAAAGTCCAATCAAATTATAAAAACTTAATTTTTCATTCTTTTTCATGCACAGAGTTTGCAAAAAAAATGGCACGCTGTAATGGAATAATAACCAATGCAGGTTTTGAATTGCCCTCCGAAGCGTTGCAAATGGGTAAAAAATTACTCATCGAACCCTTACAAAACCAAACCGAGCAAATATCCAACGCCAATATACTCGAACAGTTTAATTGGTCACGCACCGAAAAAAAAATTACGCCCGAGCATATTAAACAATGGCTAAAAGGTGATGAACCAAAGCAAATTAAATGGGGTAGTGTTGCCAACCAACTCGCAAAGTGGATAAAAACAGGCAAAGGCGAGAACCTAAAACAACTGTCCGATGATTTATGGAAAAAAGTCACACTCTAAAAATAGCACAAGAGCTCTAAAAATAACTCAAAAACTGTTTAACGCACTCATTCCACGAATGTTTTTGCGCAAATTCACGCGCAGCTTTAGGGTCTAGCTCAAGCGCTTCTAGCGCCGCCAGCCGCAAATCATCTTTCATCACCGCTGCATCGCAATCCACCAAAACATCAATAGGACCACGCACAGGGTATGCGGCAACTGGTACACCACATGCCAAGGCTTCCAGTAAAACCAAACCAAAAGTGTCAGTTTTACTAGCAAAAACAAACACATCGGCACTGCGATAATGTGCTGCCAAATCGCGGCCTTGCTGTAAACCAGCAAAATGCACGTCGGGATATTGAGCTTTAAGTTCTTTCAATTGTGGTCCATCACCAACAATCATTTTACTGCCCTTTAAATCCAAATCTAAAAATGCTTTAATATTTTTCTCAATAGACACCCGCCCGACATAACAAAAAACAGGCGCTTCAAGTTTTACCGCTTTATCGCCAATCGGAGTAAATTCTTCTGTATCCACCCCGCGCCCCCAAACTGATACATTTTTAAAACCTTGATTTTTTAAATCATTCGCCATGCGCACCGTTGTTGCCAAAACATATTTTGCAGGCGCATGAAACCAGCGCAACACCGCATAAGTAATAAATTTCGGAAAATATATCATTTCGCGTAAATATTCAGGGTAATTTGTATGATAACATGTTGTAAATTCTATGTTATTTTTCTTGCAATAATTACGCGCAGCGAACCCCAACGGTCCTTCGGTAGCAATATGAATATAATCGGGCTTAAACGATTCTATTTGTTTCACGACAAAGCTTTTACAAAAAGGTGCAATTCTGATTTCGGGGTATTTGGGCAAAGCATAGGTTTTCAAACCATCAGACGTTATTAAGTCGACCTCATGCCCAAGTTTTCTTGTCTCTTTAACAATATATTCAACAGTGCGAACCACACCATTAATTTGAGGATGCCAAGCATCGGATATAATTTGCACACGCATTCTATAGCTTCTCTTTATTCACACATACCACTCTCTATATTGCCGAATATAAACAGTTTGGCAAGTCCTAAAAAGCAAGCTATAATCACCTGCAATTAATTTAAAAGGTTTAGCATAGTGGCGACAGATATTCCATTTTTAAAAATGAACGGCTTAGGCAATGAATTTGTGGTGCTCGATGCCCGCAAACATAGTTTTACTTTGTCCAAAACTGCACTGCTTGCCATTGCCGACAAAAAAACTGGTATCGGCTATGACCAACTTATCGTACTAGAAAACACCCCAAATGCCGATGTTTTCATGCGTATATATAATGCCGATGGTTCGCAAGTTGACGCTTGCGGCAATGCCACCCGCTGCATCGGCGCACTTGTAATGCAAGAGCTAAACAGCTCTAAAGCCTCGGTAGAAACCAATGACGGCAAAAAATTCGCCAAATGGGCAGGTGCAGACCATAAAAAAGTAACGGTTAATATGGGACAAGCCAAATTAAACTGGCAAAACATTCCGCTGAGTGAAGAATTTCACGACACAGCCCGCATCGAGCTAGAAATAGGCCCGTTAGGCAACCCCATTTTACACACGCCATCGGCAATGAATATCGGCAACCCGCACGTTACTTTTTGGGCAAAGAAACACCCCGATGAATATGACCTAGCAGGGTTTGGACCAATGATAGAAAACCACCCGCTTTTCCCCGAGCGGGTTAATGTGTCGCTCGGTCAAGTTTTGCCCGATAATAAAATTATTCTACGCACATGGGAGCGCGGTGTTGGCATTACCCGTGCGTGTGGTACAGGCGCGTGTGCCGCTGCAGTTTCCGCCCACCGCCGTGGTTTTACAGACAATAAAGTAACGGTAAATGTGCCCGCTGGCGATATAATAATAGAGTGGACAAACTCCAATAATGTTCTAATGACAGGTGACTGGACATTCGATTATGAAGGCATATTACCAGCCGAGGTTTTTAAGTAATGCAAAAAAACAAAAACTTTATCGACAATCAAGTTGTAACTTTCGGCTGTCGTTTAAACACTTATGAGTCCGAAGTTATTAAAGCCAACCTCGATAAATCGGGGCTAGACAATAGCATTGTGTTTAACACCTGCGCGGTTACAAACGAAGCAAGCCGCCAAGCCCGCCAAGCCATACGCAAAGCACGGCGCGATAACCCAAATGCAAAAATAATAGTCACAGGTTGCGGCGCACAAATAGAAACCCAAACCTATGCCGCCATGCCCGAAATAGATTTATTACTGGGCAATGACGAAAAAATGCAACCCGAAAGCTATAAACCGTTCGACTTTGGCATCGCTCAAGAAGAGCGTGTAAAAGTCAACGACATCATGAGTATCCGCCAAACCGCAGGGCATTTAATAGGCGGAATGAGCGAGCATACCCGCGCCTTTGTACAAATTCAAAATGGCTGCGATCACCGTTGTACTTTCTGTATAATTCCCTACGGGCGTGGTGCAAGCCGCTCCGTACCAGCAGGCGATGTCATCAATCAAATAAAAACATTGGTCAATAATGGCTATAAAGAAGTGGTGCTAACAGGGGTAGATATTACGTCATACGGCACAGATTTACCTGCCAAACCACCACTCGGCAACCTCGTGCAACGCATCTTAAAAATGATACCCGACTTGCCGCGCTTGCGCATATCTTCTATCGACAGTGTCGAGGCCGATATCGAGCTAATGGACGCGCTATCCGACACGCGTTTAATGCCCAGCCTGCACCTAAGTTTACAACATGGCGATAACCTAATTTTAAAACGCATGAAACGCCGCCATCTGCGCGATGATGCCATAAAATTTTGCCAAGATGCCCGCAAAATCCGCCCCGATATTATCCTAGGCGCCGATATTATTGCAGGTTTTCCGACCGAAACTGAAGCCATGTTCGAAAATTCACTTAAATTAATAGATGAATGTCAGTTAACCAACCTACATGTTTTCCCATTTTCAGCCCGCAAAGGCACACCCGCCTATAAAATGCCGCAAGTGACAGGAAAAATCATCAAACACCGCGCCCAACGCTTAAGAGAAAAAGGCAAACAAATTTTCAACCAACATCTCCACAATGAAAAAGGTCAAATAAGGCATATTTTGGTTGAAAAAGGCAATAAAGGCCGAACAGAATATTTTACCCCTGTTATACTTGATAAAACCCACCAAGCAGGGCATATTATAAAAGCACAGATTATAGGTCAAAATGGGCAACAGCTTTTAGCAACTGAAATATAAATCATTATGTTTAAAAAATTATTTGGTAAAAAAGACAAACAACCAAGCGAACAAGCTGTCGAGGAAACTGTCACGCCTGAACAAGCTGTCGAGAAAACTGCCACGCCCGAACAAATTGCCACGCCCGAACCAACCGAGCCCAAAAAAAGTTGGTTTTCACGCCTAACCAAAGGTCTGTCTAAAAGCAATAACAACCTAGTTTCTGGCATTGGCGATGTTTTCAACAAAAAAAAACTCGATGATGACACACTAGAAGCCTTAGAAGATATTCTTATTCTAGCCGATTTAGGCACAGATACCGCAATAAAAATATCCGAAAGACTAGCCACAAGCCGTTACGATAAATATGTAGAACCCGAAGAGGTTCGCCAAATGCTCAACGCCGAAATTACCAAAATTCTGGAGCCAGTCGCCCAACCATTAATAATAGACGACAGCCATAAACCCTATATTATTTTAATGACAGGCGTAAATGGCGCAGGCAAAACCACCACCATAGGCAAAATGGCGCATAAATTTCAAGCCGCAGGTAAAAGCGTTATGTTGGCAGCAGGCGATACGTTTCGCGCCGCCGCCGTGCAACAATTAACCGAATGGGGCAAACGCGCCAATGTCCCCGTTATCTCCACATCCAATGGCAGTGATGCCGCAGGCTTAGCATTCGATGCAATAGCCGCCGCGCGCAAACAAAATGTCGATATATTAATGATAGACACCGCAGGTCGCCTACAAAACCGCAGCGAATTAATGGACGAACTGATAAAAATAGTAAGGGTTATAAAAAAACAAGACGCAACCGCCCCCCATGCCAGCCTTTTGGTTTTAGATGCCACAACAGGACAAAACGCCATAAACCAAACCGAAATATTTTCCCAAAAAATCAACATTTCAGGTTTGGTAATGACCAAGCTAGACGGCACAGCAAAAGGTGGAATATTAGTCGCCATAGCCGCCAAATTTAAACTCCCCGTTCACTATATTGGTGTCGGCGAAACTATAGACGATTTAGAACCATTTAACGCAGAGCAATTTTCCAACGCCCTAACCCAAACCAATCAATAAATAGAGCAAACAACATGAATGATAAAACCAAAAAAACTTTAGGCTTTTTACTAGAAGTATTCCCCCTAGCCATATTTTTCATCGGCAACAGCCGCGCTGACCAGTTTTTTGACATCGAAAAATCACAAAATATTTTCTACGCGACAGCCGCATTTATGATTGCCCTAGTCGTATCACTAACCGTAAAGTGGGTTTTGGAACGCAAAATCGCCATGATGCCCATAGTCACTTTATTTATAGTCCTAATCTTTGGCGGGCTAACTCTCTATTTACAAGACGAACTTTTCATCAAACTAAAGCCCACCATAGTCAACACGCTTTTTGGCACAATTTTATTAGGCGGAATGCTATTCAACAAATATTTAATCACCTATGTTATGGGTCCATTCTTAAATCTAGAGCCAATAGGGTGGAAAAAACTAAACTTCATGTGGGGCATATTTTTCTTATGCCTAGCCGTCGTAAACGAAATAGTATGGCGCAATTTCAGCACCGACACATGGGTGGATTTCAAGGTCTTCGGCATAATGCCCATAACAATAATTTTCTCAATGGCAACAATGGTCTCCATAAACAAACACCTAATTGCCGATGAAGACGAATAAGCAAGCTCTGAGCTTGCTTAGGAAAACCTTTCAGCCTGTCGAGGGTAAAAAGGGTGAGTAAAAAATTATGTTTTTTTACGAAGGAGGGCAAGCGCCCGACCGCGAAGCGAAGGCAAGGGTGCAGAGCACCCGCCCG
>CAZHCZ010000055.1:0-12106 GCA_964531635.1 uncultured Hyphomicrobiales bacterium | reverse complement strand
CCTAAATTTATCAATAATATTTCCTAGACATTTACGTAAAGATAAGGCAAAAGAATGGACTTGGATTATTTTAAAGTAAAATGTTATGAAATTTTTAGATGAAGCTCATGTTTTTGTAAAGTCTGGTGCTGGCGGGGCAGGTTGTGTTTCGTTTAGGCGCGAAAAATATCGTGAATTTGGCGGGCCCGATGGTGGCGATGGTGGGCGCGGGGGTCATGTTATCATTAAATGTGTCGATGGGCTCAATACGCTTATTGATTATAGATTCCAGCAACATTTCAAAGCCAAAACAGGTGTTCATGGCATGGGGAGCGATTGTAACGGTGCTAAGGGCGATAATGTTACCCTAAAAGTACCCGTTGGCACTCAAATATTTGCCGATGATAACGAAACATTGTTAGTCGATATGACCGAAGTTGGGCAAGAGCATATTCTGCTACAAGGTGGCAATGGCGGGTTTGGCAATGTCTATTTTAAAAGCTCGACCAATCAGTCACCCCGTCGTGCAAACCCGGGCATTATGGGTGAAGAAATGCAAATATTTTTGCGCCTTAAACTCATTGCCGATGCAGGTCTTCTAGGTTTTCCTAATGCAGGCAAATCAACATTTCTTGCTGCAACCAGTGCAGCAAAGCCAAAAATAGCCGACTATCCGTTCACCACACTGCACCCTAATTTGGGGGTTATCAACCAAGACAATAAAGAATTTGTTATGGCGGATATACCAGGAATTATCGAAGGTGCGCATGAAGGTGTTGGGCTTGGTCATAGGTTTTTAGGGCATGTCGAACGCTGTGCAGTTTTACTACATTTGGTCGATGCAACCGACGAAAAATTTGTCGAAAATTACCTAGTCCTACGCGATGAATTGGGTAAATATGCCGAAATTCTTGCCCAAAAACCCGAAATTTTGGTACTTAATAAAATAGACGCGCTAAGCGATGATGAAATAACCGAAAAATGTGCAGAATTGGCAAAAGTTACCGACAAACAAATTTTTACCATGTCGGGCGTTGCTGGCACAAATGTTAAAAATATATTGCGCGAATTGTTAAAAATAATCGAAGTTAAACCCTCACAAAATACTGATAATTTGCCACAAGACGAAATTACAGAAGAAGACAATATAGAAAAACCTTGGTCACCTTTATAGATTAAAAAAATGTCTACACATACATTAAAAACCGCTCAAAAAATTGTAATAAAAATAGGTTCATCCCTATTAATAGACAATTCAACAGGGTTGCTTAAACAAACATGGTTAGATGGTTTAAGTGATGATGTCAGCGCACTTATAAACAAGGGTAAGCAGGTTATTATTGTGTCGTCAGGGGCTATTGCTTTAGGGCGGGTGCAAGCGGGTTTTGCTAAGGGCAAATTAAAGCTCGAACAAAGCCAAGCTTCAGCTGCAATTGGTCAAATTACTTTAGCAAAAGCCTATGAAGATGCGTTTAAAATACACAATATCCATGTTGCGCAAATTTTATTATCGCTCGAAGACAGCGAGAACCGCAAACGCTATCTTAACGCCACCAATACTATAAACACCCTAACATCTTTGGGTTTTGTACCAATAATTAATGAAAATGACACTATTGCCACCAGCGAAATTCGCTTTGGCGATAATGATAGACTTGCCGCGCGGGTGGCATCAATGATTAATGCCGATATTTTATTGTTATTGTCCGATATTGATGGTTTATATACAGAAAACCCACAGCAGAACCCTCAAGCAAAACATATTCCCATCATTAAAAATATTACTCAAGATATCGAGAATCTTGCAGGCAGTAGCGGGTCAGATTATGGTACAGGGGGCATGGTTACAAAAATATTAGCTGCAAAAATTGCCACCAGTTCGGGCTGCACAATGTTAATTGCCGATGGGCGGCAAACCAACCCCATTTCGGCTTTAGATACGGGCGCAAAATACAGTGTGTTCGAAGCACAAAAAGTGTCTAATACCGCGCGTAAAAAATGGCTTGGGGCATCATTAGAGCCAAAAGGCAACTTGGCGATAGATAAAGGCGCGATGCGGGCTTTGCAAGATGGAAAAAGCTTATTATCAGCAGGAGTAACGGCTATTTTAGGTAATTTTGACAGTGGCGACACTGTAGCAATACTGAACCCAGACGGGCAAACCATTGCCCACGGTTTATGCAATTATAATGCAGCAGATGCAAAATTAATCGTCGGTAAAAAAAGCCATGAAATTGCAGGCATTCTAGGCTATGCTGGGCGCAGTAACATTGTACATCGTAATAATTTGGTCATTATAAAAACAAGTGAAAAATAATATGTCATCATTAGAACAGCAAATGAATATATTGGGCGAAAATGCTCAAAAAGCGGCGGCTATTTTATCAATAAGCACCACTAACGATAAAAATTTTGCGCTTAATATGGCAGCAAAAGCCATTCGCCAAAATATACAAATAATTATTGATGCCAATAAAATAGATATAAAAAATGCAAAAGAAAACAATATTTCCGCCAGCTTTATAGATAGGCTCATGCTCGATGAGGCTCGCATAGAAGCCATCGCCACCAGTCTAGAAGCCATCGCTAAACTCGATGACCCTGTCGGCACAATTTTAGCGGAATGGACACCCAAATCTAACGGGCTAAACATTAAACGCAAACGTGTACCTTTAGGCGTTATTGGGGTTATTTATGAAAGCCGCCCCAATGTTACTGCCGATGCAGGCGCATTATGCCTTAAAGCAGGCAATGCCACTATTTTACGTGGCGGTTCGGACAGTATTCATTCATCAAAAGCCATTTTAGATGCCATGCATATCGGGCTTAAAGCCGCCAATTTACCTATAACCGCTATTCAAATGGTAAGCACGACTAGCCGCGATGCTGTTGGGCATATGCTCAAGGGTTTAGAGGGCAATATAGATGTTATCGTACCGCGTGGCGGCAAAGGCTTGGTGGCACGGGTGCAGCAAGATGCACGTGTTCCAGTTTTTAGCCATTTAGAAGGCATTTGCCATATTTATATAGACACGAGTGCCCAGTTAAATATGGCGGTGGATATTTGCTTTAACGCCAAACTCCGCCGTACAGGCATTTGCGGCGCGGCTGAAACTTTACTGATTGATGAAAGCGTTAAAACAACGCACCTATTGCCGATTGTCGAAAAACTACAATCAGCAGGGTGTGAAATTAGAGGTGATGATTATGTGCAATCTGTTGCCAAAAATATAGTCGCTGCTACAGAAGATGATTGGCGCACAGAATATTTAGATAAAATTATTGCGGTTAAAATTGTCCAAAATGTTGGCGCCGCTATAAACCACATCAACCATTATGGTTCACACCATACCGATGCAATAATTTCCGAAAATTCTGCCAATGTCGCCCAGTTTTTTAACGCGGTAGATAGCGCAATAATAATCCACAATGCCTCGACCCAATATGCTGATGGTGGTGAATTTGGCATGGGTGCCGAAATTGGTATAGCCACAGGTAAAATGCACGCTCGTGGTCCTGTAGGTGTTGAACAACTGACCAGCTTTAAATATGTAGTTTCAGGCACTGGACAGTTAAGACCCTAGGGTATATGATGAAGAAAATTGACTTATAAAGGTAAATTATTCAAGTGGTAGAGCCATTGTTAGAAAACGCGAATAGCGAAATTACATCTCATAAATTAAATCAACTTATTGTCGACACGCTCGATGCAAATAAGGGCGAAAATATTGTGTCTATTAGCCTTATTGGCAAGACATCTTTAGCCGACTATATGATTATTGCTTCAGGTGGTAACGGACGGCATGTGGCGGCTTTAGCCGAATATTTGTCCAAAGTTTTAAAAGATGTTGGCAATATAGATGTGTCGATAGAAGGTCAAACTCATAGCGATTGGGTGTTGCTCGATTGCGGTGATATTATTGTGCATATTTTCCGTCCCGAAGTGCGTGATTTTTATGCGCTAGAAAAAATGTGGACTGCCGAAATTTAATATCATGCAAATTTTTGTTGCGGCTATTGGACGTTTAAAAAAAGGTGAAGAGTTAAACCTTTGTAAAAAATATGAAAAACGTATAAGTGCCAGTGGTAAAAGCCTGGGCTTTACTCAATTTACTCATTTAGACTTTGACGAAGATAAAAATAACCAAGCCCAAAAACGCAAACAAAATGAAGCCGATAAATTGCTAAATTCTGTGCCGAAAGGCGCAGTTATCGTGGCTTTAGATGAATATGGTAAGCAATTTTCTAGTATAGATTTTTCGAAAAAAATAGCCAACTTTCGCGATGATGGGCACGGGAAAATTGCGTTTTTATTAGGCGGTGCCGATGGTCATGGGCAAGCGGTTTTAGAGCGCGCGGATTTAAAGCTGTCTTTAAGCAAAATGACATATCCACACCAAATTGCACGCATATTATTGTTTGAGCAAATCTATAGAGCTTTAACAATTATGAGCAACCATCCTTATCATCGTGAATAACTTCTTTATATTGCCATATTGATTTTTTATTATGTTATTTTTAACGCAAAAACGCTAATTTACTTAAAATGAACCGCGAAAATGAACAATTTATGGCAAAAAAACTGCAAAAAATGAATGTTTTGACACGTTTTTTAACGATTTTAATACTGGTTTTAACGCCTTTTACCGTGTTTTCGGTTGGAGATGGTACAGAAAGTGACTTAAAATTACTAGAAAATGCCATTAAATCGGGTGAATTTAAACAACAACAACTTAAAAAAACCGCTGAGCAAATTAAATCTGAACGTTTAACTTTGAGCGCACAAATTAAATTGGCGGCAAAACAAATTCAGCAAAGTGAAGCCCATTTATCGTCAGGCGAGCGTAAACTCGATAAATTATCGCAGCAAGAAAATATTTTAAAAACGCACTATGAAACACGTAAAAAAATATTGGCGACTTTATTATCGGCATTGCTTAGGCTAGAAAAAAACCCTGCACCCGCACTTTTAAGCAACCCAGACGAGGCAACCAATGCGCTCAGGAGTGCTATTATGTTGGGTAAAATTGTTCCCGAAGTTAAAAAACAGAGCGATGTCATCGCCTCTGATCTGGGGAAGTTAAACACCCTGCAACAAGAATTATCGACCCAACAAGATGCGCTTATTGTTACCACGCAAGCTTTGCGTAAACAGCGCAGTTATATTGCCAGTTTGCTTGATCAAAAACTGAGCCTGTCTAATAAAACCCAAGCAGAAATTAAGCTTGAGCAACAAAAAATGGCGGCTTTGGGGCAAAAGGCAAAAAATATTCGAGAGTTATTTGCCCGTATTGAACAGCAAAAAAAGTTAGATTTAGCAATAGCCGCTAAACTTGCCGCCGAGCAAGAGGCGATAAGATTGCGCGAAATTGAAGCCCAACGGCAATTGTTAGAATTGGCAAAAAAACAAAATGACAATTCAAATATTACGCAGATAGAAAATAATATTACGCAGCTAAAAAAACCACCTGCGCGGACAAGCCGTCCGTTGGTAAATTTTGCCAATTTAAAACGAAAACTGCCTTACCCTGCACAAGGTGCGTTGCTTAGAAAATTTGGGCAAAAAGATGCGACAAACCGAGAAACAAAAGGCATAACCATTTCGACCCGCGCCTTTGCTCAAATTACCGCACCCGCTACAGGAACGGTATTATTTGCCGATTATTTTAGCAATTATGGCTATTTGATTATTATTGATGTGGGCAGTGGTTATAATATTTTACTGACTGGTTTAGGCGAAATTGCGGTTTCATTGGGGCAGTTTATTGAAACGGGTGACCCGATAGGGATTATGCCAAGAAACGCTATAAACACTGATCTTAGTGCGGTTAAAAAGCCTATATTATATGTCGAATTTAGAAGGCAGGATAAGCCTATAAACTCGGCGCCTTGGTGGGCGGTTCAGTTGAGCCAAAAATAAATTTTAATTTGATGATTGATTTTAAATTGAGATAATATAAAAATAAAGTAACTAAATTCTAATGCGAGTATAATATGAAAAAAACACTATCTTTAGGCATTATATTCACCCTTACAGGGCTGTTATTGGGTATTTACGTTATGCCTGTTTTTTCTAAAGAAAATACAGTTAATTATGCCGAACACGAAGAAGAAGAAGCTCAAAAAAATTATGATTTATTGATAAGGTTTGGCGACATTATTGATATTATTAAAGATGAATATGTCGATGAACCTGACATGGAAAAAATTATGGACGAAGCCACTAAAAGTTTGGTGGCATCGCTTGACCCGCATTCGGAATATTTAAACGCCAAAAAATATAAACAATTGCTCGAGCGAACTTCGGGTGCGTTTGGTGGGTTGGGCATTCGGGTGCAGATGCTTGATGGGCTTGTGGAAGCGGTTAAAGTGCTTGAAGGTACACCTGCAGAACGGGCTGGAATTAAAGATAATGACCTTATTAGTAAAATTGACGAAACCGAAGTTAAGGGTTTGACGATTGGTGAAGCGGTAGATTTAATGCGTGGTGAAGTGGGTGAACCGATTGAACTGTTGGTCAAACGTGCTGGTGAAGCTGAGCTTATTAAGTTTAATTTAAACCGCGATATTATTCAGACCAACCCCGTAGAATTTGAGCGCATTGGTGATATTGGCTATATATATTTATCGGACTTTAGTAGCGTTGCCGATGAAAGGGTGGCGGAGGCGATTGAAGAATTAACCGAGGAAATTGGTGATGAATTAAACGGCTTTATACTAGACTTGCGTGGCAATGGCGGCGGGTTATTAAACCAAGCGGTTTATGTTGCAGATTTGTTTTTAGAACAAGGTGAAATTACATCGACCCGTGGGCGCTATCAGAGCCAAACACAGCGGTTTAATTCTGAAACACCTGATATGACTAAGGGGCAGAAACTTGTTATTTTGATTAATGGCGATACGGCTTCGTCGTCTGAAATTGTAGCGGGTGCGTTGCAAGATTATAAGCGTGCAACTATTATTGGTACACGCTCGTTTGGTAAGGGCAGTGTTCAAACCATTCGCCCGTTAGACAACCAAGAAGGTGCGTTACGCTTAACGACTGCACGTTATTACACACCTTCGGGCAAGTCTATTCAGGCGCAGGGTATTGTGCCTGATTGGGTTGTTGAACCCATTATTCCTGAAGAATTGCAAAAACGTTTTGAAGAAAATAAAGACGAAACCAACCTTAAGGGATATTTGAAGAATGAAGAAAGCTCATCGGAAGATGAAAAGAAAACTCAATCACCAAGCTATGTCCCACGTAATAAAGACAATGATTTGCAATTGGTTTATGCTTTAAAGTTTTTAAATGATGAAGTAAAGCTAGGTGAAAAACTAGCCGATGTTGAAGATAGAATTTTAAAAGACGCCGAAGCAGAATGGGCAAAATTAGCCGCCGAAGCGGACGCTAAAAAAGAAGCTGAAGATAAAGACACGGACAAACCTTAATAAGCTCAACTTAAATTAATATTTGCAACAAGCCCAGCTTTAGTGAGTGTATAAAACTAGCCTTTAATTTGCATAAAGAATCTGCATGTTAATTCCTGTTCGGGAACATTGCTTTCAATATTCGCAACATATTATCAAATATTCCCATTCGGTAATATTTGTTGATTTTTGAGATAAAATTGTGCTAGTGTTACCGAACGGTAATTAATTGAGGTGTGTTATGATACAAACATCAGAAGATATTGGAGTAGCGGTTCGCAAAACCCGCAAATCGATAGGCATTACGCAGAAAGATTTGGCTCTGACCTCTGGCACGGGGTTGCGGTTTATTAGTGACCTTGAGAACGGCAAGCCTACTTGCCAACTCGCCAAGGTGCTGACGGTGTTGCAAACACTGGGCATTAAACTGCAGCTGCATGGTTTAGCATATGATGCAATATCTGGTGATGGTAGCGGGCATGGTCTAGGTGCAGGCAACGCTGATGGCAGTGGCTGGGGGTAAAGTATAATGCGGATACTTGATGTATATCTTTTCGATACTTATGTCGGTCAGCTCACTCAGAATGACAGTGGTGAGCTAGAATTTTCTTATGCGGCTGAATGGCTAAATAATAAAAATTCGGCTCCTTTGTCGCAGTCATTACTTTTGCAGGTTGTGCCGTTTCCAAACTCTAAGTGCCACGGGTTTTTTGGGGGTATTTTACCAGAGGCAACCAAGCGCGAGCGTATTGCAAAAAACTTGGGCATTAGCGCAAGGAACAGTTTTGCTATGTTGGCAGAGATTGGTGGTGAATGTGCGGGTGCTGTAAGCTTTATGCAAAAGGGGCAAACATTAACGACTGACGCGCCAAACTATAAAAAATTATCAGAAGAAGAATTGGCAAAAGTTTTGAAAGACTTGCCGAAACGCCCCTTGCTTGCTGGGGAAGAAGGTATTCGTCTTTCACTGGCTGGGGCGCAAGATAAAATTACTGTTCACATCTCAGAGGATGGTTTTGCGATACCTATGTATGGTGCGCCAAGTACACATATTTTAAAACCCGCTATTGAAAATTATGAAAATACAGTTCTTAATGAAGCTGTTTGTATGAAGCTTGCCAAAGCTATTGGCTTGCAAGTTGCGGATGTGGAGATACTCGATATTGAGGACATGCAGGTATTATCTGTTAAGCGCTATGACCGTATAATAGGTGAGGGTGCTATTCAGCGTATGCATCAAGAAGATTTTTGCCAAGCGTTGGGGATTGTGTCTGAAATGAAATATCAAAATGAAGGTGGTGTTTCGCTGAAACAGGCTTTTGATTTGTTACGCTCGGTGTCTGCTGTACCTGCGATTGACTTACAACAGCTCCTAAATGCTGTGATTTTTAATTATCTCATCGGGAATAATGATGCGCATGGTAAGAATTTTTCACTGCTTTACATAGATGGACAGATACGCTTAGCGCCTTTCTATGATCTATTATGTACCATCTATTATACTGAGCTTGCACCAAAAATGGCAATGAAAATTGGCGGTAAATATAAGCCTAATGATGTGTATGCCAGACATTTTGAAAAATTTGCTAATGAAGCAGGCTTGTCCAAGCCGATGGTGCTTAAGCAAGTTGCTGTGATTGCCACTAAAATTTTAAATTCTCTTGAAAAAATAGAAGCTGAAGTGCCAAATTCCTCAGAGTTAATTAGGTTTATCCGTGTCCGTGTAGGGATTCTAAGGGCTGTAATAGAGGGTTAATTGAGAGGCAGAGCCGAACCGCAAAAACTAGGGAGGTTTAGCCGACTGAAGCTTACTTAATTATCAGATGGTTCAGATTTTTTGAGCATTTTTTCCATGTTTTCGGTTTTTACGGCTTTTTCTAATTTTAGCTCGGCTTTGCGGCGTTCATCGCCTTTGTAATTTGAACTGTCTATACGGCGGCGGTCGGGACCGAAATATTTTGGTGAACGAATAAACGGGCGGGGGTTTTCTATAACTTGAATTATGCGTTCATGTAAATCTTGTGCGCAAATTGGTTTGCGTAAGAATTCGGTTATACCAACGTCACGGGCATCGGTAACGCGGTAACGCTCAGAATAAGCACTGAGCATAACAATTGGAATATATGGGTTTGGAGTATCGTCGGCAGTGCGTACCATGCGCGCAAACTCTATGCCATCTAGTGTATCCATCGCATAGTCGAGTAATATAATGTCGATGGGGACATTTCTAAATTCTTCGAATGCTTCGGCAGCGTCGTGGGCTTCGTGGATTTCATGCACGCCAAAACCACGCAATAGGGTTTTGACTATTGAAATCATATAATTATTGTCATCTATTAATAAAAAAGATAAGTCTGATAAATCATATTTTTTTGCCATATACTTACCACTGCCCTATCCAGTAAAGTTATTGCAGTGTAAGTTGAAAATTTTAAATGGGCAATAGTTAATTTTTTTATTTGCCTGTGCTTAACCCGTTTTTTTTACTTTTTTATCGAGAGATTTTATAACAGATATCGCGGATTCGGGCTTGTGGTACAAATAACCTTGCCCAAAATCGGCACCCAATTGATTAAGATATTTGGCTTGGTCTTTGGTTTCTATTTGCTCGGCAACCACTTCCATGTTCATGGATTTGCATAAATGAACCATGGCTTTTAATATTTTACCTTCACGCCCAGATTTCATAGATTCGCGGATATATTGACCGTCAATTTTTACAATATCGACATCGAGCAAGCGCAAATAATTGAGCGATGCAGCGCCTGCGCCAAAATCATCTATACAAAGTTTTATGCCTTTGGCGCGGATAGATTTGAAAAAATCATTCACTTTTTCTAGAGATATAATTTCGGCTGATTCGGTGATTTCAATAAGTAAGCGTTTGGGGTAGCGTAATTTGCTAGTAACAAGTTTTAGCATTTTAAAACAAAAATCGGCGCGGGCAAGCGATGCGCCTGAAACATTAACCGCTAATGAAAACTTTGGGTGATTTGGGGTTTCGTTAATCCAGTTGATAGCTTGTTCGAGAATAACCAAATCTAACTCATGGATAATGCCAACTTTTTCGGCAAAAACAAGCCTTTGGAATGGACTGATATTTTTTTCAAACCGCACCAACAGCTCATGATGATGTACTGTTCGGCTTTTAAGGCAAACAATTTCTTGCAGGACATAGTCAATTTTTTTCTTTTGAATAATATCTTTAAACCATTTAATTTGTTGGATAGTACTGGTTATTTGAGAGTTGACTTGTTTTTCTAAGCTTACTGTTCGCCCGTCATTAAAATTACTGTCGGACACATATTGATTGATTGTATAGGCGAGCGCGCGGGACATATCGCCAGAATTAACACTTTGATCAATTTCTACAGAATTTACGCCAAATTTAATGTTGCTCTTATCTTTATTATATTCTTTTGAAATATTTTCCATTTCGTCGGAGATTTTTTTGGTGCTATGTTCATCTTTATGAATGACGCTAAATTTGTTATTGTCTAGGGCTGTAGCGGCATCGTTAAGCGCTACTGAGCGCAATAGTGATGCGGCGGAACTCTTAAATTTCAGAGAGTTTTGTTTGCCCATACTTTCTTCAAGTTCAGCGTCGCTCGGCATTTCTATCAGAGTTAGGCTTATATTTTCTTCACTTTTTTGGGCTGAATTTAATGTTGCTTCTGCCATTGTAAAAAAGGCATCTTGGGTGAAAAGACCTGTATCTTTATCTCGCGCGGGGTCATTTAGGCCTAAATTTAACGGGTCTAAATTATTAAGGACTACGTTAATTATTCCCTTTTCGTTGGGCATTTTAAATGCAGATATTTGAACAGGGGTTTTGGTTTCACCTTTTAAAGTATGGATTTTTATTGGGCCACGACGTTCGCCAACCTTTATGTTATCAAACAAAAATGTAAGGGTGTTTTTATCGGCATTGCTAACAAAGTTATTGAGCGGCTGGCGGATGAGCTTTTGAATTGGCAGAGAAAATATGTTTTGGCTCGCGCCCATACAAAATTGTATGCAGCCTTGGTCATCTAACTCGACCAACAAATCTGAGGCGGCAAAAGAGAAGCCCATAAAACGGTCTCTTTGTAATTTATCTTGTTTACTCATTTATGAGTCTCCATACATATGGAGATGATATGTAAATAGGACTAATGAACTATTAACAGAAATGCTAAAATACTAATTATTTACACCATTTGAGGTATGCGGTGTAATGTGAACTTTAAGCAGATAGATTTGCTTGTTGGAAAGTTAAGCTTATGCCTTGACATATGGGTGATATGCCCGTATTTTCGCGACAAATTAATTGTAATGCATATGGGTTATTATATGTGACTTGTTTTTAAGGACGTTTAAAATGAAGATTAAAAATTCTATAAAATCTCTTCGTGGTCGTCATCGTGATTGTCGTGTTGTTCGCCGTCGTGGGCGTTTATATGTTATTAACAAAACAAACCCACGCTTTAAAGCGCGTCAAGGCTAGTTTTTGAATGACATTAGATTTTAAAAAAGGGGTGCTTAACTGCGCCTCTTTTTTGTTTGACCTGCTAGTTTTTTCGGTTCGACTTTACCTCTCTGCTTACCTGCGGGCGGGTGCTCTGCACCCTTAGCTTATGCGCGCCCGCTACCCTTCAACCTGTCAGGGGTAAAAAGAGTGAGTAAAAAATACATTTTTTTACGAAGGAGGGCAAGCGCCCGACCGCGCAGCGTA
>CAZHCZ010000054.1:3740-13577 GCA_964531635.1 uncultured Hyphomicrobiales bacterium | reverse complement strand
CCCATGAAAGATGGAAGAATTGACGAGCAGGCATTTGCAGACTTTATAGAATGGCAAATAAGTGAAGGAACTAGCGGGCTTGTACCTGTTGGAACTACAGGCGAAAGCTCCACCCTTAGCCATGATGAGCATAAACGTGTTGTTGATTTAACCGTTGAAATTGCCGCATCACGCGTGCCTGTTATGGCGGGCGCTGGCTCTAACAACACCGCCGAAGCTGTCGATTTTGTGCAACATGCGCAAAAGGCTGGTGCAGACGCTGTTTTGGTGGCAACCCCTTATTATAACAAACCAAACCAAGCGGGATTATATGCGCATTATAAAGCACTTAACGACAGTGCAGACATGCCGATATATATTTATAATATTCCGAGCCGCAGTGTTATTGACTGTAGTGTCGAAACTATGAAACGCTTGTTTGAGCTGCCTAACATTGTTGGGATTAAAGATGCGACCAGTGATATATCACGCGTTACACAACAAAGGTTAGAAGTTGGGCATGACTTTATTCAGATTACTGGCGATGATTTGAGTGTGATTGGACATTTCGAATCGGGCGGGGTTGGTTGTATATCGGTAACGGCCAATGTAGCGCCTAGGCTTTGTGCCGACTTATGGGTGGCGTTAGAAAAAAATGATTTTATTGCCGCTCGAGCTATTCAAGAAAAACTTATGCCATTGCATATGGCGATGTTTTATTCGCCCAGCCCCGGCCCTGCTAAATATGCTTTGAATTTATTAGGACGTGTTGAGCAAGATGTACGCTTGCCTATTGTACCGCCTTGTGATGACGTTAAACAGCAGGTAAAAGCGGCTATGATTTTTGCAGGTTTGATAAATGGCTAAGAAAAAAAACAAAGGTCCTGATTTTATTACTGGGGCAAAAACCGTTGCAGAAAACCGCAAAGCGCGCCACAATTATGAAGTAATTGATACTTTTGAAGCAGGAATTATGTTGCTGGGTTCCGAAGTTAAGAGCTTGCGTTATGGCGGGTCTAACATTGCCGAGAGCTATGCCTCGATGGAAGGCAATGAGTTGTTTTTACTCAACGCCCATATTGCCGAATATGTTCAGGCCAACCGCGAAAACCATAAAATACGTCGCCCGCGCAAATTATTATTGCACCGCAAACAGATTGATAAGATGAATGCAAAAATTAGGCAAGATGGCATGACAGTTGTGCCGTTAAAACTGTATTTTAACGAGCGGGGCAAGGTTAAAATATTACTCGGCTTGGCTAAGGGTAAAACCAACCATGACAAGCGCCAATCAGCTAAAAAGAAAGATTGGGCGCGAGATAAGGCACGGTTAATGCGCGAAAAAGGTTAGTTTATTTTAAATCAATCGTGATTTTGGCGGTCGGCTTGGCTGGGTTTAATGTTGCCGTTGGCATCTTTTCGACCAATGAATTGTTTTAGGTCGTTTAGGTCGATAAATTGGTCGGCTTGGCGGCGCAAATCATCGGCCACCATGGGTGGGCGGCTTTTGACAGTTGATACAACGCTTACAACCACGCCTTTCTTTTGTACGGACTCGACAAGTCGGCGAAAATCGCCATCGCCAGAAAATAAAACTATATGGTCGACATGTTCGGCAATTTCCATTACATCGACTGCCAATTCGATATCCATATTGCCTTTTATTTTTTTACGACCCATAGAATCGGTGAATTCTTTGGTCGGCTTGGTTATCATTGTAAAGCCGTTATAATCGAGCCAATCTATAAGCGGGCGGATGGGCGAAAACTCTTGTTCTTCGACCAATGCTGTATAATAATTTGCGCGGACAAACTGACCTTTATTTTTAAATAAATTCAGCAATTGATTGTAATCTATTTCAAAGTCCAGCGCTTTTGCTGTTGCGTATAGATTGGCGCCATCAATGAATATTGCTATTTTTTGAGCAGGGTAAATATGCATAATAATTTTTCTTTTTTAAACACGACAAGTTTAATTGCAAGATAGTAAATTTAGGGTACGCAAAAATGCTAATCTAATATTAGCATTTTCTAATAGTAAGATAACTCACTGAATAATATTATACTTTAATAGTGCATGGGAAATCGAACTAAGTATATTGTATAATATGGTCAACCAAAAAGCAAATGTTAGTTTCTAATTACACAAAATTGTTATAACATACCCATAAATAATTATGTTGGGTTAAAATGATTGTAATATCAATAGGTTCTAATTTATATTCGCATTGGGGAAACCCATTTGAAACGCTAAAATATGCTATAAAACAATTAAAGAACCATTCGATAATTGTGCATAAACAATCTGCCCCCTACATTAGTAACCCTATGGGTATGGCTTATAAAAAAAACCTTAAAACAGTTAAAAAAAATGTATCTGAAGGGGGTGGTTTTATTTTGCCGCCACTATCATATGTGAATATGAACTTAATTATTAAGACACATAAGCCTGCTCACCAATTGTTATATTGCTTAAAACAAATTGAAAAATCTGCTGGGCGAAGGCGCGGAAAAAGGTGGGCAAACCGTGTATTAGATATGGATATAATTTGTTATAATGGCATAATATTAGGCAATAATACCGAACAAAATAATAAAAATAATTTTGGGTTTATTCCGTTAACATTGCCTCATCCTGCGCTAGAAAAACGCGCCTTTGTGCTTAACCCACTCGATGAAATTGCAACTTTTTGGCATCACCCTATTACTGGAAAAACCCCAAAGCAGATGATAAATGAGTTAAAGTGAGCTAAAAAACAAATAACCCTTGCAATTATTTGCTTTTAGCCCTAGGAAAACCTAAATATAATATTTTGGAGATGCCCATGGCGCGCGTTACCGTAGAAGATTGCATTGAGAAAATTGACAATCGTTTTGACCTTGTTTTACTTTCTGGACATAGAGCCCGTATGCTCGCTGGTGGTGCTGAGCTTACTGTCGAACGTGATAACGATAAAAACCCTGTTGTCGCTCTACGTGAAATTGGCGATGGCATGATTTCGACCGAAGATTTAAAAGAAGAATTTATTCATTCTATGCAAAAATATGTAGAAGTTGATGAGCCTGAAACTGAAATTGTACCTATGATTTCGGCTACTGGTGAAGTTAGCAATTTAGGGGACAATTCAGACAAAGTTAGCTTTGACCAAATGGGGCAAGAAGATTTGCTTAAAGCTATCGAATCATTACCTAAGCCTAAATGATTTTTGCTTTCATAAAAACCTATAAAGCCCTTGAGTTTTCTTGAGGGTTTTTTTTATTTGCGGTATAAAGTTATATTAAGGAGAATCAAAGCTATGATGAGACAATATGAATTGGTTGAAAAGGTGTTGGAATATGACCCGCTTGCCGATGAAGCATTGCTCAATAAAGCTTATATTTATGGTTATAAAAAACATGGACAGCAAAAACGTGCATCGGGCGACCCATATTTTTCTCACCCTATAGAAGTAGCGGCTATTTTAGCTGACCTTAAACTGGATGCGACTATTGTTGCAACAGGTTTGCTGCACGATACGATTGAGGACACAGACGCCACCCGCCAAGAAATTGATGAATTATTTGGCACAGAAATTGGTGGGTTGGTTGAAGGTCTTACAAAAATTAGCAAATTAAAACTAACCTCGCGTGAAACTGCCCAATCTGAAAATTTACGAAAATTATTTTTCTCTATTTCGAAAGACATTCGAGTTTTGTTGGTTAAGCTTGCCGATAGGCTGCACAATATGCGTACGATTATGCATGTTAAACCTGAAAAACGCACACGCATTGCACAGGAAACCATGGATATTTATGCCCCGCTCGCTGGGCGCATGGGTATACAGTTCTTTAGAGAAGAGATGGAAGACATTTGCTTTAAAGTATTAAACTATGAAGCGCGAGAAACCATTATTACTCGTTTGTTAGAAATGCACAAAGATGAAAATGACTTACTTAAAGATATTGCCAAAATTTTAAACCGTAAATTAAAAGATGCAGGTATTAACGCCTATGTTTATGGGCGAGAAAAGCGCCCCTATTCTATTTTTAGAAAAATGGAGCGGCAAAGTATTTCACTCGAAAAAATATCGGATATATTTGCGTTTAGAATTGTCACCAAGAGTGAAGATGATTGTTATAGAGCGTTGGGCTTAGTGCATACTGAATGGCCAATGGTGCCTGAACGGTTTAAAGATTTTGTATCTATTCCAAAAAGCAATGATTACCGCTCTATTCACACCACTATTATTGGCCCTGCACGCAAACGTATTGAACTACAAATTCTTACCGAAAAAATGCTTGAAGTGAATGAATTTGGTATTGCATCGCACGCTTTATATAAAGAAAATGTTTATATTAACAACCCAAAAAATGGCGCTATTCCCGGTGATGATGCCAATGAAAAAAAACTTGGCAGTGTGCCTTTATCGGAAAAAACAAGCGCATTTAAATGGCTTAGGCATATTGTAGATGCTTTGGAAGATGGCGACAGCCCAGAAGAATTTTTTGAACACACAAAGTTAGAACTTTTTGCTGACCAAGTTTTTTGTTTTACGCCAAAGGGGCGATTAATCGCTTTGCCTAAACATGCCACGCCAATTGACTTTGCTTATGCTGTTCATACTGATATTGGCAATACATGTGTGGGCTGTCGTGTTAACGGCATAACATCGCCATTGCGCTCAGAGTTGAGCAATGGTGATGAGGTCGAAATTATTGTATCGAAAGGCAGTAGCCCAAAAACCATATGGGAAAATTTTGTAAAAACGGGCAAAGCCAAGCTTGCAATTAGGCGCGCAAGCCGTGAAACAAGGCGCAAGCAATATAGCCATCTTGGGCAGGAAATGCTTGCGCGCATTTTTGGTAAGTTAAAAGTTGAATATAGCGAACATAAACTCACTGCGGTTTTGCCAACAATTGGCTATAAATCGAACGATGATGTTTATGTTGCCATTGCCAGGAATGAATTGAAATTAAGAGATGTTGTGGTTGCAATTGTTCCACGACTGATTAACAGTAAAGATATTCAAGACCTTAACCAGCAAACACATTTTGAAATTGGTGCAAGCAGTAAAACCACTCCAATGCCAATTAGGGGTGCATCAAAAGAACATGGTATATTGCGTTTTTCAAAAAAATACCCGCCAATTGCTGGGGAGCGTATTGTTGGGATTATTGATGATAGCAATGGGCTTGTTGTTTACCCAATACACAGTGATGAACTTGAAAAATTTGAAAATATGCCCGAATTATGGGTGGATTTGGTGTGGAATTTAGAAGCAAAAGAAAAACAATGGTTTACTGCTCCTATTGACATTACGTTACTCAACGAAATAGGTGCATTGGCACTAATAGCAACAATTATTGGTGAGCAAGGCTGTAATATTTGGAATAGCTATATGATTCTTAAAGACGAAGATTTTTATCATCTTTATATGGAAATTGAGGTTAGGGACATTCATCATTTTAATATTGTGCGCAATTCATTAAAGGCTTTGCCAATTATTAATAATGTAAAGCGGGTTGCTGGCAAAAAATTTGGTGAAATCGGTATATAAAACTAAAAATGCATTTTAAATCATATTTAAACCTATATATTATTATAATGTAAAATCTGTGTAATTATAAGAATCGTTAGGTGAAACAATGCTGTTTAAGCGGCGTAAAAAACTTTATATATTACAAAAAATTCGTAACTTTCTTCTTCCTGCAAAGGGGATTGTGCGGGGGTTTAAATATATATGGGTTCGCACATGGAGAATTAAGGCAACACCTCACGCTATTGCTATTGGTTGTGCGGTAGGGGCTTTTGCATCTTTCACGCCTTTTTTAGGGTTTCACTTTTTTATTGCAATGGCTCTTGCCTATGTTTTTAGAGGTAATTTATTTGCATCTATTATTGGCACCGCTGTTGGCAACCCGTTTACTTTCCCGTTTATTTGGTATGCTAACCTTAAAGTTGGTAATTTTATTCTAGGGAGAGCTGAAATTCCTAAGGGAGATTTTAACCTTTGGCAAAGATTGCACCATGAGGGTTGGTCCGAAGTATGGGTTATTGTTAAGCCAATGGCGATTGGTGGCATACCGATTGGAATTTTAACCGCAGTAATTGTTTATTTTTTAGTCAACCGCTCTGTTACAATTTTTCAACGCAGACGAAGAAAGAAAAAAGCCATAAATATTGAAGTTACCCATAAATAATATTGATGAATTATTATGGTTATGGCTTGTTATTATCGTTTAGTAATATATTCTACCTATAAAAATATGGAGTTAGAATATGAGCAATTTTTTAAGGCTTGGTATTAATATAGACCATGTTGCGACCATTCGGAATGCGCGCGGTGGTGACCACCCCTGCCCTGTAAAAGCCGCTCATTTGGCAATGTTGGTAGGCGCAAATGGCATTACCGCACATTTGCGTGAAGACCGCCGACATATTAACGATAATGATATAGACCGTTTGCGCAATGAAGTTGATTTGCCACTTAACTTTGAAATGGCGGTTACTGATGAAATGGGTAAAATTGCCTTAAAGCATTTGCCCAATGCTTGCTGCCTTGTGCCAGAAAACCGTGAAGAAGTAACCACTGAAGGTGGGTTGGATATTGTTGGTAATAAAGCGCGTATTGATGAATTTTCTAAAATGTTGCAAAAAGCGGGTATTCTTGTTTCGTTATTTATTGATGCAGATGAAAAACAAATTCGTGCTGCGGCAGATATTGGCGTGGATATTATAGAACTCCATGTCGGGACTTATAGCCATGCTTATAGTGCAAATGATAAACAACAAATTGCTACTGAGTTGGATAAATTGCAAAAAGCCGCTTTATTGGCCGATAATTTGGGTTTAGAGGTACATGCAGGGCATGGAATAACCTTTGATAATGTTGCTCCGATTGCGGCTATTCCACAAGTTATTGAGTTGAATATTGGGCATTTTTTAATTGGTGAAGCGGTGTTTATTGGGCTTGATGGTGCGATTAAACATATGCGGGATTTAATGGATAAAAACCGTGGGTGATATATGATTATTGGTATTGGAACTGATATTGTAGAGATTGCTCGAATTGCGCGTTCTATAGATAAATTTGGCGATAAGTTTATTCAGCGAAATTTTAGCATAGACGAGATTAAAAATGCGGAAAAGCTTAATAATAGTAATTTTTATTATGCCAAACGATTTGCCGCTAAAGAAGCATTTGCAAAAGCTATTGGCACTGGAATTGGTGAAAATGCGGCATTTAAAGACATTTCGACGCTAAACAATGAAGCAGGTGCGCCTTACATTAAACTAAGCGGGCAAGCAAAACTGTTTATTAAAAAACTGCAAGAAAACTACAATAACAAACCCATTAAAATTCATGTCAGTTTATCGGACGAAAAACAATATGCACAAGCATTTGTTATTTTAGAACTATCTGACGTTTTAAGTTGATTTTGCACGACATTCTACTTACAACACACATAACGGAGCGTAGCGCAGTCTGGTAGCGCACTTGACTGGGGGTCAAGGGGTCGGAGGTTCAAATCCTCTCGTTCCGACCATTTTTTTATATATGTGATAGCATCACTTCGGTATTTAAAATCAGAACAGCTGATGAATATATTTCTTTGAAATTTATGTGTAGCGCGACATTTTGCTTGATACCGTGGCAGCGGTTTGGGCGTAGGGTCAAACTATATAGTTCTGACCGTTTTTTAATTTATATGTTTACAACAAGGGAAATGGCGGACAGGAAGGGATTCGAACCCTCGAAACGGCTACAAACCGTTTACTCCCTTAGCAGGGGAGCGCCTTCGACCACTCGGCCACCTATCCAAGGACGTGTTTAAGGCAGATGGACTTATGTTTCAAGCGTAAATTATAGTTTTCCCAAAGAATAGCGTTGGATGTTTTTAACATTATACACCAAAATGTTATTAATATCATTATTCGCGACATAAACCATTTTACCAAATAAAAATATATGTTATACGGTTTCATCTTTGCTGCGGATGTGGTGGAATTGGTAGACACGCAAGACTTAAAATCTTGTTTCCGTATGGAAGTGGGGGTTCGATTCCCCCCATCCGCACCAGAGATAAACTTTAGCTTACATTACTTATTCGCACTTTGCTCTTCGCGTAAAAACACCCAATTATTTTGGGTAGACTGTTCGAGACTGAAATAATAGCCGCCACTCTTGAAGTCTTTTATATTTTGTGGGGTGGTAATGCGGTTGTCGATAATATAGCGCACCATCATACCGCGGGCTTTTTTGGCGAAGAAGCTTATGACTTTATACTGCCCATTTTTTTTGTCTTTAAAAACTGGGGTGATAATATTAGCGGTTAGGGTTTTGGGTTTGACGGCCTTAAAATATTCGTTTGATGCTAGGTTTATGAGCGCGCCCTGCCCTTTGGCATTGTTATTAAGCGCATTTGTTAATTGCTCGCCCCAAAAATGGTAAAGGTTTGTGCCTGCTTGGGTTTTAATGCCTTTGCCCATTTCTAGGCGGTATGGCATTATTAAATCTAGCGGGCGCAACAAGCCGTATAGACCTGACAATATGCGTAAATGCTGTTGGGCAAAGTTTAAATCATCTTCCGACAAGGTTTCTGCATCTAAACCTGTGTAGACATCGCCTTTAAAGGCGAATAGCGCTTGCTTTGCGGTTTTTGGGGTGAATGGCAGTTGCCAGTTTTTATAACGTTCTACATTAATATTTGCCAAGTTATCGCTTAATTTCATTAGGTTTGAAATTTCTAACTTGGTGTATTTTTTTAAAATATTGACTAAAATTTGTGCATTCTCAGCAAACTGAGGTTGAGTGTGTATATTGCTAATTGCAGGCGTTTCAAAATCTAGCGTTTTGGCGGGGGATATGATAATTTGCATTTTTTGGCTTTCATAAATGTTATTTCTTATGAAGCTTAATTTAGATTATGTCAAATTACCAAATTTACTTATTTGTTTTGCCGTACCTCTAACCGTTCTATCATGTTGTTTTTTACCACGACAAGTGCAATTTCATATTCTAAGTTTTTACTGTTTAAAGTAAGCATGCTAAATGTCACAAGGAAGTTAATATCGTCTAATGAAATAATTTTTATTACTCTTATCTTGCGCTTATTATAGGCGTTAATTATTTCGTCTGGTTTATTGCTTGATTTTATATCGCTTATTGGACAAACGCTTGAAAATGCGAAGTTTGGTGAAATAATTTCGGGGTGACTTACAGCTTTGTTTTTATAAAACCCACTAAAAAAATACTCAACTAACTTATAATGATCTGTCATTTTATCCTCATTCTGAATATGATTGAGAATATTGACAAACGTTAAGTTTGCCAATTCACATTAAGGATATTGCCGTAAATGACTAGATCAATTTTTAGAATCTTAACACAATGTTAAACATCATATCTTGTTATTTAACAACCGACTTGCCTGCATAAATTGCGCTTTCGCCTAACTCTTCTTCTATGCGGATGAGTTGGTTGTATTTTGCGACCCTGTCGCTGCGGGCCAGTGAGCCTGTTTTTATTTGTCCGCAATTTAAGGCTACTGATAGGTCGGCTATTGTTACATCTTCGGTTTCGCCACTTCTGTGGGACATGACGGATGTATAGCGGGCGCGGTGTGCCATATCTACGGCTTCGATGGTTTCGGTCAAAGTGCCTATTTGGTTGACTTTTACAAGGATAGAGTTGGCTATAGATTTGTCAATGCCATCTTTTAAGCGTTTGGTGTTGGTTACGAATAAATCATCGCCAACCAATTGGATTTTATCGCCTAGTTTTTCGGTTAATAGTTTCCAACCGTCCCAATCATCTTCATCCATGCCATCTTCGATTGAAATTATCGGGTAATCATTAACTAGATCGGCGTAATAATC
>CAZHCZ010000054.1:1599-3705 GCA_964531635.1 uncultured Hyphomicrobiales bacterium | reverse complement strand
TAATTCGTATTTTCCGTCTTTGTAAAATTCTGATGCTGCCGAATCGAGCGCTATGAATATATCTTCACCTGCTTTATAGCCAGCGGCTTTTATTGATTCGAGTATAAAGTCTAACGCCAAACGTGACGAGCCTATGTTTGGAGCAAAGCCGCCCTCATCGCCTACATTGGTATTATGACCAGCATCTGAGAGTTTCTTCTTTAATGTGTGGAAAATCTCGGCACCCATGCGCACCGCTTCGGCGATGTTTTTTGCTGATACGGGCATAATCATAAATTCTTGAATGTCTATTGGGTTGTCAGCATGTTCACCGCCATTGATAATATTCATCATTGGGACTGGGAGGGTACAGGCGTTTGTGCCGCCTATATAACGATATAATGGCATGCCTAGGCTATCGGCAGCGGCTTTGGCAACGGCTAACGATACGCCTAAAATTGCATTTGCACCCAAACGGCTTTTATTGGCTGTGCCGTCTAATTCTATAAGCACGCGGTCAATTTCGCGTTGTTCTTCAGCTTCTAGCCCTACTAATGATTCGAAAATTTCGGTATTTACATTGGTTACTGCTTGCAACACGCCTTTGCCTAGGTAACGCTCGCCACCATCGCGCAGTTCTGCCGCTTCGTGTGCGCCTGTAGATGCGCCTGAAGGCACAGCAGCACGACCGATTGAGCCATCTTCTAGAATAACTTCGACTTCTACAGTTGGGTTGCCGCGTGAGTCTAAAATCTCGCGCCCTAAAATATCAATAATAGCGGTCATCTGTATAATCCTTTAATAAAATATGTGTTCATATGTTTAGGAAAATCGAGTTAAAATTGCAATGGTTTTTTCTTGCTATATTCATATTAATAATTACAGTTGAAAAAACTTAAGGAGAATAATATGACAAACCCAATTATTGAACGGTTGTTAAAGCTTGGCGTAACCCTGCCCTCACCCGCTGCACCTGCAGCTAATTATGTGCCGTATGTTATTAGTGGCAACCAACTTGTTATATCGGGTCAATTGCCATTTGGGCAAGATGGGCTTGAATATGTTGGAAAAACTGGTGATGATATATCGGTCGAGCAAGCGCAAAAAGCTGCAAAACTTTGTGCTATTAATATTTTAGCACAAGCCAATGCGGCATTAGCTGGCGACTTAACGCGAGTAAAACGCTTGGTTCGTTTGGGTGGGTTTGTTAATGCCACACCTAACTTCACGGAACACCCTGCAGTTATAAATGGTGCATCTGACTTTATGGTTGCTGCGCTGGGTGATGCGGGCAAACATGCTCGTGCCGCTGTTGGGGTTGTGAGTTTGCCATTTGGGGTTGCTGTTGAAATAGATGCAATTTTTGAGATAGAGTGAATATGCGTGATTTAAGTTTTATTACTCGATTGCCAATTACCCACCGTGGTTTGCATGATGATTCTAAAAATATTGTCGAAAATTCACGCGGTGCGGTTATAGCGGCGATTGAGCATGGTTATGCAATAGAAATTGATGTTCAGCTTACAAAAGACAATAAATCTTTGGTTTTTCACGATAAAACTCTTGATAGAATGGTCGATAAGACTGGTAATTTGACGGACTTTACATTGGCGGAATTACAAGAGTTTTGTTACAAAGCCAATGGTGAGAAGCTTATTTCTGTTGCGCAATTGTTGGAAATTGTTAATGGGCAAGTGCCGTTGATTATTGAAGTTAAGAGCATTAGCAATAATGTTGGTCCGCTTGAAAAACATATTGCTGATTTGCTTAAAAATTATAAGGGCGAAGTTTGCGTTATGTCATTTAACCCTTATACGGTGCGCGAATTTAAAAAAATTGCACCTGATATTATTCGTGGAATTGTTGCTCAGCATAATATGTTGCCTAAATATTGGCCGAAAACCAATGGCATTGTTCGCTTTATATTTAAAAATCTATTACATTGGTTTTTACTTAAACCTGATTTTATATCATACCATGTTTATGATTTACCCAAAATTTCGGTTAAAATTGCGCGTTATTTTAATGTGCCAGTAATTACATGGACTGTAAAAACCCCTAAAGATGCCGAATATAGCGCCAAATATGCCGATCAAATTACCTTTGAAGGTTTTTTACCATAACCTA
>CAZHCZ010000054.1:0-1499 GCA_964531635.1 uncultured Hyphomicrobiales bacterium | reverse complement strand
CAGCCTGCAATGCCTGCTGCTCTTAGTTCGGCACAAAGTAAGTTGGCATCATTATACGAATTAAGTGGCCCTGCAAATACACGATAGAAAACACCTCTGCCTGGTATGTTTGCCTCTTTAATAATTGGGTTGTGTCTGCCTAAAATACTTGGGTAATTGTTTGATATTTTAATATATGCCTGCCTTGCCGCCGCTTCGTTTGGTAAAGATGCCAGCTGCGCACCATATTGACCGACTGTTGATACCCCAACATTTGATGTAATGCTATTGGGTACAGCTGTCGGCGTGTTGAGTACAGGTGTAGGCGTGTTGGGCACAGGTATAACAGGGGTTCTAGCCGCAACTGTTACATTTTGTGGTGTGCTTACTGGCAGTAGTTCGGTAACAGCTCTTGGCAGCTCGGTAGTTTCCGCCAATTGCGGGTTTCCTTCGACTACAGGCAAATCATCAATGCTGATAGATTCAATAGTTTCGCGCTGGCTGTTACTAGTCTCATTAATTAAATCTTGCAATTTAACTGACTTTGCTGCTACCAAAATTGTTTCTAGACCATCGACAGAAATTTGATTTTGGTCGATGTTGCTAATATCATCGGGTTTAAGTAGAATTTCAACATTATTAACCCCGCTATTGATTAATGTTAAAACATTTTGAATGTCTTTATCATCATTATCACTGCCCACATTTGTTGGAACTTCGACACTGTCCTCTGATTTTATTGGTTTTTCGAGAACATCTTCACGGGTATTGGCTAAAGTTGGAACATCGGGGGTGTTATTTGTGTCTCGGCTTGGGTCTAGAAGTTCTTCAATAGTTGTTGCTGGGGTTTGGGTAATGGTTGTAAGCTCTTGTGGAGCTTCTGGAAAAACTTTAATGGGTGTTGTATCTGCAAATTCTTTGGGTATTTCGGTAGTGCCTTCGGGGAAAATAAAACTATCGTAAATATAGTATGCGCCTGCGCTGACTGATAAAAACAATAAAATTAATACCAACCAAGTTTTTGATAAAGAGCGATTTTTTTGTGGTTTATTGGCTTCATATTGCTGGCTGAAATCTTGTTGCTGAGGGCGCGGGGTTGGGTGTAATGCCTCTTCGTTAATATTGCGTCTAACGGTTGGTGTTGCTAAAGGTAGATGAGGGTTGTTGAAATTTTCATCGGCATAAACTGCACTTGCACCGAATAAAACATTGCTTTCATCTTGTCCCTCGTGGGGTAGAGGCGCAAGGGGTGGTTCAGCGTAAACGGGTTCGTCATATATTTGGGGTGTAATAGGCTGGGTGGATATATCTTGCTCATTTGTATAATAGACTTCATTTTGAGGTTGGTATTCTACTTCATCGGGCTGAGCTAATAAATTTTCTTGATATACAGCTTCACCTTGTGGGGCGTGCCCTATGTCATCATAAACTGTAGATTGTCTTTGTTCTGCAGAATATTCTTCTACGTATGGGCTTGCTTCTTCGTATGGGCTTGCTTCTTCGTATGGGCTTGCTTCTTC
>CAZHCZ010000053.1:0-13620 GCA_964531635.1 uncultured Hyphomicrobiales bacterium | reverse complement strand
ATGGCAGACAAACCCCACCTTTATCTAGTCGATGGTTCGTCCTTTATTTTTCGTGCCTTTCATGCTTTGCCGCCTTTAACGCGCAAGTCCGACGGCATGCCAATTGGGGCGGTTTCGGGGTTTTGTAATATGTTGTGGAAGCTTATTAAAAATGCCCGTACGGAAGAAGGACCAACTCATTTGGCGGTGATATTCGATGCCAGTGGCAAAACATTCCGCAACGATATTTACAAACAATATAAAGCCCATCGCCCACCTACGCCCGAAGATTTAGTGCCGCAATTTCCTGTTATTAAACAATTGGTCAAGGCTTTTCATGTGCCATCTATCGAAAAAATTGGGTTTGAAGCCGACGATATTATGGCGACTTATTCCTGCCAAGCGGTCGCCTTAGGCATGAAAGTAACCCTCGTAACCTCCGATAAAGATATGATGCAATTGATAAATGATGATGTCGATATGTTGGACACTATGAAAAATAAATTCATTTCCTATGACGAGGTGATGGAAAAGTTTGGCGTACACCCCAACCGTGTTATCGACATTCAATCACTCGCTGGTGATAGTTCTGACAATATCCCTGGAGTACCGGGAATTGGTGTTAAAACGGCGGCATTATTAATTAACGAATATGGCGATTTGGACAATTTACTTGAGCGGGCTGGCGAAATAAAACAAAAAAAACGCCGTGAAAATTTACAAGAATTTGCCGATTTAGCCCGCATAAGCCGTACGCTTGTTACGTTAAAATGCGATGTTGAAATGGATGAAAAAGTTGTCGACTTTAAGCTAGACACCCCAAATATTGACGAATTATTGCAACATTTACAGGAGCTTGGGTTAAACAGCGCGGTTAAACGCATTGCCGCCGCGCATGATGCTGATGTGCCAAAATCAACTGCCCCTCCTGTCACCGCCGAAAAATACGAAGATGAAAGCAGCAACACCCCCTTAAGCCTTGCCCGTAAACGCCAACATGAATTGTCGCAAATATTAGTAAAACCTGATGATTATCAGACCATTATTACCATAGATGGGCTTAAAAGTTTAATCGACCAAGTGTATAAGAATGGGCAAGTGAGTTTCGATTTAGAAACCGACAGCCTAAACCCGATAGATGCCAATATTGTTGGCATTTGTTTGTCGTTAAAAGCAGGACATGGAGTATATATTCCCGTTGCGCATAAAATAAAAAGCGAAAAACTCGACCTATTTGCTCAAACCGAAAGTCACGAAAAGGTTGAGCAGCTCGACTTTGATATTGCACTTGAAATTATTGGGACAATGCTTGAAGACAGCGCCATTTTAAAAATTGGTCAAAACCTAAAATATGACATTAGCGTGCTTAAAAAATACAATATAAACCTTAAAAGCTTTCATGACACTATGTTGCTTAGTGCAACGCTCGATACTGGGCGCACAAAACATGGTATGGATAGTTTGTCGCAATATCATTTTGACCATAAACCTATTGCTTTTAAAGAGGTTTGTGGCAGTGGCAAAAACCAAATTACTTTTGATTATGTACCGCTAGACCTCGCAACAAAATATGGTGCTGAAGATGCCGATATTACCATGCGTTTGTTTAATGTACTTATGCCGCGCTTAACAGCCGAAAAGCTGAATAATGTTTACCAATCTATGGAACGCCCATTGGTCGATATATTGGTCGATATGGAACAAAATGGCATAATGGTCGACAAGCAAAAACTAGTCGATTTATCAGCTGATTTTTCGGGTAAATTGGTAATTTTAACCCAGCAAATTTACAGCCTTGCAGGTCAAGAGTTTAACATTGCCTCACCCAAACAATTGGGCGATATTTTGTTCGATAAGCTAGGGCTTGACGGTGGTAAAAAAACCAAAACAGGCGCGTGGCAAACCAGTGCCAAAATTTTAGATGAACTTGCCGCACAGGGGCATGAATTGCCAATAAAAATGCTTGAATGGCGCACATTGGCTAAACTAAAATCGACCTATACCGATAGCTTGCCAAACCATATCAACGCAAAAACAGGGCGTATCCACACCTCTTACGCTATGGCGCACACAACCACAGGGCGCTTGGCATCGACCGACCCAAACTTGCAGAATATCCCTGTTAGAACGCAAGAAGGTCGGTTAATTCGTACCGCTTTTATTGCGCCAGAAAATCATAAATTAATATCCGCCGATTATAGCCAAATTGAACTGCGCCTATTGGCACATATTGCCGATTTAAAGACCATGAAACAAGCCTTTGCCGATGGGGTCGATATTCATGCTATGACCGCCAGCGAAATGTTTGGCGTGCCGATTAAAGACATGAGTTCAGACATAAGACGGCAAGCCAAGGCTATTAATTTTGGCATTATATATGGCATTTCGGCATTTGGTTTGGCGGTGCAATTGGGCATAAGCCGTGGTGAGGCGAAGGATTATATCGAAAAATATTTTATTCGCTTTCCAGGTATTCGCGACTATATGGAAGACACCAAACAATTTGTGCGTGATAATGAATATGTAAAAACCATTTTTGGGCGTGTTTGCCATATGCCCGAAGTTAACAGTAAAAACGCCATGCAACGCGCGTTTACCGAACGTGCTGCCATTAACATGCCCATTCAGGGTGCAGCTGCCGATATTATTAAACGCGCTATGATACAAATGCCAAACGCATTATTAAAAGCGGGTCTTAAAACCAAAATGCTGCTGCAAGTGCATGATGAATTAATTTTCGAAGCCCATGATAATGAGGTCGAAAAAACCATTGCAATTGCCAAACAAATAATGGAAAATGCCCACAACCCAATTGTGCAAATTGACGTAGCACTAAAAGTAGATGCCCGCGCCGCCCAAAATTGGAATGACGCGCATTAAAGACAAGGAAAACACTATGAATAAAATTTGGTCTGTATATTTATCTGGTGAAATTCATAGCGATTGGCGTGAGCAAATTGTCAATAAAACCAACGCATTGGGGTTAGATGTTGAATTTTCATCGCCCAACACCAACCATGCTGCATCGGACGATTGCGGTACAATTATATTGGGTGGTGAAGATAATAAATTTTGGCATGATAATAAGAGTGCTAAAATTAACGCCATACGCACCCGTACGTTAATAAGTGAGTCCGATATTGTTGTGGTGCGGTTTGGTGAAAAATACAAGCAATGGAACGCTGCATTTGATGCAGGCTACGCCTCAGCCCTTGATATACCGCTGATTGTTATGCATGGCGATGAACACCAACATGCGTTAAAAGAAGTAGACGCCGCAGCCCTAGCCACAACCCAAACCCCACAACAAGTGGTGGAGATTTTGGCATACATAATCGACGGCAAACTAAAAGGGTTTTAGAAGTGAGTTTCAACCTAAATTAAACAGCAACACCCTAAAATTTATGCCCGTTTTGCGTTATTATCAAACCCGAATGAAACGCCTACAACCTGCCGAGGGTAAAAAGGATGAGTAAAAAATACATTTTTTACGAAGGAGGGCAAGCGCCCGAGCGCGCAGCGTAAGCAAGTGAACGGATGTTCACGCCCGCAGGGCTAACAGAGAGCGCAAGCGAAAACTTAGAGTGGGTTTTTGTTAAAACTCAGCCCTCATTTTCCGCATCGCGCTTAAGAACACCTCGCTGAAATGGTCTATTTCGGTGGCTTGCATTGCGGTTGATAGGATTAATGAGCAAGTGCCGACCATCATAACACCATTGGCTGCCATATATTCTATCAGTCTATTCTCTAATTTTTTCATTTTTGCGTATTTATAATGCTCTCTATAGCCTGTTGGGGCTTTGTTTAGCATGTGAATTTTAGTAATAGAACCTGCACCAGTGGCGCAAACGGGGACATCGGCAATAACCACCGCTTCGGCAATTTGTTTACGCAATCTATCTGACAAGTTGTTAAGGCGGTTTATTTCTTGCCCCTCGAACATTTGCATGGCTTTAAGACCCGCAACCATGGTCATCGGGTTGGCGCTAAATGTGCCGCTATGGGGAAATAGAACTTTATCTGCCAATGGGTTAAGCACTTGCATAACCTCATCACTGCCCGCCAAAGCCCCAACAGGAAAACCACCGCCAATAATTTTACCCATTGCCGTTAAATCGGGTTTAATATCAAACCAATCTTGTGTACCACTTAAAGAATTGCGAATGGTTATAACTTCGTCAAACACCAAAAGCACTGCGTTTTTCTTCGCCCATGCGGCAATTTTTTCGACATATTGTTTGCTGGCAGGAATAAACCCAATCCGATGCGGTACGGCGTCTAATATAACACATGCCAAATTTTTTGCATTTTTGTCTAATATCGCCAATGACCGCTCAACATCATTAAACGGAATAATAACCACTTCATCAAGCGCACTTTTAGGCGTATTATGTACAACAGGGTTGTTGTGCGGGGCATCAATTGCGCCCCAATTGTCGGGTTTTGAGTTTTCACTCACTTCGGCATAGTCATAAGCACCATGATACGCACCTTCGGCTTTGGCAATTTTAACGCGCCCTGTGTAAGCGCGGCTGGCACGAATTGCCGCCATAATCGCTTCTGTGCCAGAATTTACAAATCTAATTTTATCGAAGCTTTTATAGCGCGACACCATATATTCGGCATAGGCAATTTCGGCTTCTGTACCCATAGTAAATGCCATGCCTTTATCGAGCTGGGTTTTAATGGCGTTGTTAAGTTCTAGGTTATTATGCCCGTGAATTAGCGACCCCATATTATTGGCAAAATCTATGCGTTTTACGCCTTCTATATCGGTAATAGTACAACCCTCGCCATAAGCCGCGTAAAAAGGGTAAGGCTTTCTGAAAATAGCGTTACGGCTAATTCCACCAGGTAAAACTTTTATGGCTCTGCTAAAGAGCGCTTCACTATTTGATTGATAAACCATATCTACATCTTTGTGTTATTAGACCAATAGCCTATTTATGCGAATTACAAACATATGTTACTATTGTGAACAATGTAGTGTGAGGTTTTAAATATGTCAATTATCCAAAAGCCAAGTGACGGTGGTTATTTTGTTAAATCCCTTGCCAAAGGCATTGCAATTATTGAAAGCTTCGATAATAAAAACAGCAAAATGACCTTAACCGAAGTTGCTAAAAAAGTTGGCATTACCCGCGCTGCAGCACGGC
Source organism: uncultured Hyphomicrobiales bacterium (assembly GCA_964531635.1). Taxonomy (GTDB): domain Bacteria; phylum Pseudomonadota; class Alphaproteobacteria; order Rhizobiales; family OSC116; genus OCS116. The sequence continues at coordinate 8,485 of CAZHCZ010000053.1, read as the reverse complement.
GGTTTCTATTAACCTTAGAAGAACTGGGCTATGCCGAACAAGTAAACAGGCGTTTTGCCCTCACCGCTAAAATTTTAAATGTCTGCAAAGGTTTTTCTAACCCAACATCGGTTTGGGAAATTGCCCAAAAACATATGCAATTGCTTGTAGACCAAGTCGATGAAGCCTGTTCGGGCGCCATTTTAGAGGGTTATGAAATAAAATATGTTGTCCGCATTGGCACGCCGCACCGCATTATGAGCGTTGTGCCTTATGTCGGCACACGTTTTCCTGCCCATTTAACCTCGACAGGGCGGGCTATTTTAGCGTTTAGTAAAGCCGATATTGTTCAAGATTATCTAGCCAATGCCGATTATAAAAAATATACCGAATTTAGCATCGACAACCCAAACATGCTTAAAATAAGTTTAGATAGAATAAAGACAGAAGGCTATGTTATTTTAAACCAAGAGCTAGAAATGGGCTTACGTTCTATTGCCATTCCGTTATTTGATGCCAATAAGCAATTAATTGGCGCATTAACCGTCGGCACACATATATCGCGCGTGACCGAAAACCGCCTTATACAAGACATATTGCCCAGCTTAAAAACATGCGCCCATAACATAAAACAAGAACTGCAAACAATTGACATTTAAAAGAGCACCCACTATATCTCTTAACAATTAAAATAGGATATAGCATGACAAATCTTAGCATCATCATCATTACTTTAAATGAAGAATTTAATATTCCCGACACTCTTAATGACTTGCTTAACCAAAGCGTTCAAGATTTCGAAGTTATTATTGTCGATAGCAATAGCCAAGATAAAACAGTAGAAATAGCCCAAAGCTATGCCGATAAATTTGCAAATTTTAAAATTGTAAAAATGACCACTCGCGGCGCATCTTTAGGGCGCAATACTGGCGTCGAAAATGCAAGCAATGAACGGTTGTTGTTTTTAGATGCCGACAGCCGTATTAAGCCTGATTTTATTAAACAATCTTTGCTAAAACTTGAGCAAACAGGCGTTGATGTTGGCGGCGTTTATTTAGATATGAATGTTGGCAAATTTGTTCATAAGCTGGTTTCGGTTGTTTATAATTTTGGCATGTGGATTACCAAGTGGATATCGCCCACAGGTGTTGGCGCGTGTCTATACTCAACCAAAACAGCGCATAATCTTATTGATGGGTTTGACTCTTCAATTCCAATGGGCGATGATTGTAATTATGTTTTAAAAGCCTTTAAACATAAAGATATTAAATTTAAAATGTTACCGCTTTATTTTGGTTTCGACATGCGACGTTTTGAACAAGAGGGTTATTTTAAAATTCTTTTCAAATATTCAATGGTCAATATTAGACGCTACTTTTTTGGCGAGTATAAAAAAGACGAAATTGAATATAAATTTGGCGAATATAACAAAAAAAAAGATAATGAATAAATGCTAGAGTTCGGTGCATCATTTACTGGGGCGTTTACATTCTTCATTGTTTATGTTGGTGGTATTTTTCCGATTAATATATTTTTACCGACCGAAGCTTTGTTTATTTTAGCAGGCATTAAAGCCGCCACTGGGCAAGGCTGGTCGCTGGCACTAATTATTTATTTGGCTATTTTTTTAGGCGACCAAACATCGTATTTTATTGGTTATTTTGGTGGCAATAAAGTTTTGCGCAAAGTCAAAAGCCGTAAATTGCGGCGGTTTATGGCACGCGGAAAGTTACTCATAAACATTTATGGTGCAAGGTTTATTTTCTTCTCACGGTTTTTAGGTCCAATCGCATGGATATCCGACGTTTCGGCAGGCACATATCGGCTTAGTTATCCGCGTTATTTAATAGCCTCTATCTGCGGTTCTTTTTTGGCGGTTAGTGGTTTTATTGTCTTTGGTTATTTAACAGGCAAAGGCATTATAATTTTTGGCTTCGAAGATATATGGCACGCAATTGAAAGTTTTATAGAGAATAACTGGTTTGTTTTACTTATTGGGTTTTTTATGATAGCGCTTATAAGCTGGGCAATAAAAAATTACCGCGATAAACGGTCAGCAAATAAAAATAAGTAACTAGAGTGGAATATTATGTTTGATTATATAATCGTAGGCGCGGGTTTTGCAGGCAGTGTTATTGCCGAACGCATTGCAACTCAACAAAAAAATAAAAAAATTCTTATTATCGAACAACGCCAGCATATAGGCGGCAATTGTTACGATTATAAAGATGAAAATGGCATTATTATTCATAAATACGGCCCGCATTTATTTCATACTAACAATAAAGCCGTGTTCCAATATTTATCTAAATTCACCGAATGGGATATTTATAACCACAAGGTTTTAGCGGTGGTCGATGGCACGGCGGTTACAATACCATTTAATTTAAACACCCTAAAACAAGTGTTCCCAACAAAAGTCGCCCAAAATATTGAAGATGAATTGTTAGCCGAATTTGATTATAACTCCAAAATACCAATTTTAGAATTAATGAAGTCGGACAATAAAGATTTGAAATTTTTAGCAGAGTTTATTTATGAAAAAATATTTGTAAATTACACTGCCAAGCAATGGGAAATGAAGCCTGAAGATATTGACAGCGCGGTTACAGCCCGTGTTCCTGTGTTTATTGGGCGTGATGACCGTTATTTTAATGACAGTTACCAAGCGGTGCCTAAAAATGGCTATACCAAAATTTTTGAAAACATGCTCAACCACCCAAATATCAAGCTAATGCTTAATACTGACTTCCACGAAGTTATTAAAATTAATGACGATAAAAGCATCGAGGCATTTGGGCAGAAATTTAACGGCACACTTATTTTCTCGGGCAAAATAGATGATTTATTTGACTTTAAATTTGGTGAATTAACCTATCGTTCAATTAAATTAAAGTTCGAAACCATAGACAAACCCCAATATCAAAGCGTAACGACTATAAATTACCCCAATGATTATGATTTTACCCGCATAACCGAATTTAAACATATTCACCCAAGCGACAGTAAAAAAACCACCATTTTAAAAGAATACCCCCTCGCCCATAAACATGGCGAAAATACCCCCTATTATCCATTTTTTGTCGATGAAACCCGCAAAGCTTATGAGCAATATGCAGCCTATGCAAAAGACTTTAAAAATATAATTTTAGTCGGGCGCTTAGCCGAATATAAATATTATGATATGGACGACATGGTCGAACGCGCATTACAAGTTTTTGACGATGAAATAAATTAATAGGAGCTTATAATGGACTGGTGGGGAATATTCTTATTTATAATTCAAACAGCTGTGGTGTTTGTTGCATCGACCTTGGTTTTTGATATTATTCATTATACTTTACATTATTGGCGCAATTCACGGTTTAAAATATTCCGGACATTCTCCGCTTGGCACGATGTGCATCACGAATTTTTAGACACAAATATAAAAATTAATAAAAAGCTTGAACGCAATAATTTTTGGTATCATTTACTGCCTGAGTTTGGCTCGACTGTTTTTGGCACGCTTATCTTTATAATCATTCTGCCGTGGCAACCTGTTGTGGTTATTTTAACTTTACATTGCGTATTGTTTGCAACGCGTATTTATGGCAAAGGCACCGATGTTAATCATATGGATATGGATAGGCTTAAGGGTAAGCGCGGGGTATGGTTTGTTTCGCAATCCTACCATGCTTTACACCATATTTATCCGCTACAATATTACTCGTCGGTTATGAATATTTTCGACTTAATATTCGCCACAAATTGTCAAATTAAAGGTCGGAAGTTTTTAATTACAGGGGCAAATGGTGCTTATGGCAAGGCGATGGCTAAAAAAATAACCGCAATGGGCGGCAGTGTTAAAACCGCGACTCATGGCGCTGATTATAGTATTGACGATTATAGTAAGCTCGATAAAAAGCTCACTCAGACCGATGTGCTTATTTTGGCACATGGCACTAAAAATATTGACTGTATGAACGCCAACTATAAAAGTTTCACAACCATTATTGATAAATTTATCGACATTGGTAAAACCCGCCTTGTGCCACCCGAAGTTTGGGCGGTGGGTTCGGAAATTGAAATTCATGGCAGTTTTGGTTTCGAAAGTTTAAAAAATTATTCAGAATCCAAACAAGCCTATGCCAAAGCTGCTAAAAAATATTTTATGTCAAACGATGTTATGTATAAACATATTGTGCCTTCGGCGTTTACATCGGTTATGGGCAAAGGGCTTATGACAGCGGGTTTTGCGGTTAATTATTCACTGTTTTTTATCAGGCGTGGGTTTAATTATATTCCTGTTACTTATACGGGTTTGGCATATTTGAATTATTTTAAATTTAGGTTTTTGAGCCAATGAAAAAATATGGCGGCATATTATTATCGGGGCTTTATTTATTAGCAGGCGGGCAGGCCTATGCCGCGTGCGACTTAACCCAAGGCGGCACCGAAAAAATTGTCGAAATTATTGATGGCGATACCGTGGTGTTGGCATCGGGCAAACAGGTGAGAATGGTCGGCACTCAAGCACCAAAGCTGGCATTAAGCCGTAAAAACTTTACCGATTGGCCATTGGCAAAACAAGCCAAACAAACACTAGAAAACATTGCCCTTGGTCAAACCGTTACGCTTAAATATGGCGGGCGAAAAACTGACCGACATGGACGAATTTTAGCCCATTTATTCACCGAAGATGGCACATGGTTACAAAAATATATGTTGGAACAAGGTCTTGCCCGCACTTACAGCTTTAAAGACAACCGTTCTTGCATTACAGAGTTGTTAAAAGCCGAGCAAACTGCCCGCACAAATTCTCTCAACATTTGGCAGAATGATTATTATGACATTATGAGCGCATCTGACCTTAAACAACTGAACCAAAAAAACGGCACCTATCAAATTATCGAAGGTGAGTTGCTTAAGTTTGACACTGTATACGGGCAGTTATACTTTAATTTTGGGGAAAATTACCGCACCGATTTTACCATCACTGTCGCCAAGCGAAACCGTTTAGCCTTTGCCCAATCTAATATAGATTTTAAAAACCCAATTGGTAAAAAAATTCGTATTAGAGGTTGGTTAGAACAAAGGGGTGGCCCAATGATTGAAGCCACCCACCCCGAACAATTTGAGTTTTTAGAGTAATTTTTTTACTTCAAATGTAGTTTTTAGCGCCTTATCAAGTGGTGTTTTTGGCACATCTCCAAGCAGCTCAGTCAATTTATTTTCATCTAAACTTTGCGCAACACTGCCCATAAACCGCAATTCCAACATTTCGTACATGGCTTTGTTAAAAAAGCCTATAATTTTAATAATAGCCCATGGGAATTTGCCGCGTTTAAGCTTTTTGCCATAGGCTTTTTCTACGGCACTCGCCATCTCGTCCATTGTTAAATCATTGCCCGTAAAGTGAAAAATTTCAAATAAGTTTAAACTCTCACGCTGGTTTAAAATTGCCACGCCGGTTTTTCCTAAGTCTGGTAGATAAGCCCATGCGTGTTTTTTATCGTTAGCGCCTGCATATAAAATTTTGCCCTTTGGCAGATTGTCCGATATTAAATATTTAAAAAAACTACTGTCACTGCTGTCTGCGCCCCAATAATCTCCTGCCCTTAATATAATAATCTGCACCCCTTGGATTTGCGCAAAATGTGCCATATCTTGCTCTAATTGTTTGCGAAACTTGCCCTTTTTACTTACGGGGTTTTGTGGCGACTGCTCATGGTAAACCACGCCATCATTGGGCGAATAATTGTAAATATTACCAGGAAATAAAATCGTCGCGCTTAATGTTTTTGCCGCCTCCATAATGTTTTGAGTAATTTTGGGCATTAAAGTTTCCCATAAATTATACGGCATATTTATACCGTGTATAATAACGCTACAGTCTTTTCCTGCCTTCAATAAATCACCTTTATTGAGCGCATCACCTTTAAATAGAGCCACATTTGAGTGGTTCCGTATAGTGTCACTTTTTAATTTATTAGGCTCCCGCAATAAAATATTCAGTTGCCAGCCATCGTCCAATAAAGCCTCGGCGTGGGCTCTGCCAAAGTTACCAGTAGCACCCAAAATAAGTACTTTTTTTATCGTTTTCTCATTCATAAAATACTCTCCATTGATTAAAATATAAATATAGTATAGTTATTTATGTATAGTAAGCCGCAAATTATGCAGTTTAGTCATGCAAATATGAATAGGACAAGGCATGAAAAATATTGATTGGAATTTATTAAATAGTTTTTTAGCGGTCGCCAATATGGGCAGTTTGTCAAAAGCATCGGCATATTTAGGCAGCACCCAGCCAACTGTTGGGCGACATATTGGACAAATTGAAACTCAGCTAAATGTCCGCTTGTTCGACCGCACTCAAAAGGGTTATAAAATTACCGAATTGGGTATGCAACTTGCCGAGCAAGCCAAAAGCATGAAACATTATGCCGATAATATTGCGCTAATAGCCGCAGGGGTTGAGAAACAGGTGGCAGGCACGGTGCGTATAACCGCCAGTGAGATGATTGCCGCGCATCATCTACCGATAGTTATTAAACAAATCCGCACAGATTTTCCTGAAATATCTTTTGAAATCCTTGCCAACAACCAAACCGATAATTTATTAGAACGCGAAGCCGATATTGCCATTCGCATGTATCAACCCAACCAAGATGATTTAATAGCTAGGAAAGTCAATGATTTAGAAATCGGCATTTATGTTGCCAAAAGCTACCCAAGGCTTGCCGAATTGCAACAACTAACAGCCGATAATCCAAACCCGTTTTTTGACCATGATATTATTGGCTACGACCGCGAAATGATGATAATTAGCACTTTTAAAAAATTGGGTATAAAGCATAATGGCAAAGACATTACGCGTGATAATTTTTGCATAAAGTCCGATTCTTATTTAGTAACATGGCACAGTTTAATAAATGGCTTAGGGATAGGCTTTCAACTGGTAGAATTGTGCAAAAACCGAACTGATTTACAGCGTATTTTGCCCAACATTTCTACAGGAAAATTGCCCGTGTGGGTAACAGCCCATAAACAGCTTAAGACATCGCGCCGAATTAGGCTTGTTTATGATCGGCTTTGCGACTATTTTAGTAAAATATAAATTAATTGCAGGATATCTATGCTCTACATTCGTTCAACCATTTTTAATATTGTGTTTTATATTCATATGATTTTTTGGCTTATATTGACCATTTGTTTTTTACCCCTGCCTAAAACCTTTACCCGTTGGGTTATGCGAACATGGGCCTCACAAGTGCCTTTTTTACTCAAGCATATTTGCAATATAGAAATAGAAGCCCGTGGTTTGAATAATATTCCAGATGGGGCAATTATCGTTGCTTCTAATCACCAATCTTTTTTAGAAATTATTTTACTCGCTCACCATTTAAAGTTTGCTTTAATGATGTTTAAAGTCGGGCTTGGTCGTGTTCCTGCTTTTGGTTGGGCGTTACACAAATTACGTTTTATTCCTATTGTGCGCGGTGGGCGCAGTAAAACCATTAAATTTATTGTTGAGGCCGCAAAAACCCGCGTGTTAGACAATGGGCAAGTTATGATTTTCCCTGAAGGCACGCGCGTTTCAGCAGGTGAATTGCGCCCCTTAAAACAAGGGGTGGTTGCCATTTATGAGGCGCTGCATTTAAATTGCCTGCCCGTTGCGCAAAATTCTGGGTTGTTTTGGCCGCGCCATAAATGGCTTAAATACCCAGGTAAAGTGATAATAGAATTTTTACCCATTATACCCAAAGGTTTACCGCGTGAAGAATTTACTGAAAAACTCCACAGCATTATGATGACCAAAAAAATTGCCCTAGAACAAGAGGCTTTTCGTGCCGACAACCCACCCCCTGCTCCCGAAGCAGCAAAATGGTTAGAAGACAATAAACATCAAAAGTTTATCGTTGAAAATGGTGAAGCTAAAAAAGTTTGATATTAAGACAATAATCAAATATAATTAATCAATAGGCAACCCCTAATTTTAGGAGGCATTCTATGTCATACTTAAAAATTGATCGTATTTTTGTTAAAATGCTGTCTTTATTACAAAAAGATGGGCGCATTTCTAATGCCAACCTATCTGAGCAAGTGAATTTAAGCGCCAGCCCATGCCATCAACGCATGCGAAAACTAGAAAAATCGGGCATAGTTAAAGGCTATATGGCGCGTATTGACCTATCAAAATTACGCCACCATGATACCATTCTTGCCGAAGTCGCTCTATCGTCACATAATATAGAAAGTTTTTTACAATTCGAGCAATATGCCCGCAACCAGTCCCGCATTGTCGAATGTTTTAAGGTTTCAGGCTCATTCGATTATTATGTCCGCTTTGTGTGCAAAGATGTCGAAGAATATAACAAGCTATCCGACGACATCCTAAGAAAAACCAAAGCCGAAACCGTAAAAAGTTTCGTCGTACTACAACATGTAAAAGAATTCACAGGCTTCCCCCTAACCGAACTAATCGACGATAACCCCGAACTCAACGAAATTTAAAGCCAAA
>CAZHCZ010000052.1:8128-14136 GCA_964531635.1 uncultured Hyphomicrobiales bacterium | reverse complement strand
GGCAGTCGCCCTCCTTCGTAAAAAAACATGATTTTTTACTCACCCTTTTTACCCTCGGCAGACTGAAGGGTTTTTCCTCACGCTTGATAATAACGAAAAACGTGCATAAATTTTAGGGTGGCACCTGTTTAATAAAGGGCGTTGGATGAAATTACAAAGCTGTTGTGGCTTGTTTTAGCCATTTTTTTTCGTCATCGTTCAATTGTGGGCTAATTTTTTTCCAAACTTTATTATGATATTGGTTTAGCCAGTCTATTTCAATTTTGCTCATTAGGGTTTTATCAATTGGGCGTTTGTCGATGGGTGCAAGGGTTATGGTTTCAAAATAATACATTGATTTTTCGGTATCGGCGCGTTTGTCTTTGCAGACAATTACAAGGTTTTCAATCCGAATTCCATATTCGCCCTGTTTGTAATATCCAGGTTCATTAGACAATATCATGCCCGCCTCAAGCGGAATGTTCGAAAGTTTGGAAATACTTGCAGGACCTTCATGCACATCTAAATAAACCCCAACACCATGCCCTGTGCCATGTTCATAATCTTTGCCATCTGCCCATAAAAATTGCCGCGCGAGAGCGTCTAATTGTGCGCCTGTTGTGCCGATAGGGAATTTGGTTGAACTCACCGCAATCATACCCTTTAACACCAACGTATAATTGCGGGTAGCCTCAGCATCTATATCGCCAACAGCTATAGTGCGGGTAATATCGGTCGTGCCATCACTATACTGCCCGCCAGAATCACAAAGGTAAAGCCGATTTTGCGGAATGGTTATATTGCTTTCTTCGTCGACATGATAATGGCAAATTGCGCCATTTTCACCAGCGGCAGAAATGGTATCAAAACTAATATCTTTAAGTTCGTTGGTTTCTACTCTAAATTTTTCGAGCCTTTTTGCGGCACTAATTTCATCTATTTTACCAGTGTTTAAATTCTCATCACACCATTTTAAAAACTGCATAACCGCCTTGCCATCACGAATATGCGCGTTACGCGTACCCTTAAGTTCAGCTGTATTTTTGCAGGCTTTGGGCGTAATGGTTGGGTCGGTGGCTTTAACCACACTGCCACCAGCATTGCCCATTAGCCATTCAAACCAATAAGCGCTTTTATGTTCATCGAGCAGTAATTTTCCCGATTTTTTACCAAGGCTTTTAATTTCGCGTTCAATTTCATTGGGGGCGTAAATTTCGGTTAAATCGGCTAAATATTCCCGCTCTTGTTTGCCTAGTTTTTGGTTGGAAATAAATAGTTTATGCTTGCCCGATGCAAAAATAAGCGCAAAACAATGCACAATAGGCACATGAGCAATATCACTGCCGCGAATGTTAAATGCCCAAGCAATGCCGTCGCTAAGTGATAATAACACAGCATCACAGCCTTGTTTTTTAACGTGCTTGCTTATGGCATTTAATTTGGTTTTTGCCTTTAACCCTGCCAATTTTTCAGGGTGAATCATCAGCTTGCCTTGTGGCAGGGCAGGGCGGTCAGTCCATGCCAAGTCGATAAGGTTTTGCGAACATAAATGCAGTCTTGCACCCAATTTTTGCAAAACAGTTTCAATTTTTTTAATTTCTGCACTGGTGTGCAACCACGGGTCAATACCAATAACATCGTTAGATGTGCAGTTTTCACTTAACCATTCTGCCACCGAGCGCGCAGTTAAGTTTTCAGGCGCAAATCGCCCTATATCGACTTGCAGTTTAACCTGAATGGTATAACGTCCGTCAACAAAAATTGCTGCCTTGCCCATCATTACAATGGCGACCCCAGCCGAACCGCCAAAGCCAGTTAGCCACCTAAGGCGTTCTGCCGCAGGAGCAACATTCTCGCCCATATATTCATCACCACGCGGAATAATAAAAGCGGTAACGTTTTTCTTTATCATTTCCCGCCGTAAAGCTGCAATATTGCGCTTGCCACACGAAGGGTCGGTTTTTTTACTAAAGTCTTGATACATAAGATTACTATTACCCCGCTATTTTTATAATAACAAGCTAAGATAATATAAACTCCGAATTTTCGTTTGCCATTAGTAATTCGTCATCGTAATTACATGAAAAAACACCACCAATAGTTTGACAACTTTTGTTTAGGCTTCTAACCCCAATGTCGCAGCAATTATACGCTGGATGCTTTGCGAAAATTCTTCGGTTTTTTGTATCAGTTTTAACCATATTTATAGCCTTTGTGCAAGCATACACATACACATATGGATTGACTCTTGTAACAAAATCATTATTATTCACCATATATTTATGTATTTAATATTGGAGAGCTTAAGATGAAATCGAAATGGAATTTACCCGCTGCCGCAATGATGGCTTTAACAGTAGCCAGCCGTAAATTTGCTGGCGAACCTAGTATTTGGCAACCTGTTTACCAGTCTGAACTTACCGAAATGGTGCGTGTTTCTATGGGCTTAGTTTGGCATGGGTTAACATTAGTGTTTGTAATAATGACAGCTTTAAGCTTAATTGCTTATTTTAAGCCTGTTTATTCTGCTGGCATTAATATAAGTTTATTGCCTATTCACGTGGCATTTACTGGCTTTGCTCTTATGTATGGTTTATTAGAAACTGGTAATATTTGGGTTTTACCACAATGGATATTGTTTTTACCAATGGTAGTCTTTACATCTATGGCATTGAGGGCAGCGCTTAAAGAAAAAGTGTAATATGAAATATTATGGCTTAATTACAGCCATGTTAATTTTTGTTACAGGTGGTATTTTTCATTTTATTGGAGGTCAAAAAATTTGGCCGCCAATGCTTGAACAGTGACAAAATTTACGCCAAAGAAAACTCGTAAAAGGCACTTTAGGTTTTATATGGTATGCAGTTACTGTATGGTTTGCATTTTTGGCGTTTATAAGCGAGTGATTACGCATTTAGCCATAGAAATTAACCGCAAGCTCTGTTAATAGAAACCTATGACAGATTATGATATTACAAAAATTCGCAATTTTTCCATTGTTGCACATATTGACCACGGTAAATCGACCATTGCCGATAGATTAATTCAAATTACTGGCGGGCTTGAAGAACGCGAAATGCAAGACCAAGTGCTCGACAATATGGATATTGAGCGCGAACGCGGCATTACCATTAAAGCCCAAACTGTGCGGTTAGATTATACAGCAAAAGATGGTGAAACCTATATTCTAAACCTTATTGATACTCCAGGGCATGTCGACTTTGCCTATGAAGTTAGCCGCTCATTAGCCGCATGTGAAGGTTCATTGTTAGTGGTCGATGCCAGCCAAGGGGTTGAAGCGCAAACATTAGCCAATGTCTATAAAGCATTAGACAATGACCATGAATTGGTTACCGTTTTAAATAAAATTGACTTACCTGCTGCCGACCCAGAGCGAATAAAACTACAAATTGAAGATGTTATTGGCATTGATACGTCCGATGCGGTGGAAACATCGGCAAAAACGGGTTTTGGTATTGATAATGTGCTTGAAGCCATTGTTAAGCAATTGCCCCCACCTGTTGGCGATATAAATGCACCGCTTAAAGCATCGTTGGTCGACAGTTGGTATGACCAATATTTAGGCGTTGTGGTGCTGGTGCGTATTGTCGATGGTGTTATGAAAAAAGGTCAACGTATTAAAATGATGAGCGCAGGCAGCACGCATTTAATCGACCGTTTGGGAGTTTTTCGCCCTAAACAAGAAATGTTCGATGAATTGCGCCCTGGTGAAATTGGTTTTTTTACAGCGGCGATTAAAGAAGTTGCTGATACGCGTGTGGGTGATACAATTACCGACCTTAAAGAACCATGTGCCGAGCCTATTGGTGGTTATGAACCTGCACAGCCTGTGGTTTTTTGTGGGTTATTTCCTGTCGATTCGAGTGAATTTGAGCAATTGCGTGAGGCAATGATACGGCTTAGGCTTAATGATGCCAGTTTTGAATTTGAAATGGAATCATCTGCGGCTTTGGGCTTTGGTTTTCGCTGTGGTTTCTTAGGCTTACTGCATATGGAAATTATTCGCGACCGTTTAGAACGTGAATTTAATATCGAACTTATTACCACGGCACCAAGCGTTATTTACGAAATGCACATGACCAATGGCACTATGGAAATTTTGCACAACCCCGCCGATATGCCCGATGTAATGAGCATCGACCATATGCAAGAACCGTGGATTGAAGCAACAATTTTAGTGCCAGATGAATATTTAGGTGCAGTGTTAAAGCTCTGCCAAGACAGGCGCGGAATTCAAAAAGATTTAACCTATGTTGGTGCGCGTGCAATGTTGGTTTATGAAATGCCACTTAATGAAGTGGTAATAGACTTTTACGATCGCCTAAAATCTGTATCGCGTGGTTATGCAAGCTTTGATTATACTTTAACGGGCTATAGGCAAGAAGATTTAGTGCGTATGACTATTTTAATAAACGAAGAACCTGTCGATGCTCTAACCACAATTGTACATAAAGACCGCAGCGAATCTCGCGGGCGCGCAATGTGCGAAAAACTCAAAGAAATGATACCACGGCATTTGTTTAAAATACCAATTCAAGCCGCAATAGGCGGGCGCATAATAGCCCGTGAAACTATAGCCGCCATGCGTAAAGACGTAACTGCCAAATGCTATGGTGGCGACATATCGCGTAAGCGGAAACTGCTCGACAAGCAGAAAAAAGGTAAGAAAAAAATGCGCCAATTTGGTAGAGTAGAAATACCACAAGAAGCCTTCATAAACGCCCTAAAAATGGATTAAAAATAGCATATTCGCGTCGAATTTGGGCGTCAGAGTCTCGGTCATGGGCAAAAGCCCACTCCCTCAACACTTCCTACAACTTCTTAGCGAATATGCTATTTTGTGCTGCGGGCTGTCGAATTTGGGCGTCAGAGTCTCGGTCATGGGCAAAAGCCCACTCCCTCAACACTTCCTATAACTTCTTAACGAATATGCTGTTTTATGCTGTGGGTTGTAGCGGCAAACAAAAATTCAGAGTCTGCTAAGAAATTCCTTCAACATGTCGAGGGAAAAGAGATGAGTAAAAAATACATTTTTTTATGCCAAGGCAAATGAGCGTAGCGAATGCACGCAGTGCTAGTATTAGGTTAATTGGCTAAGCCAATTAGGAGGGCAAGCGCCCGACCGCGCAGCGAAAGCAAGGGTGCAGAGCACCCGCCCGCAGGTAAAAGAGAGGCAAAGCCGAACGTAGAAACTAAGAAGCCGAAGCCGACTTATTTTAGCTATGCAGTTCCTGCATGGCTGCTCTTCCATAATTATGCTTTTTCTTTCTACAGCCAACACCTATATTTAAATCATCAAACGAGAGCAATAAATCTTTCGTAATAAAGCCTAATTTAAGGAGATAAATCATGGCATTTTCAACAGTAAATAAAAATCAAAAAGCAAAAAAATCACGTGGTTTATTTGCCAAATATGTCGAAACAGCGAAACTTCGCCGTGCCGAAAAAGAATTGTTAAAATTAGATGATCGCATGCTTGCCGATATCGGTGTTTCTCGCGGTGACGTACATGGTAAAGTTTGGGGCGACTTCTAAACAATTACCAATTCCATAAGAAAAACCTAATGAAAGGGTCAAAAAATGGCTTATATTACTGAAAACGACACAATCAACGTAAGTGCAATTGCAACTTTAAAAACAAAAACTACAAATGCTTTATTTGCAATTGGTAAGTTTTTTATTAAAAGTCAAGAAGCCCGCGCCCGTCGTTATGCAAAAAACTATATGTATAAAAACGATCTACCGTTTTAAAAACAATCACTGAATTTTTAAAGCCCTCTATACCAGTAGAGGGCTTTTTTTGTTTGAACACTCCAAACTCAATTTTACTACCAAGAACCACCAACATTTAGTGAGCGCGAGTGGTAGCCTTGGGTTCAGTTAAAAACTAGGGTTGCCCATTCATCTATAATATTGCGGTTTGTTTCTTTAAAGCCTTGAGCTTTGAAGTAAGATGATACCCAATTGGCTTGGCTGCCTAGTAAGCCTGATAAAATTACGGTGCCATT
>CAZHCZ010000052.1:0-8101 GCA_964531635.1 uncultured Hyphomicrobiales bacterium | reverse complement strand
GGGGTTAGGGGCTTGGCTAGAATATTGGCGATAATTAAATCATAAGGGGCGTTTGTTTGTAAATATGGGTGAATAAACCCTTTGGCGGTTATGGGGCGAATAAGGTTGCCAACCGTGTTAATTCGAGCATTTTCAGCGGTAATCATGGTTGCGACTGGGTCAATATCGGTTGCTATAACTTGGGTTTTTAGCACTTTTGCGGCGGCAATTGCCAAAAGCCCTGTGCCTGTTCCTAAATCAATAGCGTTTTTGTATTCTCCAATGGCTAGAACTTTATCCAAGGCTAATAAACAGCCTTTTGTTGTGCCATGATGCCCTGTGCCGAAGGCTAAATTGGCATCAATCTCGAGTGGAATTGCCGATTTTGGGCATTTTTGTGCATCATGCCGACCATGTAAGAAAAACCTGCCTGCTCGAATAGGCGCAAGCGCGGTAAGGCTTTCCGCCACCCAATTAATATCTTTTTCAAGGGTAACAATTTCAATGTCAGCAGGCTCAAGGCTTTGTGCTAAAAACAAAGCGTTAAGTTCGCTTACCTTGGGCAAAAATTCATAATATGCCCGTAAATCCCATTGTTGTGAGCTGTCACTGGTTTCAAACCAAGTAATGCTCATCGCTTCGGGATATATAGCTTGTTCTAAAATATCAGCATACTGGCCTGCAATATTCTTAGCCAAAACCATCTGCACATAATAACGCGCCTGTTCCATTAAACTGCCTCCAAAAACGTAGCGACAAGTTTTTTACGACCTGCGTCATCAAAATCCACTTCAACACGGCTACCATCAACCGCCAAAACATATCCATAGCCAAATTTAGAATGATAAACTCTATCGCCAGTACTAAAGTTATTTTCAGCAAGTTTAACAGGTTTTTGAGCCTTAAATTGCGGGTAACTGTCATTGCGTTGCGCATAATTGCCATATTGATTGTTACTTTGCTCAATCTGCGCATCTTCTACAGGTATTTCGTCAATAAAGCGTGAGGGCAGGTTGTTTTGCCATTGCCCATGAACCAATCGGTTGGCAGTAAAGCTCACCCAGCAATAGTTTTTGGCACGGGTAATGGCGACATAGGCTAAGCGTCTTTCTTCTTCTAAACCATTTTGCCCCGACTCATCTAACGCACGTTGGTGCGGAAATTGTCCTTCTTCCCATGCGGGCAAAAATATTTTTTCAAACTCAAGACCCTTAACCGCATGTAAAGTCATTAAACTGACCATCTCGCTATTATATTTGTTTTCGTCGACATCCATAACCAACGAAATATGCTCTAAAAACTCACCTAAAGATGCAAATTGTCCAATCTGCCCGATCAACTCTTGTAAATTTTCAAGCCGACCATCTGCATCGGCAGTAATGGCATCGCGCCACATTTGGTTATAACCACTTTCTTCGAAAATAAGTTTCGCTAAATCGGTGTGCGGCATTTGCGTAATAAGTTTACGCCAGCGTTCAAAATCTAACATTAATTTGCTAAGTTCAACCTTAGCTTTACCGCTTAAAGGTTCGTTATTTTGCAACTCAACCGCGGCATTATAAAGGGTTAATTGTTTGTTTTGGGCATAGAGCTTAAATTGCTCAACTTCTTTGGGCTTTAATTTATAGGTTGGGTTGGTTATTGCGTCTTCAAATGCAATGGTTTTTTCGACCCCATAGGCTAGGTTTTGTAATATTTTTTTAATTTTACGCCGTAAAGCTGGTGGAAAATCATCATCTTGCGTCATTTTAACTGCTGCTGCGAATAAAGATATATCATTCAGCCGTGCAAAATGTTGCATTTTAGCCAAAGATGATGCGCCAATTCCGCGTTTTGGCACATTGATAATTCGTTGAAACTTAATGTCATTATCTTTATTTTGGATTAGCGATAAATAAGCAATAACATCGCGAATTTCTGCCCGCTCATAAAATTTAGGCCCGCCAACCAAACGGTATGGAATGCCCAAAATAGACAGTCTATCCTCAAAACCACGCATTAGATTACTGGTGCGGACAAGAATAGCAATTTCATTTAAGTTCACTCCCTTATGGCGAAAATCTTCAATTTTTTCACAAATATGGCGCGCTTCTTCATCACCGTCCCAAATGGATTTCACAACAAGTTTGTTGCCCATCTTATTTTGCGAAAATAACGTTTTGCCTAGCCTGTCTTGATTGTTGGAAATAACGCCTGATGCCGCTGCCAAAATATGCCCAGTAGAGCGATAATTTTCTTCGAGCCGTACAATTTTAGCACCTGCAAAATCCTTATCAAAACGCAATATGTTTTCAACTTCAGCGCCACGCCAACCATAAATAGATTGGTCATCATCGCCAACACAGCAAATATTTTGCGGCTTATTTTTGCCATTGCCTGCCAGCAAACGAAGCCATAAATATTGTACAATATTGGTGTCCTGATATTCGTCAATAAGAATATACTTAAACCTATCTTGGTATATTTTTAAAATATCGGTATTTTCCTGAAACAAGCGCAAACACTCAATTAACATGTCACCAAAATCGGCTGCATTGGCAATTTTTAAACGGTTTTGATAGGTCTGGTAAAGCATAATACCCTTGCCATCGGCATAATTAAATGCTTCATCTTTTGGCACTTGGTTAGGCTGCAATCCGCGGTTTTTCCAATCATCAATTGCTGTTGCTAAAGCGCGCGCAGGCCATTTTTTTTCATCAATATTTTCAGCACGTATAATGGTTTTGAGCATTCTTATTTGGTCATCGGGGTCAAGAATAGTAAAGTCTGAACGCAAACCGACCAATTCGGCATGGCGGCGTAATATTTTGGCAGTTATCGCATGAAAAGTCCCTAACCATTGCATACTGTCGACTTGTTCGCCAATTTGAGAACCAATGCGCTCACGCATTTCACGCGCGGCTTTATTGGTAAAGGTTACCACTAATAACTGGCTAGGCCATGCCTTAGCTTGCGATAAAATATGCGTGATTCGACAAGTTAAAACCCGTGTTTTACCCGTTCCAGCACCCGCAAGCACCAATAAAGGACCATCAATATTTAATACCGCGTCTTTTTGTGCTTCATTAAGCCCCGCCATATAATTGGTGTTCTGTATCAATTTTGTAGGCGGGCGGTGCTGATGGTTGGCAGCCTGTTGCGCCATTTGCGCCAAGCTCACTTGGGGTCTGTCTTTGATTTTAGGCGTTGTTTCTGCAAATAAATCGTTTTTAACAACGGTTTTTTCGGCATCAAAACGCGGAAACGGGTCAAAATCGTCTAAATCGAACGGGTCACTCATTAATTATGTTCTTCAATATTTGTAGCAATTAAGGCGCGGTTGTAAATTTGTAAAGCGCGATTGTGTGAAATATAACCAATAATCATGGTATTACCAGTTTTATTATCAATTTCCACCACAGCAATTTTTAGCTTATCTCTAAACCCGCCAAATTTTGCCAACGCTTGCTCTAATGTGCATTGTATGCCAATGGTTGGCAGGTCTTTATGGTATGTTTCGTCAAAAACAACGGGCTTGCAGGTTTCAATAATGTCTAATATTTTAACATTGCGCGCAATTTGTCGGTGCGAACCACGGTCTAAATAAATACGCCTATTGCTTAATTGCCAATGGAAAATACTCTGCCCTTGAACAGCTTGCGACAAACCAACGCTAATAGACACTGCAAATAACAGAGCCAAAGTAATATTATAATCGCCCGTTAGCTCAAACACAATTAACACGGTAGAAATTGGCGCACCTAAAACGGCCGCTGCTACTGCCGCCATGCCGATAATAGCATAAAGCCCTGTACTTGATGTGAGTTCAGGAAATAATGTTGCGGCAATTAAACCAAATGCACCGCCCGCCATAGCGCCAATATATAGGGCAGGGGAGAAAACCCCACCAACCAACCTTGATGCCAAACTAATAGCCACAGCAACAGTTTTAGCAAATAATAATGTCAGCAAAACAATTAATGTATAGTCACCATTTAACGCTTTATCGGTCGCCTCATAACCAATGCCGACAATTTCGGGTACAAATAAAGACAAAACAGCGACTAAAAACCCACCAATGGCAGGGCGAATAATATCGTGAATTTTAATCGACTTGGCAAGTTTTTCGGCAAGGCGCACACTGGTCTGAAAACCAATGGCAACCAATGCCGATATAACACCCAAAAGCGCAAAAGCGGGGTATTCCCATACAGAATTAATTGGGTAATCTGGTATCATAAACCCCGGGAAATCGCCCAAATGATAGCGTACAATAAGGGTTGCCACCACACTGGCAATAACAATTGGCACAAAAGCCGCAACCGCAAAATGCCCCAAAATAACCTCGAGCGCAAACAACACCCCAGCAATAGGTGCATTGAAACTCGCCGCCACCGCCGCCGCCACGCCCGAACCAAATAACGAACGGCGCGATGATGGCGGAATGTTAATATGTTTGGCTAAAGACGATGCGACCGACGCCCCCAAATGCACAATCGGCCCTTCGCGCCCAGCTGAACCGCCTGTGCCAAGGGTAATGCCTGCCGCAATAACATTGGTTATGCCGCTTTTTAACGAAATATAAGCCGTGCCAATAGCCCGTGCGCCAATAACATCGGCAACGCCTTCAGGTCTTTTGCTTGGTGCAAAAGTAACAACGATATAACCAACCAACAACCCACCCAATGTTGGCACTAAAAGTCGCAAATAAAGCGGTACATCTTTTAACTTATCGAAAAATATTTCGCTTTTTTCACCAATCCAAAAATATTGAATATAAGAAATAAACTCTCTAAATAAAATAGCACCATAGGCAACTATAATACCAATAAGCAAAGCAAGCACCCAAACGAGCGGCTGTTTAGCCGACCAAAAATGGCTGGCATTTGGTGCAATATATTTAAATATTAACTTATTGATAGTTGTCTTTGGATTGTCCATAATAGCTTATAATATTTTTATATTCATAATATTGTCAACTGGAAATAATATGCACGATATGTATAATCACACTTATGGCGATGTTAATTTAGCGATTGGTGAACTTAAAACACTATTAGGCGATAAATTATCGACCAATCTTACAATACGCGACCAACATGGCGGGGGTGACGTTACCCATCATAAATCACAATTGCCCGATGCGGTCGCCTTTGCCCAATCTACAGAACAAGTTGCCCAAATTGTAAAAATATGTGCCAAGCATAAAGTGCCGATTATTGCCTTTGGTGCAGGCAGTTCATTAGAAGGGCATGTATCGGCAGTTTGCGGTGGTATTAATATCGACTTATCGCAAATGGATGAAATAATTACTGTGCATCAAGATGACTTAAGCGCAACCATACAAGCAGGCGTTACGCGCCAAAACCTAAATATATATTTACGTGATACAGGCTTGTTTTTCCCTGTAGACCCCGGTGCAGAAGCTACTATAGGCGGCATGGCGGCAACTCGTGCATCGGGCACAAATGCTGTGCGTTATGGCACAATGGCAGACAATGTGGTGCGTATGACGGTGGTTATGCCCAATGGCGAAATTATTAAAACAGGCGGGCGGGCTAAAAAATCGGCAGCGGGTTATGATTTAACCAGAATAATGATAGGCTCAGAAGGCACGCTGGGCATTATTACCGAATTGACTGTAAATTTATACGGAATACCCGAAAAAACTATATCGGCAGTGTGCAGTTTTAACAGCGTAAAAGACGCGTGCAAAGCGGTTATGCAAACCATACAGTTTGGTATTCCCGTTGCTAGAATAGAGCTGTTAGACGAAGTGCAAATAAAAGCCTGTAACATTTATTCCAAACTCACCCTTACCGAAAAACCGACTTTATTTATAGAGTTTCAGGGCAGTGAAAACACCTGCGCCGAACAGGTCGAAACATTTAAATTCATAGCCGCAGACTTTGGCTCGACCGACTTTACCGCCGCTTCAAAATTAGAAGAACGCAACAAATTATGGCAAGCACGGCATGATGCTTATTGGGCGGGCTGCAATTTAGCGGTTAATATGGCACATTTATCGACCGATATTTGCGTGCCCATTTCATACCTCGCCCAATGTGTCGATGAAACCAAACAAGATATTTTAAATTCAGGTTTAATTGGCCCTATAGTTGGTCATGTGGGCGATGGTAACTTTCATGTTTTACTGAGTTTTGATGACAATTCAGACAAAGACAATAAAAAGGTAAAAGATTTTTTAGACAGGTTGGTCGCCCGCGCTTTAAAATATGAAGGCACATGCACAGGCGAACATGGGGTGGGTATTGGCAAAGCTAAATACATGCAAGCCGAGCATGGCACCGCTTTAAAATATATGTTTGCAATTAAAAAAGCACTCGACCCTAACAATATAATGAACCCAGGTAAAATATTCTACGGATAATTGTTTACAGGTTTAGACAAGCCTTCTATTATAGAACAAATCACCTTCATTTGTTTGGTACCCATGAATAACTTTTTAGTCGCTATAGCGGGCATTATATGCAGTCTTTTATTGGCTGCTATTTTTGCACCTTTATTAATAAATTGGAACAGTTATAAAACCGAAATTGAAACTGTTGGTCGTAACCTTACAGGTCAGAATGTTCGCATTATTGGCGATGTTAAACTGCGTATTTTACCACAACCCGTATTCAGTGCGAGTGGGATAGAAATTTTAAACGATAAAGGTGATAAACTCCTCACTACCGATAATTTTATTTTAGAGTTAGATTTTCCAAGCCTACTTAAGGGTAAGTTCGAAGTTACCAATATGCACCTTAATTCGGGTAAAATTTTCATCAGCCAAGCCGATAATATGGTGGAGACATCGACAATAAATCATGCGGGGCTTAACCTAGACGATATTTCTATAAAAAAGTTAATCTTAAACAATATGGATATTGAGTTTAGTAATGTGGCGACAAATATTCAAAAAACTATATCTATAAAGCAAGCCGAAATTACCGCTCGTTCGCTCAATGGACCGTTTAAAATTAAAGGCGCGTTGAATATAGCAGCAAATGATACCGTTTATACCCGCCCATTTTCAGTGGCGACAGGTCGGTTTGTGACAAAGAAACCATTGACCATAAAAGGGCAAGTTAGAGGCGATGGAAAAGGTAGTTTTGTTAGTTTTTCGGGCAGTTTAGTCGGGTTAGAAACACAACCATTACTTACAGGTAAACTAGAAATATCGGCAAAAAAGGGTGAGGATTTACTTGGTCTTGGTAATGAATTTTCATCGCAATTGGCAGATGATTTATATATAACAAGCGAAATCCAACTTAATTATTCGGCGTTAAAACTAGATGATATTAAACTGACATTGGGCGATAAAAAAAACCAAACGCTAGAACAAAGCTTAAAATTAAATGGCAATATAAATTACACATGGGGGTTAAAGCCCAACATAAATGGAGCGCTTAATTTTGGCGTGACAGATTATAATTATATAAAAAATCAGTTTTTAAGTATAGAGGATTTAGAGAAAAATTTACCAGTTTATCAAAGCTCCAAGCTATTAAAAAACAATTTAAAACAATGGGTCGTTGACAAAATAACACAGCCATTAAACCCCGAAAATAATTTTAATGGCGCTATAAGCGTTAGCATAGACCAGCTTAACTTTTTGCAAAATAAAAAGACCGATAGAATGCGACGGGTTATTGCTATGATTGGCTTTGAAAATGGTGTTATGTCTGTTCCGCAATTTTCGGCAAACTTACCAGGCAATAGTAAATTGGAATATAACCTAAGCCGACAAGTAGAAAATAGCATAATGGCGGGGGAGTATAAGTTTAGGGCTTTGTCGCTAAGTAAATTTTCAAATTGGTTGTTATTTCAAAATAATAAAGGCGACAATCTAGCCGATTATTGGGGGCTTAATGAGCAATTTAACACTCAAGGTTATATAGATATTACCGAAAATGGTATTAAAATAACGGCGCCAGAAGTACAAGCCAAAAACCTTAAATATCGTGCTGAATATAGCTATCAGAATTCAAAGCATAATTTTGCAATAGGTTTTGAAAAAATATCAACCAGTAATGATATTTTAGAAAAATTTCAAAATTATATTGGTGTATCGGCAAACACTGCATTTACAGCAAACAAAACAAAAAAGCATATTGAATACCATTTTTTACCAGTAAAA
>CAZHCZ010000051.1:0-14168 GCA_964531635.1 uncultured Hyphomicrobiales bacterium | reverse complement strand
AGGAGGGCTAATTTGTCTGTTTGTCCGTCGAACTTTTCGGCATCGGGTAATTGTTGTTTTTTAATGGTAATATTCGGCCAAATCTCGGCGAATTTGGTGTTGATTTCTAGCCAGCTTTCGAGCTTTGGTTCGGTATCGGGTCTAATGGCATCAGCGGGGCATTCGGGTTCGCATACACCGCAGTCGATACATTCGTCGGGGTGGATAACTAGAAAATTTTCGCCTTCGTAAAAACAATCGACAGGGCAAACTTCTACACAGTCGGTAAATTTACATTTTATGCAATTTTCAGTGACTATATAAGTCATTTATTTTCTCCAAATATGCGCCACACATATTAATTTACATTTTATTTATGGCATTTAATATATTTAACATTAAATACATATAGAATACATAGGGCTACATTACTCATTTCTTTCGCAAGGACAATGAAAAAACATAATTTGTTTAGTAATTTGATTGATTATTCTAAAAATATTAATAATTTGATATAAATCAGCAGTTTTTATACACATTCTATTGTGGCAATTATACGACGTTAAAATTCCACACTATCCATAATAAACTGATCCATCTTTCTGCGGTGTTTTTTAGTGGGTCGTCCTGCACCTTTATCGCGCAACATTGGGCTTGAATTCTTATCAAACTTACGCGCGCCAGAGTTTATCGGTTCGGGGGTTTGGTCATCATATAATGTTTGCGCCTCTACAAAAGGTCGTCGCGTGTCATTAATGCCCAAAATTTTAATTGTCTTTATTTCCTTGTTCAACCGAAAGGTCAAAACATCGCCAACTTTAAGCAAATAGCTGGGTTTAGAAATTTTATCGTCATTTATGCGCAATTTATTTGCGCTGACCAATTTGGTTGCCTTAGTGCGGCTTTTAATAAACCGCGCGTGGAACAACCATTTGTCGATACGTTGGGTTTTAAGCATCGTATTTTTCTTTGAGCGCTAATAATGCCGCAAATGGGCTATTTTTGGGCGCAACTTCTGGTGCTTTTTTAGGCTTTGGTTTTGGTTTAGGCTTATTGTCTTTAACAAATTTAGCTTTAGTCGGTTTTTTATATTTAGCCGTAGGTTTATTGTTAACATATTGTTTACGTGCAGGAAACCACACTTGCTCGTGAGTTATAACCTCTTCGCCTTCTTTGGCTTCCTTAAGTTGGTCATCATCTATTTTAATTTCTTTTTTACGATAACCAATCGTCGTCAAAATATTGCTAAAATCATCGCCACTACAGCCGACTAACGACATCATATCAGGCGTTACCATAAACCCGCCACTGGTATGTGCGCCTAATGGGCGTTCAGCATCTTGGTTGTCTTTTGGGGCTTTCCAGTATAAGACTTCACGAATTAAATCGGCAAGTCGTTCGAGCATGTCGATACGCACAGCACGGTTTACGCATTTTCTAAAGCCCGCTGTTTGGTAATAATTGTCGGGCATATTTTCTTCTAAGACAACCGAAGTTAGCCCCTGACCTGGGTGGGGTGGTAATATTAAGTTGGTATTATTTTGCTTTGCGGTTTGTAAAGCTGCCAATAACATTAACAACCGTGTAGGCGCGGGCTTTAGCAATTGTGGAATAAAAACATGATACGCGCCAAACCGCACCCCAAATTGGCGCAATTGTTTGCGCGCGTCTTGGTCGAGGGCTTTAATGTCATTATTCACTTTATCGCGGACTAAAATTCCGTAATTTTCGACCAGTTGAGTTGCCACTCCGCCTGCCAAACCACTAATATTATCAGGGTCGCTCAATTTGAACAAATGGTCGAGATGCTTCTCAACCTCGGCTTTTAGCCATACGCTAATAAATTCGACTAACCGTATTTCGGTAGCAGTTTCGATATAAGGGTTTGCAATAATTAGTACATTGGGGTTGAGTATAGTATCGCCTGCTTGCATATAAGCAATAGGGTGTATTAACCAGCAAATCTCGCCGCTTTCATTAAGCGACAATTGGGGGGTATTTTGGTCTATAATTTTATCAACGCGCCGTTTAATTTCGGCAGATACCTCGAACTTTAGGTCGGTTTTAAGGATTTCCTCGTGGGTTTTTGTCTGCTCTTTATCCAACTCGAACTTTAAACCCAAAATTTGACCAACAACCTGATCTTCAACTTTTACTTCACCTGCAACAGAAACAACCGCCATTAATTTTTCCTCAACCTTAGCAAGCCTACTTAATTAGTAAGCTTCTACTTTTGTCTATGCTCATCTTCTAACACGGTTAGCATTAAAAGTTAATAAAATTTATTAACCTTTACGTGGATATAATTAAAATTTAGAACAGCCGTAGAACAGAACATGTCCGAATCACTAAGAGATTAATGTTTTCTTTTTGTTCTATACTAGATGTTGTTTTAAAGCCAATTGTGTTAACATATGGGTAAAATAATATGGGTAAATGAGTAAAGCAAACACCCAAAAAGACATAAAAACTTAACAATTATAGTTAACTTTTACCGCAATAAGCCTTTAATTTAATTGACATTATTAACATTTAGAACAACCATAGAACAGACCGTGTCCGAATCGCTAATATTTGAATGTTTGTATTTTGTTCCAATCAACATCTAGTGGTCTAGACCAATCCTTCGTAATTATAGCCCACATCATTGCCTGCGCCGCATCAAAATTTTAGCAATGGGCATTCCCGTACTATTACCACAAGCAGCAAGCAATACAGCTAACGATGCTATAGCCCAACTTTATAGGTTCTCTTATTGCATAAAGCTTGGGTAGGTTTTCTGGCGCAATTAATCATAAGATGACCCCCTGCTATAAATTCAGTTAAAAGTAAGAGTTTTATCAATTTACTAGATTATACAATTAGCATGGGTAAGCAGCGTTTAATTGTTATAGGCTTTACCGTTAAGTTTTATGTGCTTTGCTTCGATAACAAATGAGCCAAATTGTGTGGGTATTTCTACTAAAATGGGTATAATAATATTGGTGTTTTTAACGGGCAATATCCACACTTTGGCGGTTGCGAAATTATCTATAATGGTTCTATCGCCCTGCCCTTTGCGATGCCCTGAAATGGGGGTATAGCGCACAATACAAGCAATTGCACCTTTAAGTTTTACATCATTTTTACGGGTGTTTTTTGTGGCGCTCATTTTTAATTTATAGCGTGTTACACCATCGAATATCGCTTGATCTCGGTTGCATTGTTGAGCGGCAGAAGCTTTGTATTTTTTGTTAACGGGCAGTAACATTGCGCCCAATGGGTCAACCACATTGTATAAGTCTTTATCCCGCAAAGCTACAGTGTCTGGGTATCTAAAATAAGGTGGAGTAGAATCCACCGTTACACGGCTTTTATTGGGGTATTTTACCACCACTTTACGGGTTATGCGTTTGTTAGAATAAGCGGTCATATACTCAGTTGAGTTAATTTTATAGCCATTATAAACCCCACGCGCGCGCGTTTCTATGGTAAATTTTAGCAATTTATCCATAACCCCATCGGTAAAAGCCCGAATAGCAATAGAATAATTATTGTTTTTAACCCTTGCCGCCAAACCAACACGCCCAAGCTGCACGCCCAAAATTTTCAAATCATACTCAACGTCTAAATGCGTTGAGCTGCTGGCTAAAGTTTGAGCAGGGCTAACAATTAGCCCAATGGCAAATAACGCCGCATATATTTTTTTGTTACTAAAAGCTTGAACTTTGTTACGCATACTTGACCCTATAAATACAATATTTAAGGGCTATTTATAGTTGATTAAGGTTAATTATGGGTTAGTTTAATTTAATAACTGCCATTTTTTCTTGCGTCATATCGTGCATCGTATAGCCAATTCCGCCTGTGCCATAGCCCGATTGTTGCCTGCCCGCAAATGGCATCCAATCGACCCTAAACGCCGTATGGTCATTAACCATAACTGCCGAGGCATTAAGCTCTTGAACAGCTTTCATCGCAACATCTAGCCTTTGGGTAAACACCGACGCTTGAAAAGCAAAGTCGAGTGAGTTTGCCGTTTTAATCGCATCATCTATAGTGTCATAACCATAAACACATATGGCAGGGCCAAAAATTTCCATAGTGGATACTTTTGCATTGGCAGCAGGGTTTAATATAACCGTTGGTGCATAAGTTGTTTTGCCAAGCGCGTTGCCACCACATAATATTTTAGCACCGCTGTCTTTGGCTTCATTAACCCAGCCACTAACCCGCTCAACTTCGTACGGGCGAATTAAAGGCCCACATTGGGTTTGCTCGTCTATAGCATTACCGACTATTAACTTATCGGCTTGTTCTGCTAACATTTGCGCGATGTCTTCCGCTTGTTTTTTGGGCGCAAAAATACGTTGAGCCGATACGCAAACCTGCCCCGAATGGTAAAACCCACCTTTGATTAAACTGGGTATCATGGTTTCAATATTTGCCGTTTCATCAATAATAACAGGAGCAACTCCGCCATGTTCTAACGCGCAACGTGTGCCAGCAGCAAGTTTAGAACGCAACATCCAACCGACTTTTGCCGAACCAATAAACGAGAAAAATGCCACCCTTGGGTCAGTCACCATTTTTTCGGCTTCTTCTCTATCGCAAACAACAAACCGACACCATGCTTCGTCCAAACCCGCCTCATAAACAATGTCGATGAACGCCTTGCACGAAAGCGGTGTATCAGCGGCAGGTTTAATGAGTATTGGGCAACCCACCGCAATGGCAGGCGCAACTTGGTGAACAATTAAATTAAGTGGGTGATTAAACGCCGATACCGCCACCACAACGCCAATAGGCTCGCGCGTAGTAAAAGCCATGCGCCCCGCGCCCGCTTGAGTTAAATCCATCGGAATTTCGCGCCCGCTCATAGAGCCGAGTTGTTTAATACACAAACCAACGCCATCTATCGCGCGGGTAACTTCAATACGCGCGTCAATGAGCGGTTTGCCGCCTTCATTGGCAATTAAAAATGCCAGCTCTTCAAACCGTCCTTGCATAATTTGGGTTGTTTTTTTAAGAATTTCAATCCGCTTATAAGTTGGCAACCAACTTTTACGGTTTTTAAATAACTTATGCGCCTCGTCCATATATTTGTCGATGGTTTGCCAGTCGGTCATCGGCAGTGAGCCAATCGGTTTTAAATCAAACGGGTTAACAATTTCTAGCATTTTCATATCAAACAGACCTTTGCTGCCAGTTCATCAATAAGAACTTTTTGGTTTTCGGAATAATCGACAGGCAAATCAATAAGATGAACACCGCCTGCTTTAAAAGCCTTTTCAAATGTTGGCACTAAATCTTCTGCCGAACCAATGCGATGACCAGTAGCACCATAGCTTTGGGCATATTGAACAAAATCGGGGTTGTTAAAATTTAAACCCCAATCTTCAAACCCAGAATGGGCTTGTTTCCAACGTATCATGCCATAAGAGCTGTCATTTAATACCACAACCACAAGATTAAGCTTAAGCCGCACGGCTGTTTCCATTTCTTGGCTGTTCATCATAAACCCGCCATCGCCACAAATGGACATAACACGACGTTCAGGGTAAAGCATGGCTGCCATCATTGCCGAGGGTAAACCTGCACCCATTGTTGCCAAAGCATTATCGAGCAATACGGTGTTGGGCTGATAGGCTTTATAATTACGGGCATACCAAATTTTATAAATGCCATTATCAAGCGCAATAATATCATTGTCATTCATTACCTTACGGGTATCAGCAACGAAGCGTTGTGGAATAATTGGAAAGCGTGCATCATTCGCACCCTCAAGCATATGGGCTTCTATTTCATTGCGAATTTTTTTGAAAAACTGATTGTCATGCTTTACTTCGCCACCAAGTTTTTCTGTCAACCGTGTAATAGAGGCCGATAAATCGCCAATTATTTCTAATTGCGGAAAATAAACAGGGTCAATTTGTGCCGACTTATAATTGATATGCAAGACTGTTTTGCTGTCATCTTCCATTAAAAACGGAGGTTTTTCAACAACATCATGCCCGACATTAATAATTAAATCAGCCCGTTCAATTGCACAATGTAGGTAATCACCTTCCGACAAAGCGGCAGTGCCTAAAAACAGCTCCGAGCGTTCATCGACAACACCTTTGCCCATTTGGGTGACAAAAAACGGAATGCGTGAAGTGTGGACTAAATCATGCAAAGCCGTCCGTGCATTTTTGCGGTTTGCCCCTGCCCCAATAAGAATAAGCGGCATTTTTGCAGCTTTTATAAGCTTAACCGCCTCGTCTAGCACAACATCATCAGCCACCGCATAATGGCGCTTGTGGGGCGTTAAAACGGGAGCATCACAGTGTTCCGCAGCAATATCTTCGGGCAGTTCTAACAATACCGCACCAGGGCGTTCTTCTTGCGCAATTCTAAAAGCTTCTCGAACCAATGCCGGAATTGTATTGCCATGCACAATTTGTTTGGACATTTTACAAATTGGGTCAAATAACGCAACAATATCAACAATTTGAAACTGCGCTTGTTTGGATTGTTTAATGGGCTTTTGCCCCGTAATCATTATAAGCGGCATTCCACCCAAATGAGCATAGGCTGCTGGGGTTGCAAGGTTCGTTGCGCCAGGGCCTAATGTCGCCATACACACTCCAGCCTTACCCGTTAACCGCCCATAAGTTGCCGCCATAAAGCCAGCACCTTGTTCGTGGCGGGTTAAAATGAGCTTAATTTTCGAAACCCGCAAGCTCTCAACCATATCCAAATTTTCTTCACCGGGAACAGCAAAAATATATTCCACCCCTTCGGCTTCGAGTGCTTGTACAAATAAATCAGATGCTTTTATCATTGTCGAATATATCCTTTATTTCAATATACGCACAAAGTGGCAAGTATAGCCATTAGGTTTGTTTAACAAATAGTCTTGATGTTCAGCTTCTGCTTGCCAAAAATCACCCGCTTTAGAAACAAGGGTTACAATTTTATTTGCCCAAAAGCCCGTTTCATTAACATCACTAATGGTTTGCAAAGCCTGTTTTTGTTGCGTATCAGAAGTATAAAAAATTTCGGAACGGTAAGATGTGCCAACATCGCCGCCTTGTCTATTAACGGTAGTCGGGTCGTGAATTTGGAAAAAAAACTCAAGGATATTTTTATAGTTGGTTATACTGGGGTCAAACTCAATTTCGATGGCTTCGGCATGTGTGCCATGGTTGGGATAGGTCGCGTTTTCCACATCACCACCTGTATAACCCACCCGCGTATTAACCACGCCATTTTGCTTACGAATTAAGTCCTGCATTCCCCAAAAACACCCGCCTGCCAATATCGCCCGTTCTAATTTACTGTTCATGTTTTTTACCTTTTTGGTTCTTAATCAATATTTTATAACCTCTCATAACCACAAGGACAACTATTACATAATTATAGCTATATGTAAGTGATGTTAAGTTTTAATTTGGTTGGGCAAGGTTTTCAACCCTTGTTAAGGAAACCTTATAAGCCTGCCGAGAGGAAAAGGGATAGTAAAAAATACACTTTTTTACGTCAAAGTAAATAAGCGAATGTTCAAGCCCGCAGGAGCTTAATATAAACTACTTGACCTTGTCCGTATATCAGATTATATGAAGCCAACTTAAAATAAAATGATATTGTAAATTTAGGAGAAAACTTATGGCTCGTCGTTGTGAATTATCAGGAAAAGGCGTACAAACAGGTAATAATGTAAGCCATGCGAAAAATCGCTCGCGCCGTCGGTTTTTACCAAACCTTTGTAATGTTAGCCTGCTAAGTGATACATTGGGCGAAAGCGTTTCTTTGCGCATTTCGGCACATGCTTTACGCAGTGTGGAACATCGTGGTGGCTTAGATGCTTACCTTATTAAAGCCAAAGATGCTACTCTTTCGGGTCGCGCTCTACGCATTAAAAAACGCCTTAAAAAAGCAGTTGCTGCTTAAGCTTACTACTTACACACCGTTACATTATTTAATGTTGCAAATTGCAACATTAAAGTGCGTTGTAAAAAGTGGAAATTATCATCTGAAATTATGGTGAGTATTGTTTCGCCTGTCGGTGATTTATGAACGGCTAAGCCTTCCATATTATCCACCGCATAAAACCAGTTGGCGGTAATCAGCTTTTTACCATCGACCAAAGCATTGGGTTTTATATCGCGCCCACATATTTGCCTTATTTGCATTTGGGCACCGGATAAAATATTAATAGCCCGCTCCAATATAACAATATCACCATTCGGCAGATAATTAACATCGGTAATATCAAAATCACCGCTGCGTTTTATGTTTAGTGATAGATTTTTATCCGCTTTTATTAGCCAAGCGGTATGGTTGCCATTTTTGTTTAATTTTTTTTCGGCAGTAGCCAATAACCAACCCCGGTATTTATGGTTCGTAGGCAAGGAGGTAATGCCTTCAAGACCGCGGTTACCTGGTATATTATGGCTATTGTCTAATATACTCCACTCGGTTGCTCGCGCTTTGGTATTAAGCCCATTTTCATCAAATTTAAACCGATAAATAGCTTGGTTACGCTCGACTGATATCACCACATCATCTAGGCTTTTATTGCGTTTTGCAAGCCCTTCACTATCAGCCTGCCACATAGGAAATTTTTTGCCTCGTGAATTTAATATTGGAGTCATTTGGGTGTTTTTAAGCGCGACTAACCGTCCGTTTTTATAATCAATATCGGCTTTTAACCAATAACCACGGTCAGAAATCGCAAGCATTTTTTGCCCGTCGGCTGATAATTCTAACCCCGAAAACCCACCAAAATGTTTGTAATTTGCGGTTAGCTCCACTCCACCACGCCAGAGCAATTCATCATATTCTGTACGCTTGCTATCAATTGGTGAAAAATCTATTGGCTTGGCGGTTATTTTAATATTCTGAGCGGCAAAACTTGGCGCAGTCATGCCTAATAGTGCAGAAATACTTAATATTAGCACTGTCACCCAAGTCTTTTTCAAAATTCAATCTCTTTTCATCCGCAAGTTTTGTCTTGCACCATCAGGAGCAAATAATTGCGCCAGTTGGTTGGTTATAGCACCGCCCAATTGCTCGGCATCATTAATGGTTATAGCACGGCTATAATAGCGCGTTACATCATGCCCAATACCAATCGCCAGCAATTCAACGGGTGATTTTTCTTCAATATAGTCAATAGTTTCACGCAAATGTTTTTCTAAATAATTACCGATATTGGTGTTTAATGTACTGTCATCGACAGGTGCGCCGTCCGAAATTACCATTAAAATTCGCCTGTGTTCAGAACGCCCTAACAGCCTGTTATGCGCCCATACTAAGGCTTCGCCATCAATATTTTCTTTTAGCAACCCTTCGCGCATCATTAGTCCTAAATTGTTTTTCGATCGTCTGTAGGGTGTGTCGGCACCTTTGTAAATAATGTGGCGCAAATCGTTTAACCGACCAGGGTGTTTTGGTTTGTTGCTGTCTAACCATTCTGTTCGTGCTTGCCCGCCTTTCCACGCGCGGGTGGTAAAACCTAATATTTCGACCTTAACATTGCAACGCTCGAGTGTTCGGGCTAAAACATCACCACAAATGGCAGCAATAGTAATCGGTCTGCCCCGCATAGAGCCAGAATTATCAATTAATAATGTCACAATTGTGTCTTTAAAATCGGTGTCTTTTTCTTGTTTGAACGACAGTGGTAATAAAGGGTCGGCAATCACTCGCGCCAGTTTAGCCGCGTCTAACATGCCTTCTTCTAAATCAAATTCCCAACTTCTATTTTGTTGCGCCAATAACAAACGCATTAATTTATTGGCAAGCCGTGATGTCGCCCCTTGTAAGTTTTGCATCTGTCCATCTAAATGCTCGCGCAATTTTGCCAGTTCAAACTCATCACAAATATCTTCGGCATGAACCATTTCATCAAATTCTGTAGTATAAACCCTATATGGAGCTTTTTCGGGGTTAAAGTTAGGGCTATTAGGGTCAAGTTCAGAACTTTCATTGTCAGAACTTTCATCGCCATCAACATCTTCCAAATCACCCGTTTGCTCAGTTTGGGTATCTGTCAATTCTTCTGAGTCCGCTTCAGCTTCTCCTGTGGTTTCATCGGCTTGTTGTTCATCATCACCACCATCGGCTTGCTGCGCGTCATCATCTAGCCCTGCCTCTTGTGCGCTACTTTCAGCTTGATTGTCCATATTTTGATTTTTATGGTCTTCAAAATCACCCGTTTCATCACCCATGTCGAACGCGTGTAATAAGGCATAAATATCGCGTGCAAACTCAAATTGATTGTCTTTATTCTTGGCAATTTTTTCAATCAAATCGCCCGATTTTTCAGTAAAAAAGTCGCGCCAAACATCTAAATTTTTAGCATATTTTTTAGGCGGTTTAAGCCCTGCTATTTTCTCGCGCAATAACAATGCCAGTGCAATATCTAAAGGCGCATCATTAATGTCCGATGCTGTGCGAACCCCGCGTTTTTGCAATTTTTCGACAAAGTCGGCATTTAAATTGCGCCCCATGCCCTTCATTTGCGCTGCACCTACAGCAGCAATACGCGCTTGTTCAGCCATATTAAATACGGCTTTGGCATCGGGTGAAGCTGGGCTTAGTTCATTATGCGTGACTTCAGAATGCAAGGCATGAGTTAATGCCAACATATCGGCATTGCCACGAATTAAAGTTATCTCTTTGCGTTTGCTAATAAAACTAGGGTCGGGCAACCGTGCTTTTTGCCCGCTAATGCTGGGGCGGTCAACACCATAAATAACCTCGAGTTCATAATCATCAGAAACTGCGCGCATGGTTAGCGACAACGCCTTTTTAAATGGCGCTACTTTCTCGGTAATTTTTTTAAATTTATAAATCTCAGACATGCAAATAATTTCTTAACTCAAGGCAATATGTGCCGTAGATTCTGGCAATTCCTCATCAAATACCCGTTGGTAAAATTCTGCCACCAACCCGCGCTCAAGTTCATCACATTTGTTTAAAAATGTTACGCGGAATGAAAAAGCAATATCATTAAATATTTGCATATTTTCTGCCCATGTAATAACCGTACGCGGGCTCATAAGGGTCGATAAATCACCATTAACAAACGCCTTGCGGGTTAAATCGGCAATGCGCACCATATTATTGATAGTCTTTAAATCACATTTTTTGACCTTGGCTTTAACAATTTCCACTTCGTCATCATGCGGTAAATAATTAAGCACGGCGACAATGTTCCATCTGTCCATCTGCCCTTGGTTAATCTGCTGTGTACCGTGGTAAAGACCGCTAGTATCGCCCAAGCCAATGGTGTTCGCAGTCGCAAAAAGTCTAAATGATGGGTGAGGCGAAATGACCCTGCTTTGGTCGAGCAAAGTAAGTTTGCCCTGTGCTTCTAAAATACGTTGAATAACAAACATAACGTCGGCACGCCCTGCATCATATTCATCGAACACTAGGGCTGTGTTGCTTTGTAGGGCATAGGGTAAAATGCCTTCTTTAAATTCGGTAATTTGCTTGCCATCTTTAAGCACAATCGCATCTTTGCCAATAAGGTCGATACGGCTAATATGGCTGTCGAGGTTCACCCGAATGCACGGCCATTTTAAACGCGCTGCTACTTGCTCAATGTGGGTCGATTTACCTGTACCATGATAACCTTGTATCATCACGCGGCGGTTATAACAAAAGCCTGCTAAAATGCTTAGGGTAATGTCCTTATTGAATAAATAATCAGGGTCAATTTCAGGCACATGTTCGCTAGTTTTAGAAAATCCAGCGACCATCATGTCACTGTCGATACCAAACGCATCACGAACCGAAATTTCAATATCAGGTGTAGGGGAAGTCATAGATTATACATAGTCCACAGTTTTTAAATGATTATAAGCGGCAATAATTTCAGATAATATTGCTTCACTGCCCTTATCACCTCTGTTTAAATCGGGGTGATGGCGTTTGGCAAGAGTTTTAAATTGTTTTTTAATTTCGGCAGGTTTAGCGCTTTCGTCTAACCCAAGTTTAGCAAGGGCTTTACGTTCGGCATTGCGCAATTGTTTGCGTGGTCTGCCCGATGCACCAACAGGCACATCGCCGCCAAAAAATTCAAACGGGTCTTTAAGCCGAGCGCGACCATTTAAGCCATTGTCTAAGCCAGCCTCTTGCGCATCGCTAGACAAACCGCTTGTGCCGCGCTTCCATGTTGGGCGATGCCCTGTGCGTGATTCGGAAATATACGCCTTAACTTCGGCATCTTTCATTTCTTTAAAGAAATTAAAACCTTTATTATATTCGCGCACATGTTGTAAGCAAAAGTTATAATATTCATTTTTTTCTTTGCTACCCTTGGGTGCTTTATGCTCGCCCACTTTGTCACACTTAGGCGTATCACACGGCGTTTGGTGCTTTTTGCGCGTTAAATCGTCCTTAGGCTTTACCCGCAAGCTCGAAAAAAAGTCATTATTATCAGCCAAATCGTTACCCGTGCCGTTAAAATAGATTGAGGCAACATTAATAAACCATTGCAACTGATTTTACTAGGCTATAAAAAGATAAATATGAAAAATATTATCGAAAAAAAAATTAAAACCGCATTGTCACCCGAAAAACTAGAGGTTATTGATGAATCTCACCAACATGTAGGGCATGGCGGATGGCGCGAAGGTGGCAACACACATTTTAGAATAAAAATAAAAGCAGCCACTCTAAACAACAAAACCCGCGTAGCCCAACATCAAGCCATTATGCGTTTGTTAAAAGACGAATTTGATAACGGTTTACACGCCCTAGCAATAGACGTTTTAAAATAAGCAGATGTTTGCTAAGCAGCCCAAAGCTCAGAAGCTTTCTCGATTTTCTAACAGCTCCGTTCGGAACCAGCAGATAATATCGTGAAAAAGCGTGGCTAAAATAATTATCGAAATATATGGTACCTCTGGCCAGACTCGAACTGGCACGTCCGAAGGACAGCAGATTTTGAATCTACCGTGTCTACCAATTCCACCACAGAGGCATACACGTCGATAATCAACGCGAATATAGCCAATTATAAATTTGCGTCAAGTTATCTTTAATATATTTGTAATCTTATGCTGATTATACTATACGAAATTATATTATGAATTGGGTGGATTATGATAAGAGCGCTTTACGACTGGACAATGCGATTGGGCACAAGCAAATATGGCTTTTATGGCTTGTTATTTATTGCCTTTATCGAAAGTAGCTTTTTCCCCATTCCACCCGATATTTTACTTATTCCCATGGTTTTATCTATGCGCACAAAAGCGTTTACATTTGCCTTTTGGGCAACCGTTGCATCGGTTCTAGGCGGCATTGCAGGTTATGGCATCGGCATGTTTGGCTATGATCTTATTGGCAAGCCTTTGCTCGCCTTTTACCAATATCAAGACCAATTTGAAACTTTTAAAACCACCTTTAATGAATGGGGTTCGTGGGCGGTATTTGTTACAGGCGTAACGCCGTTCCCTTATAAAGTTATTACCATCACCTCGGGCGTTACTGAGCTTAACTTTACTGTGTTTGTTTTAACCTCAATCGCCGCTCGTGGCGCACGTTTTTTCTTGGTTGCTGGTTTATTATATTATTATGGCGAACCCATACGCAATTTTATCGAAAAAAGACTGGGCATATTGTTCGTGGTTTTTTGTGTCTTGTTAATTGGCAGCTTCTTCTTTATAAAGTATTTGTAAAGGAATAATCATGAAAATATTTACCTATAAAAACACGCTGTTAGTCAGCTTATCCCTAGCTTTAATCGCTATCGGAATTGCGCAATATTACGAACATGTGCTTCATTACCAACCCTGTGCCATGTGCTATGAAGAACGCATACCTTATTATATATTAATAGCTTTAATAGGCTTGGCTTTGATAAGCGGAAAGTTTGTAAATAAATATTTGATTATAACCGTTGGCGTCATTATGTTTTTTTCGGCTCTTTATGGCAGTTATCATGCGGGTATGGAATGGGGCTTTTGGCAAGGGCCTTCAAGCTGTACGAGCATTCCAATTAATACCGAAGTCGATTTTTTAACCCTACTCAACACAATAAAAATTGTCCCGTGCGACTATGCCAGTTGGCGCTTATTCGGTATAAGCTTTGCGGGTTATAACGTCTTAGTATCATCGTTAATAGTAGGGCTGAGTGGCTTTGTGGTTTATATAAATAATAAAAAATCAAAGAAGAGTGTTTAACGGCATTGTTAAAATATTTCCAC
>CAZHCZ010000050.1:13924-14217 GCA_964531635.1 uncultured Hyphomicrobiales bacterium | reverse complement strand
GCTCTATCGCCGCAAGCAATTTTGCTTTGCCCGGTTTTGAACGATGCGACCGCCCTAAAGCAGCGTCTTTTAAAGCATCTAGCGACCAATTGGGCCGTTTAGAACATGGACCAGAAGAAAAATGCGTATTTTCCGGACGCAAAGCCGGTTTTTTAATAACAGTCATGTGTTATCCTCACAGATAAAAGCCTCTCGTTGGGGAGAGGTGTCCCACGCGCAGAAATATGTAATAACGATAACAATGTCAACATAATTTTAAAATTATGTTGTTTATTGAGCTCGCGGCTATTTTT
>CAZHCZ010000050.1:0-13824 GCA_964531635.1 uncultured Hyphomicrobiales bacterium | reverse complement strand
CGCTTACGCGAAAGCCTACGCATGTGCGCCTAAGGGCGGGTGCTGTGCGCACCTTGGGGTTTATATAGCTCGATAATTTTAAAATTATGTTGTTTATTGAGCTCGCGGCTATTTTTCGCTTACGCGAAAGCCTACGCATGTGCGCCTAAGGGCGGGTGCTGTGCGCACCTTCGGGTTTTATATAACTCGCGGCTATTTTTCGCCTGCGCGAAAGCCTACGCATGTGCGCCTAAGGGCGGGTGCTGTGCGCACCTTAAATTAATAGGTATAAAAATTAACCATATTTTACTATATCTATGGCATCAGATAGATTATGGAAATGTAGCCACATTTTAAACAGAATTTTGTGAGATATAGTGGTGAATACTAGAGGTCAATAAAGGGTTTTATATGGAAAATGTAGGTAGCATGTCGATGTTTGAGCTGTTTTGGGAAGCGCATATCGTCGTAAAATTGGTAATGATTGGTCTTTTCGCAGCATCAGTTTGGTGTTGGAAAATTACGGGGGATAAATTTTTTCTTATTCGCAAAAACCGTAACGCCTCTAAAGCTTTTGAAAAAGCATTTTGGTCGGGGCAGAATTTAGATGAGTTATACCGCAATATTGGTCATCGCCCTGACAATCCTATGGCGGCGGTATTTGTTTCGGCAATGCGCGAATGGAAACGCACACAAGACGGAAAATCACCGCAAAATAGCAACAATATGATTTCGTTACAAATGCGCATTGAAAAAGTTATGGATGTTGCCATTCAACGAGAAATTGGCACTTTAGAACGAAATTTAATGTTTTTAGCAACGACGGGCAGTGCCGCACCTTTTGTGGGTTTGTTTGGTACGGTTTGGGGTATTATGAATAGTTTTACCGCCATTGCGGCTTCAAAATCGACATCATTGGTTGTGGTTGCTCCTGGTATTGCCGAGGCGTTACTTGCCACCGCAATCGGCTTGATGGCGGCTATTCCTGCGGTTATATTTTATAATAAATTTTCAGGTGAAATTGGGCGTATGGGACAAGATTTAGAAAATTTTGCCGATGAGTTTTCGGCTATATTCTCACGTCAATTCGAAAATAAGCAATAAGGGTTTTATTATGAGTATGGCAGCAGGAAATGGGCATTATAACCAGCCTAAAACAAAACGCAGGCGCGGCAACCGCCATGCGCCAATTGCTGAAATTAATATGACCCCTATGGTCGATGTTATGCTGGTTTTATTAATTATTTTTATGGTCGCAGCGCCTATGTTAACATCTGGCGTGCCTGTTGAGCTACCTGAAGCGGGCGCACCGGCTTTAACGGCCAGTGCCGAACCACTTTCGGTCAGCATTACTATTGAAGGCAAAATATACATTCAACAAGCAGAAATTGAACTTGCACAATTGGGCGATAAATTAAAAGCATTGTCGAAAAACGGGTTTAAAGAAAAAATATTTGTTCGCGGGGATACCAATGTTTCTTACGGTGAGTTTATGAAAGTAATTGGGCATATTAAAAATGCTGGTTTTACTTCTATCGGCTTAGTCGATAACCCTGCAAATTAAGGTTTATATATTCAAATGAAATTTGGTTGGATTACATCACTCGCAGTGCATGGCTCAATAGCCTTAATGATGCTGGCAAGCTTTGGTACGGGTAAAAACCTAGATGCAATTGATGACGCGCCCATTGCGGTGGATATTATTAGTGTCGCTGAATTTGAACAAGTGGGCAAGAAAAAGGTTGAAGATTTAACGACAAAAAAAGCCGTTGCCCCCCCTAAAGAGGCACCTAAACCAATAGTTAAACCCAAGCCCAAGCCTAAAGAAAAACCAAAGCCTAAACCAGAGCAGGATAATAACCAACTTGTTGCTTTGCTCGACAAACTTAAAACCGAGCCAGAGCCAGAAAATTTGCTCGATTTGTTGGATGCAGATATTAGTATAGGCGAAGAGCAACTTGGTGCATTATCGAGCGAAAATTTAGAAGATGTCGAGGTGGCATCGCTGAGCCAATTTGAATTTATTGCCGTTAAAAAACGCATGGAATCTTGTTGGTCTATCCCCGCTGGGGCGCAAGATGCAGGCAATGTTGTAGTGCGGGTTAATTTTAAACTTAACCGCAATGCCGAGGTGGTGGGCAACCCACGGGTTATTAACTCTATGCCCAACCCGTCATTCAATGTTATGGCGGCATCGGCCGTGCGGGCAATTATTGAATGTGGTCCTTACGACATGTTACCGCCCGAAAAATATGATGTTTGGAATAATTTTACCATGGAATTTGACCCAAGAACAATGTTCGGTGGATGAAACAATAGAATCTTGCCATATTTTGGGCAAAGTAACCAATTATAAAGATAAAGTATATTTTATATGGTTTAATCTTTATAAGAATATATAAATAATTAAGGTCCGTTTTATGATACGTAGATTTATTAAATTTTTTATTCTAGTAACCACAGTTATTACAACAATATCTGGTGTGGCTTTTGCCTCTAATCATCAAGGGGTTTTTGTAAAAATTAACCAAGGAAATGTCGACCCCTTATCCATTGCTATTGAAGATTTTTCGGGTCAAAATAATAGAGAAGTGGGTCTTGGGCAGAATATTGCCGCTATTATTGCTAATAATTTAAACAATAGCGGGTTGTTTATTACACTCGATAAGTCGGCGTTTTTAGAAACAGGGCGAGCAGCAAATAAAGCCCCTAATTTTGCCAATTGGCGACCAACTGGTGTAAAAGCTCTGGTTACAGGGCGCATTGTAACACAAGATAATGGTAATATTGATGCCGAATTTCGCCTGTGGGATATATTGTCACAAAAACAAATTGTTGGTCTTAAATATTCGGCACAACAGAAAAATTGGCGTAAATTAGCCCATCAAATATCCGATACAATTTACGAACGCTTAACGGGCGATAAGAGCTATTTTGACACACGCATTGTTTATATTGAAGAAACGGGCTCAAAAAGTGCGCGGATTAAACGCCTTGCTATTATGGATCAAGATGGGTTTAACCGTAAATTTTTAACCGAAGGCAAGCATATTGTTCTTTCGCCCCGCTTTAGCCCCAAACGCCAAGAGGTTACTTATATTTCATATGCCAGTGGGCAACCACGGGTAATGCTCATTAATGTCGATACAGGACAACGCGAATTGGTTGGTAATTTTGAAGGCATGAGCTTTGCCCCACGTTTTTCGCCCGATGGTAATAAAGTTATTATGAGCTTGCAAAATGGTGCAAATGCTAACATTTTTACTATGGATTTACGCAATAAAAAAATGCAGAGGCTCACCAGTGGCGATGCATTAGATACATCACCTTCTTATTCGCCTTCGGGCAAGCAAATAGTGTTTGAATCTGACCGTGCAGGCAGGCAACAATTATATATTATGGATGCCGATGGCAAAAATATTAAGCAAGTAAGTTTTGGCAATGGCTCATATTCGACGCCCGTTTGGTCGCCAAGGGGCGACTTTATTGCCTTTACAAAACTCACTGGCGGGCAGTTTTTAATTGGAGTGATGAGAGTTGATGGCAGTGGTGAGCGTATTCTTGCCGCAGGCTATCATAATGAAGGTCCAACATGGTCACCCAATGGGCGGATATTAATGTTTTTCCGCGAAACACGTGGCGCACAAGGCGGTCCTTCGCTTTGGAGCGTAGATATTACGGGACGAAATGAAAGAAAGCTAGACACTGGTGGTTTTGCATCTGACCCTGCTTGGTCACCACTCGGCAATTAACTTTAGAAACACAATAATTTAAACTAGGAGATGGCAATGAAAGTAAATATAATAAAGAAAATAGCAATTGTTGTTGCGTTTGCAACCTTAACCGCATGTGCGACACAAAATGACTTGGGAGGTGCCAATTCACTGAATCAAGTCGCTCAGCCCGGTACGCTTGCTGAATTTAAACAAGTAATTGGCGATAGCATATTATTTGAAACCAACCAAACCACTTTAAATGAAACAAATAAGTCTTTATTGCAAAAACAACATGCGTGGCTAGTCAAGTATAATGTTAGCTCTATCACTATTCAAGGTCATGCCGATGAACGCGGAACACGCGCTTATAACTTAGCTTTAGGCGGAAAACGTGCTGCCAGTGTTAAGGCATATTTTGTATATTTAAACTTTAAAGAAAAAAATATTACCACTCTATCATTTGGTAAAGAACGCCCTGTTTCTTTATGTGATGATATTTCATGTTGGAGCCAAAACAGACGAGCAGTAACTGTTGTTATGGGTAAATAATTTTTGCCCAAAATTTGCCCTAATCTTATTGCATTATGGCTTATCACTAACTCGGTATTTAAAATGTTTTGTGCGTTAATATCAAATAACCTACGCTTTATGCGCGGTATGGCTGGCATATTTATTATATATGCTAGCCTACTGAGCAGCGCGTGGGCATTTGACCCACAAAGCATACTTGAAATGCACAAAAATATTAATGCAATACAAACCGAGTTGATAAAAATTCCAACAAAAGATGTTAAAGCATTAGAACGTATTAAAACGGTTCAAGGGGAATTAAAAAAATTACGCGACCGCTTAGTAACGTATGAAGCCAAGCTTAATGAAAACAACCCATTGATGGATGACAATCAAGTCATTTCACAGCCACTAGAAAACCCATATTCTGAAAAACTAGCGCCAT
Organism: uncultured Hyphomicrobiales bacterium; assembly: GCA_964531635.1. GTDB lineage: Bacteria > Pseudomonadota > Alphaproteobacteria > Rhizobiales > OSC116 > OCS116. Next base: position 9,174 of record CAZHCZ010000050.1, on the reverse strand, counting down.
TATTGCCTGCAAGACAAGCTCCAAATGTAAGCATGAGTATATCCGTCACCAAACGCACTACGCTTGGTGAAATTAATACTGTACCTGATATATTGCTTGAAGCGGCTCCGCAAGCCAACTCTGCAATTGCACCAGAAACTAAGGAAATAGGGTTTTTAGGCACACAAGCACCCGATATTGTAGCATTTAACCAAGCCAAGGGTTATTTTGATGATGAAAATTATGCCCGAGCTGAGCGTGGGTTTAATCAGTTTATTCGGGTTTATCGGGACAGTAGCCTTGTTTCTAACGCTTATTATTGGTTGGGTGAAAGCTATTATATGCGCGATGATTATCGGACTGCTACGCATGTATATTACCGTGGTTATAGCCGCGACAAAAACGGTGCTAAAGCCCCTGACAACTTATATAAATTGGCGCAAAGTTTAATAAAATTGGACAATAAAGCCGATGCTTGCTCGGTATTTTTAAGCTTAAGCAACAATTATTCCCTAGCATACCCCGAACTCTCGGCAAAAGCCATTGAAGCGCAGAAGGTTAATGCTTGTTTTTAACGTGAGTTTTTTGTTATAAGAAATTATGAACACGCTTAATAATGAAATTAACACCGCTTTAGCACATTATATTACTGACCAAACGACAATTGCTGTTGCTGTTTCTGGTGGTGGTGATTCTATGGCTTTATTGGTCGGGCTTAAAAATTTACAAAAACCATGTAAAATAATCGCTTTAACGGTTAATCATAATTTACGCCAAGACGCACAATTAGAAGCTATGCAGGTTAAGCAATGGTGCTCTAAAATGGCTATAGAACATCATATTTTAGAGTGGCAATTTAACACCATACCACAAACCGCCATTCAAGAAAAAGCTCGTAATGCGCGGTATCAACTTATGGGCGATTTTTGTTTAAAGCACAATATCTCCCAATTGTTTGTTGGGCATAATTTAGAAGATAATGCCGAAACTTTTATTATGCGTTTAAAACGTGGTGCAGGGCTAAGAGGTTTAGCGGCTATTGCGCCTTTTTCTACCCGTGATAATAAGCTTGATATTATTCGCCCGTTTTTAAACATTAAACGTGTTGCCCTTCGGCAATATTTAGAAAGCAAAGACCAGCAATGGCTTGATGATGTTTCGAATGAAGATGAAAAATATGAACGGGTTAAAATTCGTAAATTTTTAAACAATAATGCACTATTAAACAGTGATGATATTGCCAAATCTGCCGTACGGCTAAAACGGGCGGACAATGCATTAGAATTTTATGTTGATGAATTTTGCCGCAATAAAGTGTTTTTTTTAAAATATGGCATTGCCAAAGTTTCACTGCCCGATTTTAACAAACTGCCCGATGAAGTAAAGTTGCGAATACTGGCGCGTTTAATTTGGAGTATTGGTAAAAAATATAGCCCGCCAAGGTGGCAAAAAATTGAACATCTACTTGAGCAGGTCGAACAAAACACCTCTACCTGTTTGGGCAATTGTTTAATGGTTATTAATAGTGATAATATTTGGTTTGGCTATGAAGTTAGGGATAAAGACACCCCCGACAAAGCGTTAATTGCTTTGGTGAAAAGCAACTATTCAGAACTTGCCGATGCTCCTAAAAAAATTATTGCAACATTACCGATGATTTTAGCGCCAGAGCCGCTAATTTTATTGCCCAAAATGGCTATAAAGTTGCGCTGTTAATCATATAATACATTTTGTTAGACTATTTTATATTTATTTGCATTTTTGACTTGGAATTTTAACATTGTATGCTTATTTAATATTATATATAAATTAGTCGAATTAAGTTTAGAGCTTTTAATAAAAGCCAACAAAAATATAGTTAGGATTGTAAACGTGAATAATTATCGTAATTTCGCTCTTTGGGGCATCATTCTTCTGCTTTTATTTGCTGTGTTTAACATGGCAGGCATAAGTGGCAGTCAAACCGATGTTAGTGAAGTGACTTATTCGCAATTGCTTGACGATGTAAGTAATGGGCGGGTGCAATCAGTTACTCTTAACAAGAGTAACGTTGTTGGAAAACGCACAGACGGCAGTGAGTTTAAAGCTGATATACCTGTTGGCGATAAATTACTACTCGAAACCCTTACTGCAAAAAATGTTGAAATTAAAGTACAACATGCCAAAGACAGCACCTTGATGACCATATTTATTTCGTGGTTTCCAATGTTATTATTGGTTGGTGTTTGGATTTTCTTTATGCGCAATATGGGCGGTGGTGGCGGCAAGGCTATGGGCTTTGGCAAAAGTAAAGCCAAATTGCTTACCGAAGGCAAGGGAACTGTTACCTTTGATGATGTTGCAGGTATTGATGAAGCCAAAGAAGATTTAAGTGAAATTGTCGACTTTTTGAAGAACCCTACAAAATACACTATTTTGGGCGGTAAAATTCCGCGTGGGGCATTGCTTGTGGGCCCTCCTGGTACGGGTAAAACATTATTAGCGCGTGCCATTGCTGGTGAAGCCAATGTGCCGTTCTTTTCTATTTCGGGTTCAGATTTTGTTGAAATGTTTGTTGGTGTTGGTGCCAGCCGTGTGCGTGATATGTTTGAACAGGCTAAAAAGAATGCACCTTGTATTATCTTTATAGATGAAATTGATGCCGTTGGCCGTAGCCGTGGCTCGGGCATTGGCGGTGGTAATGACGAACGTGAGCAAACGCTTAACCAATTGTTAGTCGAGATGGACGGCTTTGCCGATAATGAAAATGTAATTATTATTGCCGCAACCAACCGCCCCGATGTATTAGACCCTGCTTTATTGCGCCCTGGACGGTTTGACCGCCAAGTTGAAGTGCCTAACCCTGACATTATCGGTCGTGAGCAAATTTTAAAAGTTCATATGAAAAAGGTTAAAGTTGATAATGATGTTAACGCCCGCTTAATTGCGCGTGGCACGCCCGGTTTTTCGGGTGCTGACCTTGCTAACCTGTGTAACGAAGCTGCATTGCTTGCCGCAAGACGTGGCAAACGCACCGTAACCGCTCAAGAATTTGAAGATGCTAAAGACAAAGTGATGATGGGCGCTGAACGCCGCACTTTGGTAATGAGTGAAGATGAACGTCGCTTAACTGCCTTCCATGAAGCGGGACATGCTTTGGTGGCTATTCATAAGCCTGCATCTGACCCTGTACACAAAGCAACAATTATTCCGCGTGGACGCGCACTGGGTTTGGTTATGCGCTTACCCGAACGTGATGCTATTTCATACAGCCGCGAAAAATTCGAGGCCGATTTATCGGTCGCTATGGCGGGTCGTGTTGCCGAAGAAATTTTAGTGGGCTATGATAAAATTACCTCTGGCGCTTCATCGGACATTCAACAAGCGACTAAAATGGCGCGTGGAATGGTAACCCAATGGGGCATGTCTGACAAAATGGGCATGGTCGATTATGCGGGCAATAGTGGCACAAATTATTTGGGTCAATCCTCTGGTACTGGCGTTATTAGTGAAAAAACCCGCCAAGAAATTGATGACGAAGTTAAACGCATTATTAATGAAGCTTATGCCGATGCTAAGAAAATTCTAACCGACAATGCAAAACAGTTGGATATTTTAGGCAATGGCTTGCTTGAATATGAAACATTAACGGGCGATGAAATTAAAAAGCTAATTGTTGGCGAAGATATTGGTCGTGACAATGTAACGGAACAAGAAAAAACTGGTGCCGCAACTGTGCCTGATACGGAAACCGACGTTCCAACAACTGACGAAAACGCTAAAAGCGATGATGAGGCTGACCCGAAGAATGATGCTTAGGGTTTGTAGCTAGGCTCAGTAGCTAGAAGGGTGTAGATGGTTTATTCTAAATTAATCATTCCAACAGCTTTTCTTTATGGTGAAAATGCAAAATCTGCAATTATGCAAGGTTTTGCATTGCCAATTGCCGCTGGTGATACAGCCTTTACTCATGCTATTGTTATCGACCGCAACCGCTCCGACAAAAGATTTATGTCGATTATAGAATTAAAGTTTAGCGATGATGATGAAATTAGCCAGCAGCTTGATAACATTTGCAAAAAACGTGATGATATATGTGGGTTAGACATGGGCAAGAACCATGTTATGGGCATTTTGAACCTTACGCCCGATAGTTTTTCGGACGGTGGGTTACACAGAAATATTGCAGATATTGAACGCCAAGTCGACATTCATATAGAACAAGGCTTAAAAATTTTAGATATTGGTGGTGAATCCACACGCCCTAACGCAGCTTATGTAAGCTGTGATGATGAAATAGCGCGGATAGAACCTATTCTTAAAATGCTTAAGGGTAAAAATATTTGCATTTCGGTCGATACACGCAAAGCCAAGGTTATGAAATTTGCGCTTAAAAATGGCGCGCATATTATTAACGATGTTTCGGCATTAGAATTTAGAGCCGATAAAAAAACCTATGGTGAAGATAGTGGCGACAGCCAAGCCATAATTTTACAAAAAAAATGCCCTATTATTTTGATGCACAGCCAAGGCACACCCGAAGTTATGCAAGACAACCCCACATATAATAATATTTTATTCGAAATTTATGATTATTTACAACAGCGGATAACATTTTTGGTTTCAAATGGCTTTGACAGCGGTAAAATTATTATTGACCCTGGCATTGGCTTTGGAAAAACATTTGACCATAATTTAATAATATTGAAAAACACGAGCATATTTCATTCACTTGGAGTCGGAATAATGGTTGGCGCATCGCGCAAGGCGTTTATTGGGCAGATAGCAGGTGAAAAAATTGCTAAAAATAGAATGGCGGGTTCGTTAACCGCTATGCAAATAATTGCCAATATGGGTGTGCAAATTCACCGAATGCATGATATAAAACAGGCTATAAATCAAAATCGTATAATAAACGCAATTAATAATATAGAATATTAGAATATTTAGGGGTTGGAATTGAAATGAAAAGAAAATATTTTGGTACAGATGGCATGCGTGGCTTGGTTAATAAGCACCCCATTACCGCAGAAATGGCACTAAAGTTTGGTATTGCCACAGGGCGGGCATTTGTAAATGGCGCGCATCGCCACCGCGTGGTTATTGGCAAAGACACCCGAATTTCGGGCTATATGATAGAAAATGCGCTTGTCGCTGGCTTTACCTCTGTTGGTATGGATGTGTTTTTACTTGGACCAACCCCAACCCCTGCCGTTGCTATGTTAACCCGTTCATTGCGTGCCGATATTGGGGTGATGATTTCAGCATCACACAACCCTTACCATGATAATGGCATTAAATTATTTGGCCCTGATGGTTATAAGCTTAGCGATGAAAAAGAGCTTGAAATAGAAAGCTTAATGGACGAAAAGCATAATGACGAAGTTTTAGTAGCGCCCAAAAGCTTAGGTCGCGCCCGCAGAATTAATAGCGCTCATGCCCGTTATATCGAATTTGCCAAACGCACGATTAGCCGCAATATTCGGTTTGACAGCTTAAAGGTAGTAATCGACAGTGCCAATGGTGCAGCCTATAAAGTTGCGCCTCTGGCTTTGTGGGAACTGGGTGCTGAGGTTATAGAAATTGGCAATAAGCCCGATGGTTTTAATATTAATGACGGCTGCGGCTCAACCTCGCCAGAGTTATTACAAAAGACAGTGATAGAACAAGGTGCAGATATTGGCATCGCGCTCGATGGCGATGCCGACAGAATTATTATAGTCGATGAAAAAGGCAAACTTATTGATGGCGACCAGCTTATGGCGGCAATTGCCGAAAATTTAAACAATAAAAAACTGCTCCGTAAGGGCGGAATAGTTGCGACCGTTATGTCTAATTTAGGTTTAGAAAAATTTATAAATGGTATTGGGCTTGAGCTTATCCGTGCTGATGTTGGCGATAGATATGTATTAGAACATATGCGCGCTCATGGTTATAATATGGGTGGTGAGCAATCGGGGCATATTATTTTATCGGATTATAATACCACTGGTGATGGTTTAACTGCTGCCATTCAGATATTATCAATAATGATAGAGCGCAATATAAGCGCAAGTGATTTATGCAACCGGTTTGAGGCTGTACCGCAAGTTTTAAAAAACATTCGTTACGACATTTCCAAAAATAACCCACTTGAACGCAAGCAAGTTTGCCAAGCCATTGACGCAGGCAAACATAGCCTTGCGAACTCGGGGCGGCTGTTAATAAGAAAATCGGGCACCGAACCTGTTATTAGAGTAATGGCAGAAGGCACTGACGCTAAACTTACCGAGCAAGTGGTTGATGATATTATCGCCGCGATTGCAGAATGATATAGAACAGCAAGAATAACTACCAACAAAATAATTATGACTTAAAAGTTAGGGTTATTTTAACTATAATTGTTTACTAATCGAGCAATAAACCAATCTGCTTTTGCAGATATTATTGAAAGATTAGACGAATGTTAGTTAAAAAAAATCTCTTCTCAAAACTGTTATTGGTAGTAATATTAAATTTTGTTGGTCTTTCATTGGCATTTGCTCATGATGCAACATCTACCCCATCTACCCCATCTACCCCATCTAAATTAGACCCTGCATATGAACCCAGCCTTTTCGAAAGCAATAAAAGCTACCCAGATGTAGAATTGCGCAAAGAATTTAAACCCGACTGCTCGTGTATAGGTGGTTACTTTGGTTTTAATGGTGGTTATTCTTATGCTACGCCTATTGGTTTGGGAAAAGAAACCCCTGCCGTTACCAACCCCGGCGCGCTGAACGAAGCCATTTTATCTTATGCTATGAGCGGCAAACAATATAATGCATCATTAACAGCTGGCTATAAAATTGCAAACTTCAGGGCGGAAGTTTCGGCTGAATATAAGGCTTTTAAAGGCGCTCCAATTGCTTCAACCCTTAGCGGTGTAGCGGTGGATGTAAGTGTTAAAACCCAACAATTAGGAATATTAATGTCGGGTTATTATGACTTTGATATTGAAGGCTCGCCCATTTCGCCATATTTAGGGTTAGGAGCAGGCGCTTCAAATGCCGACACAAGCTATACTCTAAATTATACAACAGGTGGCACAACCACAACAGGCAGCTTGAATTATAATAGAAGCATAGGCATTACAGTTGCCGCTATGGCAGGTGTTGCGTTAAATGTATCCGATAGTATTGTTCTTGATTTGGGCTATAGATATATGAACGCTTTTGGCAAAGAAGCAAAATTTGTTTCCAGCGTTAATGCAGGTGGAGTGAATACCGCAACAGGTGTTAATATGATAAATCCAGGTATGGGTGTTAATACGTCAGTAACCCCAAACATTACTGAAAAACTATTTTACACCGACAATATTACCCACGAAATTAGAGCCGGTGTAAGGTATAAGTTTTAACAATCACTTTAACGCGGATTGCCATTCTTTTATCCAATTTTTGCGGTTGTCTTCGACCGTTTTTGATGGGAATAGTAAAATTGGATCAGGTGATATTAGGCTATCGAAACTTTTTGGCACACCCGCTTTAGAACTGCCCAAACGGTACATCCATTGGTTCGCTGGTACAAGCGATTGAAAACTTTCTGTGGTTATGAAGTTTAAAAATTCATCGGCAAGTTTCTGCTGTTTACTCGACTTTAGCTTTGCAGCCACTTCGATTTGCAAATAATGACCTTCTTTAAACTTTGCCGCTTTATATTTATCATCATTTTCGGCCGTAATATGGTACGCAGGGCTAGTGGTATAGCTTAGCACCATATCTGCCTCACCTTTTAGGAAAATTGAAAAATAAGCTTCTGACCAACCTTTGGTAACTGTGACAATTTTGGGTTGAAGTTTTTTCCACATTTCTGGGGCTTTATCACCGTATATTTTTTTCATCCATAATAACAAGCCTAAGCCCGGAGTTGAAGTTCTAGGGTCTTGGATAACAATTTTTAGGCTGTTGGGAGCGTCGATAAGTTCTTGCATGGAAGTTGGTGGGTTTTTAACCACATCTGAATTATACACAAAACCAAAATAGCCGTAATCGAACGGGACAAATTGTTTATGCTGCCAACCTGTCGGCACATTAAGCGCGCTTAGGTCTAGATTATGCTCGGCAAACAGCCCTGTTGCAGCAGCTGCTTCGGTAATGTTAGTATCAAGGCCTATCGCTATATCGGCTTGAGTTTGTTCGCCTTCTAAACGAATGCGGTTTAGCATTGTAACGCCATCGTCAAGGCTAACATATTTTAGTGTGCAATCGCATTCGGCCTCGAAAGCGGTTTTGACCTTTGCCCCTATGCCCCATTCTGAAGTGAATGATGAATAGGTATAAACGGTTAGAGTTTTTGTATCTGCCATTGCTGGTGAAAAAAACAGCGATGTTGCGATACCAAAACCTATTAGGTTTTTTGTAATTTTTTGCATTTTATTTGCTCCCATAAACATGAGTTAGGGGCAGTGAGTGGGTGAATTAATAGATCCCATCCCTCCGCCAATATTAATTGGATCAGGTTCAACGGGTAATTCTCAGCCTAATATCACTATTAAAGCACCCCGTGAGATAAGGGCACTATAGAGTTTATTATAGAGAGTGCAAGCACTTTAAAATCTGTCTACACGAAACGGGGTTAGGTCGATGTCGGTTTTACCATCGCATAGCATATTGCAAATATGTTTTGCGGTAACGGCGGCCAATGTCATACCCAAATGCCCATGCCCAAAAGCAAAATGCACGCGTTTATCGCGCGGGTGTTGGCTAATAACTGGCTGATTGTCCGCCATAGACGGGCGGCAGCCCATCCATTTAACACCGCTATTGCTGGGTATTGAGGGGAATAACTTTTGCGCAAGACCGATCATTTTATCTATACGTTGGTAATCAGGGGTGGCATTTATACCTGCAAACTCTACCCCACCGCCAACGCGCAAACCATCATCTAATGGGCTAATCGCAATTTGATTGTCGCGGGCTATTATGTTTGCATCTAAGCTAAAAGGTGGGTTTTCTATGGTAACATTATACCCACGTTCAGTATCTAGCGGAACATTAAAGCCTAAATCTTTGGTTAAATTTCCCGAAAAAGCCCCAGCGGCGATGATGATTTTATCGCATTTTATACTATCGCCATTTTCTAAATTTATAAATATATGTTCTGGCGTGCGTTTAATATTAAGAACATTTGCTTCTTTAAATTAAACCCAAAAATTCAGCAATTTATCACGCAGATATTTAAGCAAACCCATTGGGC
>CAZHCZ010000049.1:3742-14538 GCA_964531635.1 uncultured Hyphomicrobiales bacterium | reverse complement strand
ACACAATAATTTTTTCTATGCTTATCAGCAATAGGTGATAAGTTAAACCCAAATTTAAGGGTTATGTTAATGAATCAAGCCAAAAGCAATGTATTAGAGTTATCTGTATCGGAAGTTTCGCAAAGCCTTAAGCGCATGGTCGAAGATAATTTTTCTTATGTGCGCATTCGTGGTGAAATTTCGGGCTTTCGTGGGGTTCATTCTAGCGGTCATGCTTATTTTTCGTTAAAAGATGAAAAGGCAAGAATAGACGCTGTGGTTTGGCGCGGAGTAATGGGCAAGCTGCGCTTTAAACCCGAGGAAGGCATGGAGGTTATTGCCACAGGCAAGCTTTCAACATACCCCAATTCATCACGCTATCAAATTATTATCGAAGGGCTAGAACCCGCAGGTGCAGGTGCGTTAATGGCAATGTTAGAAGCGCGTAAGAAAAAGCTAGCCGCAGAAGGTTTATTCGATGCAAGCCGCAAAAAAACTTTACCATTTTTACCCAAGGTTATCGGTGTTATAACCTCGCCCACGGGAGCCGTTATTCGCGATATTATGCACCGTATTAATGACCGTTTTCCGTGCCATGTCATCATTTGGCCTGTTCGTGTACAAGGCGAAACTTCGGCAGCCGAAGTTAGTGCCGCTATCGAAGGCTTTAATAATTTAAGTGATGACAACAGCCAAAACCCCAATAATATGCCCAAGCCTGACCTAATTATAGTCGCGCGTGGTGGTGGATCGTTAGAAGATTTATGGGGGTTTAATGAGGAGATTGTCGTGCGGGCTGTTGCCAATTGCGATATTCCGCTTATTTCGGCAATTGGGCATGAAACCGATACAACTTTAATCGACTATGTATCTGACAAACGCGCACCAACTCCAACCGCTGCCGCAGAAATAGCTGTGCCTGTAAAGCGTGACTTACTGTATATGGTTGATGACCGTGGGCATCGGCTTAAACAAGCCATCAACCGCTTAAACGAATGGCGGGTGCAAAAATTAATTTCCGCCAAACGTGGGTTGCCAAAATTACGTGATATTTTAATGCAACCCAGCCAACGGCTCGACCATATTATACTGCGCTTAACAGGCGCACTTAAACAAGGCACAGCGCAAAAACGCACTCAATATGAACGGCTTGCAGGGCGGTTATCTCCCTTACCATTTAAACAAAACATCAGTAATAATCAGCAGAATATTGCTCAGTTAACAACAAGGCTTAAACGCAGTTTCGAACATAAATTAAAGCAAAAGAAAAATGATTTATCGGCTTTAAGTAAGTTGCTTAACAGCCTTTCCTATAAAGGCATATTAAACCGTGGCTTTGCACTGGTGGTCGATGATAAAGGGCGCAGCTTAAAATCTATTAGTCAAGCAAAACCAAGTAAAACCATACAGATAAAACTCGCTGATGGAATGTTTGGAGCAATTGTTAGCGGCAAACCACAAAAACTTGACAAAAAGCCAAAAACCAACAATAAACAAGGCAACTTATTTGGTGAGTAGGATTAAATTGAATGTTTGGAATTGGTGATGAAAAACAAGCGCAATTGCGCTATCTTGATGCAGATTATGAAATAATCAAGCAAGGCTCTTATGTTTTATGCGCACTAACAGCCGAAAAAATATCTCTCGACGCCCTAAATTATTGGAGCGTCGCCCGCCAAGAAGCCTATATTGACGGTGTAGCCTCTTTTAAACGCGAACTTGAATTGCGAAAAAATTAAGGTGTTTTGTAAAATGTTAAAGTATTTTTTTGTATCTTGTTTAATATTATTTTCAACTGTAGCAAATGCAGGCATGTTAAAAATGCGAATATCTGCCGATATTTTACATAAACCTGATACGGTTTTAGAAGGCAATATTGGCAAAACTATTTTATATGAAAACGCTAATGGTAGCTTTTTTGGTGGTACAGTTTATTCAGCCTTTTTAGGTGATGCTGGCGGATTGTTCATTGGTGGTTTTGAAGTCGGGCAAAAAATATCTGTCGGCAACAATAATTTTATTGAAGCTGCAGTGTTTTTTGGCGGCGGCGGCGGTGCTGGCGTCGTTGGTGGTGATGGCATGTTATTGCGCCCACGTTTAATGGTTGGTCAAAAATTTGGCAAATATGAATTGTCGGTTGGTGGCGGGTATATGAATGTTACGGGCTCTAATATTTCTAGCCCATTCATCGAAATTGCTATGTCACAGCCATTAAATTGGTTGCTCGAAAATGGTCATGTATCAAAATGCACTGGTTGTAAGCTTGCTTCAGGCTCAAAATTTGTAACCATTGAATCTGTTGGGGCGAGCTTTAAAAATTATATCCCTATAACTAAATTAGCTCCAGGCAAACGAAGTGGCAGAACATTAAAACCATTTTATTTGGCGGGTTCGACAATAAACTTAAATATGCAAAATATGTGGGGTGAAGGCTGGCAAAGCTTTATTTCGGCATCGGGTGCTATGGCGGGTGATGCCGAAGGTTATGCCGAGGTTTTAATTGGCGGACAATATGGTTATAATGTAGCAGATTGGGCAAGGATATATGCTGATGCCGCGGTTGGGTTTGCTGGTGGTGGCGATGTTGATACTGGTGGTGGCACTATTGTTGCTGCCAATATAGGTGCTAGATGGAAAATATTTAATACGGTGGAACTTGAAACATCAATTGGCTATGTAGCCGCATTATCGGGTGGGTTTTATGCTGTTGTGCCGAGTGTTAAGTTAAACTTGCCATTGGGTGCATTTGATAAAGACGGACAGCTCAATGCTACGAACTGGAGCATTACAACAGGTTACAGCATAATTCCTGAACATGAAAATATGCGTTACCCGCATGATACTGATAGAGGTTTTTTAGGGCTGACAGATTTTAAAGCCGATTTATATGTAACCGATAATATATATATGACTGGGCAAGCGTTAAGCGTAACACAAGGTGGAGCTGGTGGGTTTGCCATTGGCTTGGTTGGCGTTGGTGCAACTATGGCACTGACTGAAAAAATAGATGTTTCTGCCGAATTATTGTTAGGCGCTGCCGCTGGTGGGGCGATTAATGTCAATGGCGGTTTGGTCGGCTCAGCGCAACTGGATGTTGATTATAAATTAAACGATAGCTTAAGCCTTACATCTAATTTTGGTTGGATTAAAGCTATAAAGGGTGGAATGAATGGGCCATTAATTGGCGCTGGGGTTAAGTTTAATTTTTCAAGTTTTCGCTAATTAAATAAGTTTCTATAGTTATTTACGTTTAAACACCGCCGCAGCCAGCCAACCCGAAAATAGTGCAAAAATTACTGCAAATATACCGTGCCACCATGGGTAGGTGCGGGCGAATTGGGTTATCGTGTTGCTAAAGCCAAATTTACGCATGGTAATGGGGGAATGTTCTTCAAATATCATATTGCCATCTCGGAACAAATAAGCGCTCACTTCATAGTCCCCAATGTCGACATTGGCAGGAAAATCTATATTGGCTCTAAACAAACCATTGCCAACAAATTCTACACCATTGGGGCTATCGACATAAAGCTTTTCTTGCTTTTTTAAACGCACAGCCGCATCCCTAAATTCTTTCCAACTTTTAACACTGGGCAAGGCTTGGTTTAACGGGTTGGGCTTTAAAAATAAAAAGTCTGTGCCAAGTCCAAATCTCCCCAGTGTAACTTTAGTGGCAATGTCGGTTAACTTTCGGCTGCTCAAGACCGAATAATATGCAGGGATTTCTGTATATTCCTCGCGGTAATAATTTATCCAAATGCCTGCTACTTTATTTTTTTTACGTAATATCATTGGTTTGTTTGGACCGACCACGGTAATAACAATATCATGTAAATTGGGGTCATATTTGAATTTTTCGGTAAAAGTGCCAAATAATAATAAGCTTGCACCCGTAAATGTTGAGTTAATCTCGACCCGCCTGTCCGATAGGTCGGTAACCAGTTCAGCCTTGGCAGTGCCAATAGCAAGAGTTAAAAAGCAAAGACTTAGAAATATTTTAAATGTTTTCATAATAACCCTCCTAGTGCCCTATTTTGCCAAGTGGCATGAGTTGAAATAATTCATCTGGCTGTACAACAAGGTCGTAACCCAATTTCAAACAAACCAACATGACCATGCCTGCGAGCAATGCCCGCAACAATTCGGGGCGGAGTTTTTGGCTAAACCTTACACCAAATTGTGCTCCAATAACACCGCCGAATAATAAAGTTGTTGCCAAAACCACATCGACTGTTTGGTTTTGCCCGCTGTGTAAAATTGTTACCAATGCGGTTACAAATATAATTTGAAAAAGCGATGTGCCAATAACCACATTGGTTGGCATTTTTAACAGATATATCATCGCAGGAACCATAATAAACCCACCGCCAACACCCATAATAGATGCCAAAACACCCACCAATACACCAATAATAAGCGGTGGAATGGCGCTAATATAGAGGTGAGATGCCCGAAAGCGCATTTTGAACGGTAATTTTTGAATCCAACTGTGCGACCCAGGGCGGCGCGCGGGTGGGGCCGTGCCTTTTTTATTGCGGTAAATAGCCCGCAAGCTTTCAGCCAACATTAACGAGCCAATTACACCCAAAAACAGTACGTAAGAAATGGTAATAAGCAGGTCGACTTGCCCCAAACTTTTAAGATAGTTGAACAAGGCAACGCCTAAAAACGAGCCGATAACACCGCCGGCCAGTAACACCAAACCCATTTTAATGTCGACAGCGCGCTTGCGAAAATGCGCCAATGCACCTGATAATGATGAGGCGACAATTTGGTTGGCCTCGGTCGCCACCGCTACTGCGGGCGGAATGCCTGTAAAAATAAGCAAAGGTGTGAGCAAAAACCCACCGCCAACACCAAACAAACCAGAAAGAAAGCCCACACCTGCCCCCATGCCTAAAATAAGCCAAATATTGACGCTCATTTCTGCAATTGGTAGGTATATGTACATATTCACTCCCTTGGGTAATGTTCTTACTTTAAACATTTAACATCAATTCCGACTTATAAACAAGTTTGAATTGATGTCTTTTGAATAATGTTTAAATTTACAAGAGAATAGATGGAGTTTAAAGCCAGACAAAAGTCTGGCTTTAGGTTGTTTATTTGTCGTAAAACTTTTCGTTATTCTTAGCCATTTTTACCAATTGTTTGGTGGGTTCAAACCTTGCGCCGTATTTTTTGGTAAATAATTCCATGCGTTTGACAAAGTCTTTCGAGCCGACCATATCAATGTAAGAAATTGGACCACCTGTAAAGGGAGCAAAGCCAAAACCTAAAATTCCGCCAACATCGGCTTCGCGTATGTCGGTTAAAACATTTTCTTCGAAGCAACGCGCGGTTTCAAGGGCTTGAATAGATAAGAACCTCTGCCCAAGAATATCCATATCGACATCTTTAGGCTCAAGATGTTTGTCTTGTAGTTTGACCAAACCGTCCCAAATATGTTTTTTACCTTTTTGTGGGTAATCAAACATACCTTTGCCATTTTTTCGACCAAACCGCTCTGCTTTAACCACCAGTTCATCAAGCAGCCTGTCCCTTGGGCTTTCGACAAAATCTTTGCCCGCAGCATTTTTATTGGCGATAGATATTTTATGAGCAACGTCTAAACCAATTTCATCGGCAAGAACCAATGGACCAACGGGCATACCAGCGGCTTTGCCTGCATTTTCAATCATAATTGGCGGCACGCCTTCTTCCATCATGTGCAAGGCTTCGGTTATATAAGTTACCACCACACGTGATGTATAAAAACCACGGCTGTCATTCACTACAATCGGTGTTTTTTTAATCATGCTTACATAATCTAGCGCGCGGGCGACCGCTTCATCACCGGTTTTATCACCTGTAATAATCTCGACCAGCATCATTCTATCAACAGGCGAGAAAAAATGAATGCCTATAAAGTTTTCAGGTTTTGCCGAAGCTTTTGCCAAACCCGTAATGGGTAAAGTCGATGTATTAGAGCCAAATATTGTGCCTTCTGGCATAACGGCTTCGCATTTTTTAACCACATCAGCTTTAATTTTAGGGTCTTCAAACACCGCTTCAATAACCAAATCGACATCTTTTAAATCGTCATAATTATCAGTTGGGTGAATATGCGCTAAAACTTTATCCTTAGCCGCACTCGACATGCGACCTTTAGAAACCTTTTTCGACATAATATTATCGCTATAGGCTTTACCTTTTTCAGCCGCTTCCATGCTTTGGTCGAGCAAGATAACATCTATGCCCGCTTGCGCGCTAACATAGGCTACGCCTGCGCCCATTAAGCCCGCGCCAATGACTGCAATTTTTTTAATTTTCGAAGGTGCAATATCTTTAGGGCGACGCAATCCTTTGTTTAATTCCTGCATCGAAATAAATATAGAGCGCAACATTGCCTTGGCTTCTGGTGTGCGTAAAAGGTTGGTAAAATACCGCGCTTCAATGCGCAAACCTGTATCAATGTCGACCATTAAACCTTCATAAACGCATTTCATAATATTGCGCGCACCAGGGTAATTGTCGTAGGTAGACTTGCGATAAAGCGCATTGGCAGGAGGGAAAACCATCATGCCGCCTTTAGAATAAACCTGCCCACCCGGAATACGATAACCTTTCATATCCCATGGTGCCATAGTCACTTTACGCTCGAATATGCGTTTTTTAGCTGTGGCTATAAGCTCATCGGCGGGTACAATTTCATGGATAATACCCAGTTTATGTGCCGCTTTTACATTAATTAGCCGCCCTGTAAGCATCATTTGCAAGCTTTCTTGTGCGCCGATAAGCCGTGGCAAACGCTGTGTTCCACCGCCACCTGGTAAAATACCAATGCGCACTTCGGGCAAGCCATATTTAGCGCTCTCATTCGGTGCGGCAATACGGTAATGGCACGCCAGAGCAATTTCGAAGCCCCCGCCTAATGTTGTGCCTGTCATAGCACAAACCACTGGTTTACCGCAGGTTTCTAAATCGCGCAATGTGTATGAGAATTTACTTGCTAGCTCCATTTGCTCGGCAACATTGTCATTATCATGCAAAATATTATTTATCATATTAATATCAGCACCTGCGCAAAAACTATCTTTGCCACTGGTAATCACTGCGCCCAAAACTTTGGGGTTTTGCTTAATTTCTTTAATAATGGCGATAAGGTCATCAAAGCCTGCTTCGCTCATTACATTCATGCTTTTATCTTGGCGGTTCCAAATAATAATAGCGATGCCATCAGAATCAATTTCAAATGTAAAATCGTTGAGTTTCATTGTCTTAATCCTTTCTATACGCGTTCGATAATGGTTGCAGTGCCCATGCCAGCACCAATGCAAAGTGTGATGAGCGCGGTGTTTAAATCGCGCCGTTCAAGCTCATCTAAAACCGTGCCGAGCAGCATTGCGCCCGTCGCCCCTAGTGGGTGACCCATAGCAATAGAACCACCATTAACATTGACTTTATCATGGCTAATGCCCAATTCATCGACCGCGTGTAAAACCACCGAAGCAAACGCTTCGTTAATTTCAAATAAGTCGATATCGGAAGCTTTCATATTGGCTTTTTTAAGCACCTTTTGCGAAACTATAGAAGGGCCTGTAAGCATAATGCACGGCTCTGAACCTATATTGGCAAAGGTTTTAATTCTCGCCCGAGGTTTAAGCCCAAACTTTTTACCCATTTCTTTGCTGCCCATTAAAACACCTGCCGCGCCATCGACAATGCCCGAAGAATTGCCTGCATGATGCATATGTGTAATGGTTTCAATTTCAGGATAACGCTGTGTAGCCACTGCATTAAACCCACCAAGTTCACCATGTTGAGCGAAGGAAGGATTAAGCGCACCTAGGCTCTCAAGCGTTGTTCCATCGCGCATATGTTCATCATGGTCTAAAATGGTTAAACCATTTATATCGACCACAGGGGCGATTGAATTTTTGAAATAGCCATTATCCCACGCATGTTTGGCGCGTTTTTGGCTTTCGACAGCCAATGCGTCACATTGCTCGCGGTTGTAACCGTATTTTGTCGAAATTAAATCGGCACTAATGCCTTGCGGTACAAAATATGACGGTACCGCAATAGAAGGGTCGATAGGCCATGCCCCGCCCGATGCGAAAAGACCCAAACGGCTCATGGCTTCTACACCACCGCCAATGGTGGCTTCGTGCATGCCCGCCATAATTTGTGCGGCGGCAAAGTTAACCGCATCAAGCCCCGATGCGCAAAATCTATTAATCTGAATGCCTGAAACGCTTTGGTCATAACCTGCGGTCAATATAGCTGCTCGTGTAATGTCACCGCCTGCTTCACCGACAGGGTCGACACAACCGAACACCACATCGTCAAGCAATGCTGTGTCTATATCATTTCTATCGCGCAAAGAACGCAATACGGTTGCGCTAAGTTCTAATGCGGTTACTTCATGTAGGCTGCCATCTTTTTTCCCGCGTCCTCTTGGGGTGCGAACATGGTCGTAAATGTAACAATCGGTCATTATTTTCTCCCTTTATAATAGTATTATTTAAACCCAATCAGTCGGCATGGCATTAATAACCTCTGCACCTGATGATACTTTAATTTGATAGCTTTTGGCTTCTGGTAAATGTTTAGCGGCATAAAATTTTGCTAAAATAATTTTAGACTGATAAAATTGATTGTCTTTATCATCTAATAGTTTCGCCTGCGAAACAACTGCCATTTTTGCCCAAATATGTCCAAAGGTAACAATGCCCATTAAATGCATAAAATCATGTGCGCCAGCAACAGCACTGTCAGGGTTTTTCTGTCCATTTTCCATCAAATAACCCAATGCCACTTGCAAAGATTCAGCGGCTTGTTGTAAGGCTTTCATCACGTCGCTTAACTCATCATTATCTTGGTTTTTATGAATGAACCCACCAATATCCTGCAAATAAGCCATAATGGTTTGCCCATGTTTTGCGGGTAGTTTACGCGATATTAAATCCAACGCTTGAATGTCATTTGTGCCTTCATAAATCATCGCAATGCGGGCATCGCGGACAAATTGCTCCATGCCATGTTCTTGAATATAACCATGACCACCAAATATTTGTTGGGCAATAACCGTATTGTCAAACCCTGTATCGGTCAAAACGCCCTTAACAATTGGGGTGAGTAAATTCACGCGGTCTTGAATTTTTTCGACCGACTTTTTATCATCGGCATAATGAACAACATCGGTTAAAACCGCAAGTTCCCCAACCAAGCCACGCGCCGCTTCGTTAAACGCACGGATAGACATAAGCGATGATTTTATATTGGCATGATGGATAATTCTATCCGCCGCTTCGCCCTTATCTTTCTTACCCGATGCACTCGTGCCTTGTCGTCTATCCAACGCATAATCACGGGCATTTTGAAATGCCACTTCCGATAGTGCCAAACCTTGAACGCCCACACCCAACCGCGCTTCATTCATCATAATGAACATGTTTTTAAGACCATTGCCTTTTTCGCCAATTAAAAACCCTTGTGAATTGTCAAAATTCATCACACAGGTTGAATTGCCGTGAATGCCCATTTTTTCTTCTATCGAGCCGACGCTTACATTATTGGCATCGCCCAACACGCCTGCATCATCAACTTTAATTTTTGGCACTAAGAATAATGACAAACCTTTAACGCCTTCAGGCATATCGTCCGTGCGGGCTAAAACCAAATGAATAATATTTTCCGCCAAATCATGGTCGCCAGCCGAAATAAATATTTTAGTGCCAGATATGTTGTAACTGTCATCACCATTATCGACCGCTTTGGTACGAATAAGACCAAGGTCGGTGCCACAATGTGGTTCGGTTAAATTCATCGTGCCTGTCCATTCACACGTAACCATTTTAGGCAAATATTTGTCCTTTAGCGCATCGGACGCGCAAGTGTGGATAGCCGCATAAGCGCCCAATGTTAGACCTTGATACATAGCAAAACTAATATTGGCACTATTGCTATATTCACCTAACATTGTGCCCAAACTGGCAGGAAGCCCCTGCCCGCCATATTTAGTGTCGCAAATAAGCCCGCTCCACTCGCCTGCTTTAAGCTGGTTAAACGCATCTTTAAAACCATCGGGGGTCGTAACATTGCCATTTTTAAGCGTGCAACCTTGGCTGTCGCCAGATACATTAAGTGGGGCAATAACATTGCTGGTGAGTTTAGCAAATTCCTCGGCAATAGCGCGTGCAGTGTCTTTATCAACATCGCTAAAAATATGCGCATATTCTGGTTTGTCAATATTGAGTAAATCAAATAAAACGAATAATGTATCGTCTATCGGGGCGTTATAACTGGGCATATTTTCTCCATATTTTAATTTTTAGAACTATAAATAATATCAGCAAGGTTTTTTGGTTTGCCCTGCCCATCAATAACTTTATCGACCTCATCACACAAAATGGTTAAATCCAAAATTGCTTTTTCTATCTGCATTTTTTGTGATTTAAGCTTTTCGATCTGATTGCGAAATTTAACTGAACTGACTTGTAACTGAACTTTTTTTCCATCGCGCACATCATAAAGGTCTAACATTTCTTTAATTTCATCGAGCGAAAAACCAACATTTTTACCTTGAATAACCAAGGACAGTCTTGCCTTATCGCGCTTTGAATAAAGCCTCTTATCACCAACGCGCTTTGGTGCAATAAGGTTTTTGGTTTCGTAAAACCGCAAAGCACGCGCAGTTAAGCTAAACTTTTTACTAAGCTCTGAAATTGTAAATGTCTCGTCGTTATCTTGAATATTATCGGTCATTTTTTTATAATGTTAGTTGGTTTGTAGACAGACTATATTTAGTTTACGTTCACGTCAAGCAAATAAAT
>CAZHCZ010000049.1:0-3642 GCA_964531635.1 uncultured Hyphomicrobiales bacterium | reverse complement strand
TATAAATAATTAACCAAATATTTACCATAATTTGAAAAATTGGACTTAAATGGGTCAAATTATAAGAATGGTAAAGAATCATGACATTAAATGCAGCATGGAGCATTAAGGGTATAGACGCCGAAACCCGCGAAAAAGTTAAAGTGCAAGCAAAAGCTGCTGGTCTAACTATGGGTGAATGGCTATCCGATACTGTTAACACCGCTAATAATGAACAGCATAATCATACCATTGAACCTGCTCCAAGCCCCGTTAGAAACCGTACGCACAATACACAGCACAGCTATAGCAACCCAGCAGATCAACAAATTTCAGGCGGGTTTAGCATTATTGAGAATGCGTTAACCGATATTGTCGGTCATATTGAGCTGGCAGATAGAAACAACTCTACTGCATTGCGCAATATGCAAACACAAATCGCCAACCTAAACAAACGTACAAAAGTTCAAAATACCCCAATTGCACGCTCTATCCATACAGAGTTTGAGCAAATGGAAAACAGGCTGTCAAACCTTGCTAATAAAATTGATAAATTGAACAATAATACAGCAAGTTTTTCTCAACCACCAAAAAATGACCCGTTCAACCAAAATGATATGCTTTCCCGCTTTGACGAATTGTTTATAAAGCTCGATAATTTAAACCACCAACAAAGCGATTATAATAACAATGTTAAATATCTTGAAGAAGATATGCAAGGTCAACTCAATTCAATTTCAAACTCTTTGTCCAATAAATTAAATTCTGATTATTCCTCAGAATTCGACATAATGGAAAACAGATTTTCTGACCTGTCCGAAAGGCTTGATAATAGCATAAATATTCCAAAAATTGACCCGCAAATTGCCGAACTTGAAAGCCAAGTTGGTGGTTTAAACAGCCAATTGACTATGCTGTTATCTGAACAAAATAAAAGCCAAAAACCCGATACAGAAATTACAGAGCTTAAAAACAGCATTGCCGCCATTAATACAAGGCTCGACAAAACCGAAGAGCGCTTAAGTGGCGTCGACCGTATTGAAGAAAACATGACCAAGCTCATAAGCTCAGTTGATGATATGCGCAATAATAACCAAGAAATTGCCAACGCAGCTGCAAAAACTGCCCTTGAAACTTTTTCACAAGCACAAGAGAAAACACAAAATAAACCCGCACCCGATACCGATGCTATTAATAAATTAATTGCCGATAAGTTTTCTGAATTCTCTTCTCGCAACTCTGAAAATTTACAATCATCACTTGAAAAAGTTATGAGCCGATTGTCCAAAGTAGAAGATGGTAACGCTGAGCGGTTTTCTCACGCTAAAAGCACCGAAACTCTCCCACCCGATAGAAACCGCTATAAAACCGAAAAAAAAGTAAATACACAGGATTTTATCCAACCTGGGGCCGAGAAAACCGCGGCACAGCCTCAGGATATGCCCGCCAACAAGACAGCCAAGAGTATAGCGCCAGAGCCAATAATAGCCGATATGTTAAAGACACCCAACATTTCGACGAACAAACCGTTGCCCCCAGAAGCTACAGCTCAAACAACCAAAACCGCAACCAACCAGACCAACACAGAAAACAAGCGCAAAGCCCCGCCAGACCATACAGACATAGCAATGCAAAGCGTTCCAATTGGTTCCGAACAGGCTAAAGAGCGCCCTGTTGCTCGCCCGAATGACGGTACAGATTTTATTGCCGTCGCCCGACGCGCCGCGCAACAAACCTATAACGCTGAAAATAACAGCGCCAAAAGTGATGTAAAAAAGTCATTATTTAGTAGAATCAAGCGTACAGGTAAAAATCTTAAAACTGGTACTATAAAAATTCCCGCCTCGTCACTCGGTGAAAAAACTGACACAAAACCGCCTGCTTCAAAATTTTCTTTATCTAACCTCATCTCGAAGAAAAAACAAACGCAAGATGTTATCCCTGTCGATATTAAACCAGAAAGTTCCACAGGGTTTTTAGACGATTACCCTGAGAATATATTCAACGAAAGCCTCGATAATAATATAGATATACCAGCACAAAATGCAGGCAATGAACTTCAAGTAGAAAATAATGATGAAGTTTCAAAACTTTCTTGGCTAAAACAACAAATAACCCCGCCAGTCATCATCGCTCTCGTTGTGCTTATAATTATTATTACAGGAGCGTTTGTTTATTCATCATTGGTAAGAACAGACCCTATTGCTCAAAACGCACCCGTAACAAACGATACGCAGCCTGCTAATTCTCTAACAAATGTTGGCGGTAATGCGCGGCAAATTTTAGACGAAGCAACGTTAAACCTAGCGCCACCAAGCCAAAATGATGAGCAAGGCAACTTTGTACCAGAAGAATTTTCAACATTGCCAACACCAGACGGGCAAACGCGCCAACCTACGGTTAAACAATTAGAAACATTAAATAATGCCAACCCGTTGGTTACCAACTCTATCACCAGCTTTAAAACAAAATCTTACGATAATAGTCTAGTAACCAACAAACCTTTAAACAGCACCAACTTAAAGCAACGCAGCTCTAGTGCCGCAAGCAAAGCTCTGCCGCGAATAAGCCCAAACATTGTCGAAATGGACAAACAATTACCACCGCAAATAGGGCCAAAATTATTGCGTCAAAATGCGTTGGCTGGCAACGCCGCCGAGCAGTTCGAAATAGCCAATAGATACGCTATGGGTGATGGTGTTGAAGTCGACCTAACAAAGTCATTCGAGTGGTTTTTAAAAGCCGCAAATAACAACCTTGCGCCCGCCCAATTTAGTGTAGGAATGATGTTCGAAAACGGCAAAGGTGTCGACATTAATTTTGCAAAAGCTAAACAATATTACCGACGAGCAGCCGAACAAGGCAATTTAATGTCTATTTATCGGTTAGCAATGATGAATGCTGCACCCAGCAACCCTTCATTAAAGCCCGATTTTGAAGCCTCATTAAAATGGTTTAACATCGCCGCCAATGCAGGCTTGGTCGACGCGCAATATAACTTGGCTGTACTCTATGAAAAAGGTCAAGGTGCAAAATCCGATTTGGTCGAAGCCTATAAATGGTACTCACTCGCACAAAAAGAAGGCGACAAACAAGCCGCAAGCCGTGCCGCTATTATTAAACTTAAATTATCGCCAGCTCAAATTATCACCGCTCAAAACAACATTAAACAATGGACATTGAATAAACTGCCAAGCAAAGCCAATATACCGCCTTCTTTAAGCTATTTAAGCAACGAACCGCCCGCCGATAACCAAACAATTGGACAAAGCAAATATGTTAAAAGTGGCGTAGTCGCTACCGATATACTGGCCGATAAAAAGTCCATTAAATCTGCCCAAAATATGCTAAAAACTCTAGGTTGGGATATTGGTGCAACCGATGGCATTATAGGTAATAAAACCCGCAAAGCCATTAGCGAGTTCCAAGCCCGTCAAAACCTGCTGGTTACAGGCAAAGTCAATGACGAGCTAATAGAAAACCTAGAAAGTGCAACATTATAATTAAAAACCATTTGCACCTTCCTCAACTTAATATATAAGCAAGCTACAAAATGTTAGTGGTGCTGGAGAGGTGGCCGAGTGGTCGAAGGCGCACGCTTGGAAAGCGTGTAGGCGGTATCCCCGTCTCGTGGGTTCGAATCCCATCCTCTCCTCCAGTTCC
>CAZHCZ010000048.1:0-14679 GCA_964531635.1 uncultured Hyphomicrobiales bacterium | reverse complement strand
TGCACAAAACCCTGAAACTAAAATCTGTTATCGTGATGTTAATATAGGGTTGCACTTGCTTACTCCAGAACATTTATCGGCCTATTATACAGCGGCAGAAAACCGCGATGCAGCCCAACAAAAGTTAGTAAAAACTTCCGATATTTTGGTGGCTGAACTTAAGGCTTGCGATACAGTAATTATCACCCTGCCTATGTATAATAATAACATACCCGCATCATTAAAAATGTGGCAAGATTTGGTAATGCGTGAGGGTGAAACATTCAGTACGACCAAACGAAACACAGTTGGTTTGCTTAAGAGTAAACGGGCATTTATCATCATCGCCACAGGTGGTATGGCAAAAAATGACCCAAATTTTTTACTCGAAAAACTTATGCGACTGTTTCTAAAGGCTATGGGTATTGAAAATCAGACCTATATTCATGCCGATATGCTCAGCTATGAAAGAGCCCGCGCATTATCTGCCGCCCATACGCAAATTGATAAAATTATTATATAATTATAGCATTTTTCCTTTACCTATATGTAGCTTTGAGCTAGTAAAAGCCATGCAAAAAATACTTATTATAGACTTTGGCAGTCAGGTCACTCAATTAATTGCCCGCCGTGTTCGTGAAACTGGCGTATATTCTGAAATCGTGCCATTTAATAACGCCCAAAAAGCCTTAGATGAAATGACCGATATTAAAGGCATTATTTTGGCAGGCGGCCCGCAATCGGTTGCCGATAAAGACAGTGCGCGTGCACCAAAACAAGTTTTTGAAATGGGGCTTCCTGTTCTCGGTATTTGTTATGGTCAGCAAACCATGTGCGCTCAATTGGGCGGTTCGGTCGAAAAAACCGATGAACGCGAGTTTGGGCGTGCCGAGCTGACTATTGTTAAGCCCAGTAAACTATTTGCCAATATAACCGATGCTCAAACCGTTTGGATGAGCCATGCCGATAGAGTGTCGAGACTGCCAGAAAACTTTGAAATTATCGCCACATCGCCCAATGCGCCATATGCCGCAGTGGCAGATGAGAGCCGCAATTATTATGGCGTACAATTTCACCCTGAAGTTGTCCATACCCCTTGCGGTGCTACAATAATTCGTAATTTTGTTATCGACATAGCAGGTTGCACAGGCGACTGGTCAATGGCGCATTTTAAAACCGAGGCGATAAATAATATCCGCGCTCAAGTTGGTAATAAAAAAGTAATTTGCGGTCTTTCAGGCGGAGTAGATAGCTCAGTAGTCGCCATGTTGCTACACGAAGCCATAGGCGATCAGCTGCAATGCGTATTTGTCGATACAGGCATGATGCGCCACGGCGAGGCCGATGAGGTGGTCAGCATGTTCCGCGACAATTACAACATAGCTCTAGCCCATGTAGATGCTGCGGATTTATTTATAAACAAGCTTGCAGGTGTTTCCGATCCCGAGAAAAAACGTAAAATTATCGGTGCAACTTTTATTGATGTCTTTGACGAAGAAGCCAAAAAAATTGGCGGCGCAGATTTCCTAGCCCAAGGCACATTATACCCCGATGTTATCGAAAGCGTCAGCTTTACAGGTGGGCCTTCAGTCACCATTAAAAGCCATCATAATGTTGGTGGTTTGCCCGCACGAATGAATATGCAATTGGTCGAACCCTTGCGCGAATTGTTCAAAGACGAAGTGCGTGACTTAGGTCGTGAATTGGGTTTGCCCCCAAAATTTGTTGGTCGCCACCCTTTCCCCGGACCGGGGTTGGCTATTCGTATGCCTGGTGATATTACGCGCGACCGCTTAGAAATACTCCGTAAAGCCGACCGTATTTATCTCGATGAAATTCGCAAAGCTGGATTGTATGATAAAATATGGCAAGCATTCGCCGTTTTACTGCCCGTGCGTACAGTAGGCGTTATGGGCGATGGACGCACCTATGATTTTGTTTGCGCCTTACGCGCTGTAACTTCTACCGACGGTATGACGGCAGATTATTACCCATTTGAACATGAATTTTTAGGGCGAACTGCTACGCGTATCATTAACGAGGTTAAAGGTATTAACCGCGTAACCTATGATATAACTTCAAAACCACCCGGAACAATAGAATGGGAATAGACAAGCTGTATAAAACAGTCTATTTTGCGGTAAAACAAGTTAAGGAAACCTGTCATGAGTGACGTTTTTGAAGAAATTAATGAAGATATCCGCCGCGATAACCTAACAAAGTTATGGAAAAAATACGGCATTTGGGTTATCGGTATCTGCGTTGCTATAATTGCCGCGGTGGGTGGCAGTAGGGGTTATGAGAGTTATCAACTTTCTCAAGCGGTTAATGCCAGCAATGCCTATATAAGTTTTGTCGAAGCCTTAAACAGCAAACAAAATAGTGTAGAACAATTAGAAAAACTTAAACAAACCAACCATAAAGGCTATATTTTTCTAGCCCAGATGAGCCAAGCCGACAATTACATTCAACAAGAAAATATTATCGAGGCGGTAAAGCTATATGATACAATTTCAGTCGATAATTCACTTGTGCAAAATGACCGAAATTTAGCCAGTATTCGAGCGGCTCTTTTACTTGTCGATAGTGCCAGTTACGATGATATGAAAAAGCGTTTAGCTGAAATTAATGTGGTTGAAAATTCATTCCGTTTTCAAGCGCGAGAATTGTTAGGCTTAAGCGCTTATAAAGCCCAAAAATATGTCGAGGCAAATACACTCTTTCTTTCTCTTGCACAAAATTCCCAAACCCCCAATGATATTAGAAACCGTGCAAATCAATTGGTTATATTGTTGGTTTCTAAAATATAAAATATATACATTAAAGGCTGTCTAGATGTCAGACGAAAATAAAAAAAATGGTACGCAGTTCAGCCAACCAGAAGATTTACATGTGGTTATAGTTGGTCGCCCAAATGTCGGGAAATCATCGCTTTTTAACCGCCTTGTCGGTAAAAAACTAGCCTTGGTCGATGATTTACCAGGTGTTACGCGCGACCGCCGCCACGGAGATGCGTCAATTGGTGACCTTAATTTTATTATTATCGATACAGCGGGTTTAGAAGATGCCGACGAGGAAAAACTCGAAGGCAGAATGCGCAAACAAACAATGGCAGCAATTGAAGAAGCGGATGTTGCCCTATTTATGATAGATGCCCGCGCAGGCGTTACTCCGCTTGACGAGCATTTTGCCGACCTTATGCGCCGCAGTAAAACCCCTTCTATTTTATTATGCAATAAAGCCGAAGGCAAAGCGGGTGAATTTGGCAAATATGAAGCCTATTCGCTAGGTTTAGGCGAGCCTATTGGTATTTCTGCCGCCCATGGTGAGGGTATAGGCGATTTATGCGATGCCTTAGAACCTTTCCACGCTCAAGTCGCTGCCGAAAACGCGCGACTAGATGCTAAAATGCAGGCCGAAATCAACGATATGAGTACAGATGTCGATGAAGATAGCGATGATTTTCAAGTCGGTATCGACCGTCCGTTACGTGTTGCAATTGTAGGTCGCCCCAATGCAGGAAAATCGACACTCATCAACACACTGCTTGGTGAAGACAGAATGTTAACTGGTCCTGAAGCGGGTATCACACGTGATTCTATTGCCGTATCGTGGCAGTGGCAAGGCAAAAACATTAAATTATTCGACACTGCAGGCATAAGACGTCGCGCTAAAGTTAAAGCCAAATTAGAAAAACTTTCAGTAGCTGATGGTTTACGCGCCATTCGTTTTGCCGAAGTTGTTGCACTAATTTTAGACGCCACAATTCCATTCGAAAAACAAGATTTAGCCATCGCCAGCCTAGTAGAACGCGAAGGACGTGCCTTAGTATTAATTATTAATAAGTGGGATTTGGTCGAAGATAAAATAGCCAAACGCAAAGAAATAAACGATTTATTAGAACTGCAATTCCCCCATATGCGCGGAATAACTATGATAACCATGTCGGGTTTAACAGGCAAAGCGGTCGATAAATTAATGCCTGCTATTTTTAAAACCTATAATGTTTGGAATAAACGCTTCACCACTTCGCCGCTAAACCGCTGGCTTTCACACATGGTCGAAGAACACACACCACCTGCACCGGGTGGTCGGCGTATTAAATTGCGTTATATGACCCAAATTAAATCGCGCCCGCCAACATTTATTCTATTTTGCTCGCGCCCCGAAGATTTGCCAACCAGTTATACTCGGTATTTAGTAAACAATCTCCGCCGCGATTTCGACTTACCCGGAGTACCCATCCGCTTCCAAATGCGCTCAGGCGAAAACCCTTATGCCGATAAAAAGAAAAAACGCAAAGTAAGCGCAATTTCAAAAAAACCGCAGAGATATTAATTGGTTGTGTCTAGCTGTTTTAGCCACATGTTAATGCGTTTATAATTTACACCAAGGTCGCTCTGACCAATTTGGCTTTCAGAAAATATTGCCATACTGGATTTATTGTTGCCAAGGTCGATGAACTTTATTCTTATGGTATCGGGGAAGCCCATTAATGGCGTATATTGCACAAAGCGATATTCGTAAGTTTCTACGTTTTCAGCAACTTTATAAATATTTTTTTCGGCTTGGACCAGTTTTAAAAGCTTAATTTTAAGGTCTGCTACATTCAAGTCATATGTTGGAAGAACTTTGTTTGGCGCGGCATTTTTGCAAAAATTTTCTGGGCAGAATAAAGCATGGTTTGGTTTTTTTGAAGGTGTAAAAGTTTCAAAATTAACAGCACCCAAGTCAGCATTACCAAAACCTAATTTCCAAATATTTGGCCAACCATACATAAAAGCTAGTATAACAATAAACATCAAAACAGCTAAAAAATTAATCAACTTCTTACTCCTTTTGGTCATCTAATTTACCATAATTTGTTAGGTTTCATTTTCATCTAAAAACTTTTTAGCTTTTTCATAATCTTCTAAAAATTTCATCCACTTTGCTTCCCACTCTTTTAACAAGACTTTGGTTTCGCCGTGCAAACGGCTAATATCTGCGGCTTTTTTGGGCGGGAAGTCGGTAAATAATTTGGGGTCGGCTAATGCCTTGGTAATTTTTTTAAGCTTTCGTTCTAGCTTTACAACATTTTGTTCCGATACCGTAATATTCTGTTTAAGCGGTGCAAGCTTTGCGCGTGCTTGTGCTAATTTTTTACGAGCATCTTTTAAATTATCAGTCTTTTTTTCGACCTTAATTTTAATTTTTTTGACCGATTTTTCAGTCTTACGACTGGCGAGCAATAAATTACGGTAATCGTCCATATCGCCATCATAAACACTCACAGTACCGTCATTTACTAGCCATAAAATATCGGCACTGGCTTCGACCAAATGTCTATCATGGCTAATTAGTATCACTGCCCCTTCATAATCATTCAATGCAAAAATTAATGCTTGGCGGCTATCGACATCTAAATGGTTTGTGGGTTCGTCTAAAATAAGCAGGTTGGGCTTATGAAAAGTTGCCAAGGCAAATAACATGCGGGCTTTTTCGCCACCCGATAAATTATCGCACTTGGTATTGGCTCTGTCTAAATCAAAGCCAATTTGCGCCACTCTTGCCCTTACCTGTGCTTCGGTTGTGTTGGTCATTAAGCCTTTAATGACTTGATATGGCGTTTCACTACCGTCAAGTTCGTCCATCTGATGTTGAGCAAAATAACCAATTTGTACTTTTTTATGATGATAAAACTCACCATCCATTTTTTCTAACTTATGGGCGAGTAATTTAGCAAAGGTCGATTTGCCATTGCCATTAGCCCCAAGCAAAGCAATTCTATCATCAGGGTCCATGCGCAAATTAATGTTTTTTAAAATTGGTTTGCCTTCTTCATAGCCCACTGCGGTATTTTCAAATCGCATCATCGGTGGGTTAAATGTCCGCTCAGGTGACGGAAAGTTAAACGGCATAACATCATTTTCAGACATAGCGGCAATAGGCTTTAGCTTTTCAATCATCTTCATGCGGCTTTGGGCTTGTTTGGCTTTGCTCGCCTTAGCCTTAAACCTATCGACAAAAGCTTGCATATGTTTGCGCTGGGTGTCTTGTTTTTTCTTGGCGGCATTTTGCTGTTCAATATGCTCGCGACGGCGTTTTTCAAAATCATCATAACCACCACGATAAAGCTGCAAACGCTTATTTTCTAGGTTTAGAATATGATTGACCGACTTATTCAATAAATCTCTATCATGGCTAACAATTAATACGGTATAGGGGTAAGTTTTTAAATAGGCCTCGAGCCACATAGTCCCCTCAAGGTCAAGGTAGTTGGTTGGCTCGTCCAACATTAAAATATCAGGCTCTAAAAACAAAATAGCACCCAGTGCCAAACGCATTCGCCACCCACCCGAAAAATCGCCACAGGCACGTTTTTGTGCTTCGTCATCAAACCCAAGACCCGATAAAATAGTCGCCGCTCGCGATTTAGCACTATGGGCATTAATATCGACCAAACGCAACTGAATATCCGAAATTCTCTCAGGGTTAGTGCAGGTTTCAGCTTCTTTAAACAGAGCGTTCATTTCGGTATGTTCCGATAAAACCCAGTCTATTAAACTTTCGCTACCACCGGGGGCTTCTTGCGCCACCATGCCAATAACTGCCCCGCGTGATGTCGTTACCGCACCCCCTTCGGCATTAAGCTCTTTATTTAAAATTTTAAGCAAAGTGGTTTTACCCACACCATTACGCCCCACCAAACCAACACGGTGACCAGAGGGAATATTAGCCGTTGCATTTTCAAACAAAACACGGCCTTCAATACGATAAGTAAGATCAAGAATATTTAACATGAGCTTTATTAGCAGAAAAATTTCAAAAGCATAAATATATTAATAGGAATTTACACATAATAATAAAATCTCTATAATAAAAGCTATGAAAAAACCAACAGGCAACTATTCCCGCCCCCATAAAAAAGGCGAAAAACCACCCAAAATGCAAGGATCGCAACGTGCTGCCATGTTTTTATTGTTGGGTGTAGGCATATTAATGGGTTATAACGCCGACAGAATGTCTGAAAAAACCTTTGGCAAAACTACATCGAGCATTACAGAATTCGCCCAACAAGCCCACGAGCTTTACAGCAGCCAAGAGCAAAACAGTGTAGAATTAACAGCCGTAGATAAAGCTCAAATTCAAACATGGTTTTCAAAAGCCGTAAAACGTAACTTTATAGTGCCGAATTTAGAAAATTTTGGGCTAGAATTTGTTGGCGCTCGCCTAACCATAGCCGAGACCAAACCCGCAGCTTATTTACTTTATATAGATGATAACGACACCCAACTCGCCTACTATATCACCCGTTCAAAACCCTCAAAATCCAACTTACCCAACCAATTAACATGGCACGACGATAGCTATGGTCATGTGCTAGTAAGTAAAGTCGAGCTTAGTAAGTTAGAAAAAATCGCCACTCAAATACGTGGACTATAATCAAATTTTTCTTCAATATTTTTCATATAAGCCTTAAAATTAACAATAGAGATAGCATGCTGTTTAAGTGGCGAGTTTATGTTTGGGTAAATAGTCGCCGCCAACACTGCGTATATGCTGGCATCAATTGCCGAAACTTTATTGCCAAAAAAGTATTTATTATCACCAAGTTGTACAGAAATAGCATCTAAATCATCACAGCCAAGTTTATAAATTTTTTGCTTTTCATGCCGCCCAACCCCTTGGTAATACAGTCCTTTTTGCGCAATTCTTTTTGCAAAATGAGTTACAATTTTTCGCCTTATCCACGGCACTCGTTTAAATAGCCCAAGCAGAACATGGTTAAAGTCTTCATCAATCCACCTCGAATAAACCAGTGTCCAAACAAGATGTTCCTCAATCAACCGCTCAAATGCTAAAGAAATAGCCCGCTGTTGCGGTGTTAAATCGGCATCCAAATCACAGTCATATTTTTGGCAAATATGCTTATAAATGAAATGACTGTCAGCAATAAGTTCATCACCATCTTTAATAAACGGAAGCTTGCCACTCGGTGCTTTAAAGGTTCTGCTGCTATAAATGGCTTTATATTCTACCCCGCACATTTTCATCAAAAGCTCAGCCTTCATACTGAAGGAGCTTGCACTGCGGCAGTTTAATGCTGGCGGAAACATAGTCAATTCAATCATTATTATTCCTTTGTTGCGGACAAATAGGTGCGCGCTATTGAAAGCTACCATAAACACTGCTATAGCGACATACAAATTAAATTAAAGGATATATAATCATGGCTATTCAACGCACATTTTCAATCATCAAACCCGATGCTACTAAACGCAACCTAACAGGTAAAATTGTTACAAAATTCGAAGATGCTGGCTTACGCATTGTTGCTTCAAAACGCATTAAAATGAGCCAAGCTCAAGCCGAAGGTTTTTACGCTGAGCATAGCGAACGCCCATTTTATGGCGAATTGGTCGAATTTATGATGTCCGAACCTGTAGTGGTTCAAGTTTTAGAAGGCGAAAACGCCATCGCTAAAAACCGCGAAGTTATGGGCGCAACCAACCCAGATGATGCCGATGCAGGCACAATTCGTAAAGAATTTGCTCTAAGCATAGGCGAAAACTCAGTTCACGGTTCAGATTCACCAGAATCAGCCGCTCGCGAAATTAAATTCTTCTTTGAAGATGGTGAAATTACAGGTTAATTTAGCTATAAATTAGGCGACTGCCAGCATAATAATAGTGATATTAAAACGCCAGTTAAACAGTTGTTTGGCTGGCGTTTTTGCGCGTTATCAACCACACAGACCCAAACAAATTTTATAGAAAATAATTTAGCTGGAGTTTAAGCTTTATTTGTTCAATAGAGAATAAATTGAACTGGCTATTTCGCCTTCTAGTGGGAAAGACAACATGCCGAATACTGAATAGCCTAATAAGGGTGGCATGACGTAAAAGCGCAGCATAAAGAAAAACCACGCGACATAGAGCGGGACTATTAAGTTAACCAAAAAAGCTGGGGTTATTGGTGAAAATATTTTTAAAATTGGGTCGGTTAATTTTATAAATATTCTACTGAAGAAAAATGTAGAGTCTTCACGTAGGAAAATACCCATTGCGGCACGACCAACCAATGTCCACATAATCATACCCAACACATAATCTATTATTATTGCCCAAATGGGAAAATCACTAATTTCACCTTGCACTTGCTATCCTTAAAAAAATTTAAAAATAAAACGGGGGCTAAACTAAGTCTAGCTCCCGAATTTAGAATGTTGCTCTTAAACTAATGCTCAGAGCTTAATACTTCTTTACCAGTTGGCAAACGTATTTCATCGACCATGCGTTGTATATCCTCATCTGGCTCTTTGGTCATTAATGATACGACCACCATAGCGACAAGGCTAACAGACATTCCGATAATACCGAAACGCAAGCCATCGAGACCCAATATTTGAGCTCCGCCAGTTTGCACCCATACGAGATAGCCAGTACCAGTTAAGAAACCAAAAACCATGCCTGCAATTGCGCCTGCAGTGTTGGCTCGTTTCCACCAAATGCCGAGCACCAACGGGAAGAATAAGCCTGAACTTGCAAAGCCAAATGCCCATGCAACCGCGCCTAAAATACTCGTGAGCTTTAACGAAGCTACGAAGGCGGCGGCAATGCCAATGATAACAAGCAAAATCCGCGCCACGATAAGACGTGTCTTGGTATCGGCTTTAGGGTCGATAATCTTATAATAAAGATCATGCGATAAAGCGTTGGCGATTGCTAACAATAGGCCATCGGCTGTTGACATGGCTGCTGCCAAACCACCTGCCGCAACCAAACCTGAAATTACATAGGGCAAGCCCGCAATTTCTGGTGTTGCCAACACAACAATACCTGAGCGCATAAAGAACTCATTTATTTGCAAAATACCATCGCCATTGCTATCGGAAATTTTTAACATTCCGACATTTTCCCAATTTTGAATCCACTCTAGATTTTGCACATCAGCAACTGCTTTGCCGATGATACTGGTCGCCAGTTCAGGGTCTAACAATTGTAACTTAGTTAGAGTGGCTAGAGCGGGTGCAGTGAAATATAGAATGAAAATAAACAATAATGACCATGCCACAGATTTACGCGCATCACGCACTGACGGCGTGGTAAAATAGCGCATAAGGATATGTGGTAAAGACGCTGTACCTGTCATCATAGCGATTGCTAATGCTACCATTTTCCATGATTCCATACCACCTTGCGGGTCGTTATGTAGAACCGTTAACGCTCTCATACCTGGAAAACTTTCGGTCGGAAGATTAACGCCAACACCTAGCATTGGTTCGAGCTCGGCTATTCGAGCCGCGGCTTCGCCATAGGAAAATTGCGGTATAACACCGAATCCTTGCGCATTTGACATCCATATAACGGGTACCAAATAGGCAATAATAAGCACGATATATTGTGCCAC
Source organism: uncultured Hyphomicrobiales bacterium (assembly GCA_964531635.1). GTDB lineage: Bacteria > Pseudomonadota > Alphaproteobacteria > Rhizobiales > OSC116 > OCS116. The sequence goes on along the minus strand of CAZHCZ010000048.1, from coordinate 4,308 downwards.
CTGCGTCCATGTTACTGCGCGCATTCCGCCGAGCATAGAACATAGTAAAATACCAGCTAGACCAAACCATACACCAAATTCGAATGGAATTTGAAGAGCACGGGCTGCAATTGTACCTGAGGCATTAATTTGCGCTGTTACATAAGTGAATGATGTGACAACCAAAATAATGACCGCCATTAGCCTTGCTGTGTTGCCACCATAGCGTGTTCCGATAAAATCGGGAACGGTGTAACAACCAAATTTACGTAAGTAAGGCGCCATTAACGAGTTGACCAAAACATAACCACCTGTCCAACCGACGATAAAGCCTAAATAGCCATATCCACCAAAATAAATGCCGCCTGCTAACGCCACAAATGACGCGCCTGACATCCAGTCTGCTGCGGTTGCCATGCCATTATAGACAGCAGGTACTTCTCGTCCTGCTACATAATATTCGTCAACCTTCATTGTGCGTGAAAGCCAGCCAATGACAGCATAAATTACAATTGTAAAGGCAACAAATAATATGCCAATAGTTGCAGCACTTACGCCCATAGCTTCTAAAATAGCCATTAGCCCTACGAACACTAAAAAGCCGCCAGTATACAATGCGTACACGCGACCTAGGTTATTTATAAACCCACCTTCTAATTTTTTCATGATGAATCTCCGTTTTCACTTGCTTCATATTCATCATCAATTGCATCTTGTCGCCAATTTTGGAAAAATATTAAAACAACGAATACCGCAAGAGAACCTTGCACATTCATATAGTAACCGAGTTCAAAACCCATAAACGACCACTCGTTCAAAAATTTTGCATTCCACGGAATAATCATTGAAAAGACAACCCAAATTGCTAAAACCAATATGGTTAAGCTTCTGGTTCGGGCCCAATGATGTTCCTTAGATTTTTGTAATGTATTAGACAAATTAACCTCCCTTTTGTAAAAATGTCTCCAACCAAATTTAATTTGGCACTGCCAAAGTAATTCTAAGTTGATGTTGATTTGTCCCCCATGTTTCTTTAAAGATGTTAATCTATTGACATGGTTTAAGACATATGAAACTCAATTATACTTAATAATCAAGGCTTCACATCATTAACCATGCACAATACTTGAACAAATTTCAAGTGTTAATTAAATATAACGAGTGTTAATTAAATATAGAAAGAATATTTGTGGAAAATATAAAATGGTTTATAGCATCAATTAAGAACGCATTTTCTGTATTTAAACGCGCCAATTCCCTCGACAATGTTGCAAATTACCAAGAGTTTATGGTTACACGATCGGCTTTTATTGCGCAAAAAACACTTTACGGATATTTAAAAACACGTATGGGAATGCAATACCCTAAAATGTTTGAAGATGACGCTTTTGTTAAATCAATCAATATTGCAAAGTGGAATATATACGCCGCCTGTCTTTCTGATTTGGCGGTTTTTATGGTGGCGCAAACATTGCTTCATACTGAGGACAGAAATGAAGCCGTAAAAATGGCTAAAACGTTACATGAAAGCTCTATTCGCTCACGTTTTGGCGATGGTGAGTTTCAAGGAGATATTGAAGCATTAATTAAAGACTTTTCTACTCGGTTAGACACTGTTGAATGGGACAATGCAACCCAGTATGATGGCGCGTTTTCAACCAGCGTTGTAGCGCTTATAAAATGGTCGCCAATTGCTGAAAACCTAAAGAAGTTTGATAAACCACTTGTAGAAAATTCGATTAAATTTAGTTGGCAAGCAATAAGGCGCGAATTTCATAAATTATATATGCATGATAAGTTTATTGAAAATTATAGAATTTGAAAATTAGCACAAGCACCGTTCAAACTTGTATCATTTAATTCTAGGGGAATATAGCACATTCCCTGCATTGTTATCTAAACCAATAATTTTTTTGGCAATCATTCGCAAAGCGTTTGGGTATAATTTATGTTCAGCCTTAAGCACACGTTTAGCCAAACTCTCAACATTATCATTTAACAAAACAGGCACGGCAGCTTGTGCAATAATAGCCCCTGCATCTACTTCCACATCGACATAATGCACGCTACAACCAGTAATTTTAACCCCCGCCTCTAGCACACGTTTATGGGTATTTAACCCCTTAAACGAAGGCAATAATGATGGATGAATATTAACTTGCCGTCCTGCCCAAGCCGTAACAAATTTTTCAGTTAAAATGCGCATAAAACCTGCATTACAAACCAACTCAACTTTATGTTCAAGCAAACATTCATGCAATATATCTTCAAACGCTTCACGGTTCTCAAAGCGCGTATGGTCAATAATAACGGCAGTTATTCCATTGTCGCGCGCAATTTCAATGCCCCTAGCATCAGGGTTGTTAGAAATAACAACTGCAATTTCAATAGGATAGTTTTCAGCTTTACAGGCGTTAATAATGGCGTGCATATTGCTGCCACCACCCGATATTAAAATGCCGATTTTAAGCTTTTGCATTAAACTCACCAGAATAAACAACTTGCCCTGAAGCTTGGTCGATAATTTCGCCAAGTATAAAAGCGGTTTCGCCATTGTCATTTAAAATACTAATAATTTCATTGGCTTTTGGTGCATCAACGACCAAAATCATGCCAACACCACAATTAAATGTTTTTAACATTTCAGCATCGGTAATGCCGCCAAGCTCAGCCAACCAGTTAAATACTTTTGGTACATCTAAATTGTCGAGGTTAATTTTAGCACTAATATTATCGGCTAAAACCCGCGGTAAATTTTCGGTAATTCCGCCACCTGTAATATGCGCTAAAGCTTTAACGCCACCACTTTGTTTAATAGCAGCAAGGCAAGATTTTACATACATTTTAGTCGGCTCAAGCAAAGCCTTAGCGAGTGTTTTTTTATCATCAAATGGTGCAGTGTCGCTAAGTTTTAAGCCCGATATTCCAACAATTTTGCGTACGAGCGAAAACCCATTAGAATGTATTCCGTTAGATTTTAACCCCAGAATCACATCACCCGTAGTAATATTATCGCTTGGCAAAACCTTGTCGCGTTCAACTGCGCCGACACAAAAGCCAGCAAGGTCATATTCGCCTTCGCTATACATACCAGGCATTTCGGCGGTTTCGCCACCAATAAGTGCCGCTCCTGCCTGTATGCAGCCTTCTGCTATTCCTGCAATAACATTCTCTGCAACATTAAGCTCAAGTTTGCCCGTAGCAAAATAATCTAAAAAGAATAAAGGTTCAGCACCTTGCACCACAAGGTCATTGGCACACATGGCAACCAAATCTATACCCACAGTGTTATGTATATTGGCTTCAAACGCCAATTTAAGTTTAGTGCCAACCCCGTCATTAGCCGCCACAAGCACAGGGTCGTCCATGCCGATGGCTTTAAGGTCAAACAACCCACCAAAACCACCTAAATTTACATTAGCACCAACACGCGAGGTCGATTTTGCCAATGGCTTAATTAAATCCACAAGCTTATTGCCTGCATCAATATCAACCCCAGCATCTTTATAAGAAAGGTTGTTTTTATTGTCCGATTTTGTCATATAAAATCCGTTAATTTTTTTTGCTTATTATTTACCCTTGATGATGCTTATATAAAAGCAAAAAATTACAATTTTCACTAAATAGATACATAATAGACACAATTAATAGCTATATTAAACTATGTTATAAATTATATATGGCAATTCACCCTATATTCATATAACTTATGCCGAATATCTGAAATATTTTTTTAAACTCTACGAGTCGTCCTAATGCTTAAATTTACCCGTATTTTCACTGTGTTGATGTGCTTTTTAGCTCTGCCAACACTCACCCAAGCCAATACCGATAATGTTTACGATGTGGCAAATATCAAGGTTAATGTTACGGGTAAAGATGGGTTGGATGCGAAACAAAAAGCCTTGGTAATTGCCGAAAAAAAGGCGGTAAATATTCTGTTCGGGCGGTTGCTTACTCCAAACCAAAAGAAGAATGCGCTAAACAGTTTAGATGCTGGTACTCGTTCACTCTTAGTTAAAGCTTTTAGCGTTAAAAATGAGCAAAGCGGTGGCGCACAATATGTTGCCGAAATCACCATAAAATTCAGAAAAACTGCAGTGCAAGAATATTTAAACCAAATTGGCGCACAATATAGCGATATTCAAGCCGATTCTAGCTTGTTAATTCCAATTTTGACCGATATGTCGGGCAATACAATTATTTGGTCGGCGCAAAACCCATGGTCAGATGCGCTATCGTCATATGATTTGAAAAACAGCCTAATCCCGCTTAAAATACCCAATTCATCTGAGGCGGGTTTACTTGCTACTGAACAAGAAATTTTAG
>CAZHCZ010000047.1:0-14766 GCA_964531635.1 uncultured Hyphomicrobiales bacterium | reverse complement strand
TCTAATATGCCGTTTAAATTTTCTATTGAAAAAATGCCTTGAACCATAATGTAGCCGTAAGTTAAGAACGCGCGGGATTCGGCCACTTGTTCGTTATACCCCATGTCAATAAAATAGCCTTTTACCCATTCGATGCGTTGTTTGTCGACAATGGCGATGGTTTCTGCCGCTAGAATGTCGTTTTTTGCCCACGACCTTACAGCAAGTTCGGTTGCGCCACTATTGTTGCGCGGTACTTTACGCGGTACGCTGTCTAATAAATTTAACATTTTTTGGCGTGGTGTGCCGCCAATGGCTTCTACGCGCTTAATGACCCGTTGTTCAATACGCCACTTGTGTAAAATCGCTTCTAATAGCTCTTGCCTATTTTTAAAATGCCAATAAAAGCTGCCTTTTGTTACGCCCAATCGTTTGGCAAGTGTTTCCACCCGCACCGCACCTACGCCATTTTCGCTCAAAGTATTAAATGCGGCTTTTATCCAATCCTCTTTGCTTAATTTGCCTGTGCTTTTACCATTTTTATTAAGATTTGCCACGATATTTTGTTTTTCCATACGGTTGCGTATTGATTTTTATATAAGATTATTATATGTTACTCATATGTAAGAAAGTTCACAATAGAAATATTATGATTTCACACATATTGAAACGTCAACAAAGCTGACTAAAAACAGAGATTTAGATGAATATTACCCTAACCGAAGACCAACAAAGCTTTAAAAACTTGAGTAAAAGCTTTGCCGACGCGCATTTAGCGCCCAATGCAAATAAGTGGGACGAAACATCATATTTCCCTAAAGACATTTTAAAATCCGCTGCAGAGCTAGGTTTTGGTGCATTATATACATCTGAAAAATATGGTGGCACAGGTCTTAGTCGGTTAGACAGCGCCATAATATTCGAGCAATTGGCAACAGGTTGCCCTTCAACCACCGCATTTTTATCTATCCACAATATGGTCACATGGATGGTCGATAAATTCGGCTCAGATGATTTGCGCCAAACATTTATCCCCAGACTGGCGAGTATGGAGTATTTCGGTTCATACTGTTTAACCGAAGCCAATGCAGGCAGCGATGCCGCCTCGGGCAAAACCACAGCGGTGCGTGATGGTGATGATTATATTATTAATGGCACAAAAGCCTTTATTTCGGGTGCTGGGCATTCGGATGTTTATTTGGTTATGCTAAAAACAGGAAAAGCTTCAGACGGAGCAAGTGCCATGTCGGCAATTTTGGTCGAAAAAGGTGTAAAAGGGCTGTCATTTGGGGCAAAAGAGAAAAAAATGGGTTGGAATTCTCAACCCACTGCCGAGGTGGTTTTTGACAATGTCCGTGTGCCTGTATCAAACCGACTGGGTGCCGAAGGGCAGGGGTTTAAAATTGCGATGGCAGGTTTAGATGGCGGGCGGGTTAACATTGCCGCTTGTTCTTTAGGGGGGGCGCAAATGGCAACAAACCAAGCGGCAAATTATATTCAAGACCGCAAACAATTCGGTAAAAAACTTAATGAATTTCAGGCGTTACAGTTCAAATTGGCCGATATGCTTACCGACTTAAAAGCTTCGCGTTTAATGGTTTATAATGCTGCCAATAGTATAGATATTAACTGCCCCGATAAAACCACAAATTGTGCTATGGCAAAACGCTTTGCTACTGATATGTGTTTTAATATTGTCGATGATGCTTTGCAACTTCATGGTGGTTATGGTTATATTAAAGAATATGGTATAGAGCGTGTGTTGCGAGATTTGCGGGTGCATAGAATTTTAGAAGGCACAAACGAAATTATGCGGCTTATTATCGCCCGTGATGCCATTGAAAAAACTCAACAAGATGGGCTGTTTACATGACCGAAAACCCAATTATTTTGCAAACTGGGGCTTTAGCAAAAATAACCCTAAACGCACCCAAAAAGCTCAATGCGCTAGCCCCAGAAATGTGCCTGCCTCTTGGCAATAAGTTAGCGGAATGGAAAAATGATAAAAATGTTAAAGCTGTTCTCATAAAAGGGGCTGGCGATAAAGCGTTTTGCGCAGGCGGCGATATTGTCGATGTCGTCAATATGGGTAAAACCAACCCTGCAGAAGCGTGCAAATTTTTCTGGGCAGAATACCGCACCAATTGGCGCATAAAAATGTTCCCCAAACCTTATATAGCTTTTATAGATGGCATTACTATGGGCGGAGGTGTTGGTGTTTCAGTTCACGGTCATTACCGTATTGCGACTGAGCGCACAATGTTTGCTATGCCCGAAACTATGATAGGTTTTTTTCCTGATGTTGGCGGCTCATACTTCCTATCAAGGCTTGAGGGCAATATGGGTATGTTTTTGGGTTTAACGGGTTATCGCCTTAATGGCGTAGATTTATTAGAGCTTGGCATAGCCACTCATTATATTGAGTCCAATAAACTAGACGCACTCGAAGCAGCACTTAGCAATATTGAATTTAATGAAGATGGTTTTACTGACGTAGAAACTGTTTTAAATAATTTTTGCTCTCAACCCGAAATTAACAATAATCTTAAGCAAGCCAATAGATTGTTTGAAGGCGAAAATTTGGCAACAATTATTAGCAACCTAAAAGCTGATGATAGTGATTTTTCGAGCAAAATTTTAAAAAACATACAGAAAATGTCACCAACTTCACTGCATATAACATTCGAAGAAATAAAACGCGGTGTGCATTTACCGTTCGACAAATGCCTGCAAATGGAAATGCGTTTGGCATGGCATGTTATGCAAAACCCCGATTTTTACGAAGGTGTTCGTGCTTTGCTTATTGATAAAGACCGAAGCCCAAAATGGCAGCCTGATAATATATCGGATGTCAGTAAACAAAATATACAAAGTTATTTTCAAACCATAGACAATGAATTATTTTTCGATTGGGACAAACCTGTTGAATTTAACGGAACTATATAGAGGGAATAGCAGCATGACAAATATCGGTTTTATAGGGTTAGGCAATATGGGGTTTCCAATGGCAGCCAACTTGGTTAAAGCGGGTCATAATGTCATGGGCTTCGATTTGTCGAGCGATGCGTTAGCCCAATTTACCAAAATAGGCGGTATCGCATCGCTAAGTGCTGCAGACGCTGTAAAAGATGCTGATATTGTTATAACCATGCTGCCTGCGGGCAAACATGTGGAAGCGGTTTATTGTGGCGAAAACGGTCTTATCTCTGTTTCAAAACCCAACACATTATTTTTAGACAGCTCAACAATAGATGTTGAAACTGCCCGTAAAGTTGCAACTCAAGTAACAAAGTCTGGGCGGTTTATGATGGATAGCCCCGTATCGGGTGGTGTTGCCGCCGCCGTCGCAGGCACACTTACATTCATGTGTGGCGGCAGTGAAAAATCTTTTGCCAATGCTAAGGAAATACTCGGCATTATTGGTGGAAATATTATTCACGCGGGTTCAAGTGGTGCAGGGCAAGCCGCAAAAATTTGTAACAATATGATGTTGGGCATTCAAATGATTTCAGTTTGTGAAGCATTTGCAATGGCGGATGCACTAGGGCTAGAACGACAAAAATTATTCGATATTGCCAATGCTGCATCGGGTCAATGTTGGTCATTATCAAAATACTGCCCTGTCCCGGGCCCTGTTCCAACAACTCCTGCTAATAACGATTATGAACCAGGCTTTGCCGCAGCCATGATGTTAAAAGATTTAAGGTTGGCCGACGATGCCGCTAAAGCCGCTGGCGTTGATAATAAAATTGGTCAAAAAGCCAAAGAATTATACGAAGCAATGAGCGAAGCGGGTATGGATAATAAAGATTTCTCAGGCTATTTTAAATTTATGACACAATAAAACGATAGGAAAAATAAGATGGAAAAGTTCGATAACTTTATAGATGGTAAAATAGTCAAAAGCACATCAGGCAACCGCCAAGATATTTACAACCCAAGCCTAGGTGCTGTGTCGGGCAGTGTTGCTTTATCATCAGTTGCCGAGGTTAATGCTGCTGTTGCCAGTGCCAAGCGAACATCTGAAACATGGGGACATACATCGCCGCTTGCGCGCGCCCGCATAATGAATAAATTTTTAAACATTTTAAATGAACGTAAAAGAGAACTCGCAACCCTAATTTCGCTACAACATGGTAAAACAATTTTAGATGCCGAAGGCGAAGTTATTCGTGGCATAGAATCGGTAGAATTTGCTTGCGCTGCACCCCACATTTTAAAAGGCGAATTTAGCGATAATGTTTCGACCGCTATGGACATGTATTCCATGCGCAAACCGCTAGGCGTAACCGCTGCCATCACTCCATTCAATTTTCCTGTTATGGTGCCATTATGGATGATAGCGCTATCGACCGCCGCTGGCAATTGTGTTGTGTGGAAACCGTCCGAACGCAACCCCGCAGCCCCACAGCGTATTGCCGAATATATGATAGAAGCAGGCTTTCCTAAAGGCGTGTTAAATATTGTAAATGGCGATAAAGTTGCCGTAGACCGCCTAACTGAACACCCCGATATTCAAGCGGTAAGCTTTGTGGGTTCAACACCCATTGCAAAATATGTTTATGACCGCTCGCACCAAAATAACAAGCGTTGCCAAGCCATGGGCGGTGCTAAAAACCATATGGTCATTATGCCCGATGCCGATATTGAAGGCACAGCCAGTGCTTTACTTGGAGCGGCCTATGGTTCAGCAGGTGAGCGTTGCATGGCAATATCTGTTGCCGTATGTGTGGGTGATGATACTGCCGACAGGCTTATTAAAGCTCTGTTGCCAAAAATTGCCAAACTAAAAATTAGTCATTGTATGGATGAAGATGCCGATTACGGCCCACTTGTAACCAAACAACATTTAGAAAAAGTTATAGGTTATATAGATATGGCCGAAAAAGAAGGCGCAACATTATTATGCGATGGGCGCAGCTACAAAATGGCTCAAGCAGAATATAAAAATGGTTATTTTTTAGGGCCTACTTTAATTGACAATGTCACTCAGAATATGCAATCCTATAAAGAAGAAATTTTCGGACCTACACTGCAAATCATGCGGGTAAATTCATTAGACGAGGCGATAAGGATACTCTCGGAACATGAATTTGGTAATGGGTGTTCTATCTTTACCCAAAGTGGTGCGGCAGCACGGCAATTTTCCGATAATGTCGAAGTGGGTATGGTTGGGGTTAACGTGCCCATTCCTGTTCCTATGGCATTTCATAGCTTTGGCGGTTGGAAAAATTCGGCGTTTAACGAGCATAATCAACATGGTATGGAGGGCATACGTTTTTATACCAAGGTTAAAACCGTGACCACCCGCTGGAAAGGCGGCGACAGTGCGCAATTTACCATTCCAACTCTAAGTTAAAGCGATAAATATGACAAATTATTCAACAATAGAAACCGAAACTCATGGACGCGTAGGGCTTATTAGGTTTAATAAACCGCAAACTCTAAATGCCTTGGCGAACGATATTGCCGCCGAACTTGCCGATGCCGCTCGCAAATTTGATGCCGATGATAATATAGGCGTTATAATGTTAACAGGCAGTGGCAAAGCCTTTGTAGCAGGGGCCGATATTTCCGAAATGGTCGGGCTTACCTATAATGAGGTTTATAGCCAAAATTATTTTACAGGCACACATGACGTTGTTGCCGATTTGCGCAAGCCAACAATTGCAGCCGTTAATGGCTTTGCTTTAGGCGGTGGCTGTGAATTGGCACTTATGTGCGATATGATAATTGCCTCAAGCCGCGCCAAATTCGGGCAACCCGAAATTAACTTAGGCACAATTCCGGGTATGGGCGGCTCTCAACGTTTAGCCAGAACGATAGGCAAGCAACTGACTATGGATTTATGCCTAACAGGGCGTATGATAACCGCCGATGAAGCCAAAGAAATGGGCTTTGTTAGTAGAGTATTCGATAGCGAAACCTTCGCTGAAGATGCGATGGCTGTAGCCCAAGAAGTAGCATCAAAATCCACCACTGCTACAATACGGGTTAAAGAGGTTATAAACCGCGCCTTCGAAACCACCCTACAAGAAGGTCTACTCGCCGAACAACGCCTATTCTACACCACTTTTTCAACCCAAGACCGCAAAGAAGGCATGCAAGCCTTCCTAGAAAAACGCCCACCCAAATGGACACACAAATAAAATAATAATAAAAGCGTGTTGAAGTCCAATAGAGCTACGGCTCTGTTGTAAATAATTAAGGTTTGCTGAGTTGTTTATGAACTTATTCAAGCATTGTCATTTTCAGCACTATATCACTGGGGTCAAAAACATGCACCCGGAACAGAAGAAATGATTATAGCGGCACGGGCGACTGGCCACTAAACCGCAATGATTATATAAACTAATGTGCGGCTATTCGCACAAAGCACGTCTGTTTATTGTGGTTTTGTGCGTTTGATTGCATGGAAATTATTAAAAATATAATTTATTAAATCAAATCAAAGGCTTAAAAAGTTAACAATTCATTGACCAGATGGCACGTTCTTTGCTAATATGACAGTAGTTCTACAAAGTTGTAGGGTTGTAAAAATAGTTATTTAAAGGGAAAAGATAATGAATAAATTAAAAATTGCTAAAATATCTACACTTGCATTGGTTACAGCGCTAACCAGCACAGTTGTTTTTGCCGCTGGACATGAAGATCGCACCGGTTGGCCTGAAAGCTTCACCGTAGGCACTGCCTCTCAGGGCGGTACATATTTTGCTTATGGCGCTGGCTGGGCGAATTTGGTTGCTGATGAGCTTGGTTTATCTGGCGGTGGCGAAGTTACTGGTGGCCCAATGCAGAATATGGCTTTGGTTCATACGGGCGAAGTTCAGTTCGGTATGACCACAATGGGTCCTGCTTCTGAATCCATTAATGGCACCAACCCAATTGCTCCAGGTCTAAAGATGACGGGTGCTTGTGCTATGTTCCCAATGTATCAAACTCCGTTTTCGGTTACAGCTTTAACCTCTTCAGGTATTAAGTCTATTGCTGATATTCCTGCTGGTGCGCGTATTGGCTTTGGTCCAGCTGGCTCAACGTCTGATACTTATTTCCCTCGTATGATGGAAGAGCTTGGCGTAGAATTTGACCGTCGCAATGGTGGTTGGACTGACCTTGGTGGTCAATTACAAGATGGCTTGCTAGATGTTATTGCATTTGCTGCGGGTGTTCCTGTTCCAGCTGTTAGCCAACTAGAAGTGCAAACTGATGTAAATATCATTGAGTTCACTGAAGAAGAGCAAACTAAAATCATGGCAGCTTTCCCTGTTTCTAAGTTTGATATTGCCGCTGATTCGTACACCTCACTTACTGCTGATGCACGTTCTGTGTCTATGTGGAATTTCTCGATAGCCAATTGTGATCTGCCTGATTCTTTTGTTTACGCGGTTGTCGATGTGGTGATGTCAGATAACGAACGGATGGTGGGCATTCATCGTGCAGCTCGTTCTACTGTTTCTAAAAATTGGACCAAAAATACTGTTATGAAGTGGCATCCAGGTGCTGCAAAGTGGTTCACTGAAAATGCCGGTGCAACTATTTCTGCTGAAATGATCCACAGTGGCATGTAGTCTGAAATAATACTAAAATATTAGCCGCGCGCCATTTTGGGCGCGGCTTTTTCAATATTAAAGGCGTCGCTCAATATACAATCGACGCAGTCAGAGGAAACCCATGAGCGAACAATCAGCAAAAACAAACGAAGAAGTTATTCTGTCCGAGGGCGTTGATGAAGAGACGGTTGAACGCAATCGTCGTCTGTATATCGGGAATTCTCATTTACTGGTTGCGGGTTTTGCAACATTATATGCTGCGTTTCATATGGCGGCTTTGAACGGGTTGTCGCTTTATGAAATGACTGGCATTAACATTCCGTTTTTACCAAGTTTTCCATTGGAAACATGGAATTTTCGTATTGTGCATATTGCGGGTGCACTCATATTAGGCTTCATGCTTTTTGCCGCCCATGATTTTAAAAAAGATGCGAGCAAAGAAACCCCACTACTTGGGTATATCGCCTATGGGCTGATGATCCCTGCCATTTATGCAATTTATACTGCGCTTGGGTTTGCCAATGAAATTGCTGGCGGCGTTATGTGGAATGGCATCGACGAGACTATAAAATTTCGCGAGACATGGCATTTTGGAGCGCCTTTACTAATAGCGACTGGCGGCGGAATTATTTTGAGTTGGTTTCATCACGGTGATAGGGCGAAGTTTTCTGCGCCAGATGTGCTTTTGGCTTTAGCAAGTATTGGTGTTGCTGTCTATCTTATTACTATATATGCCACTTTGATGCGCAACTCTACTGGCACACCTTTTGCGCCCATCGGTATGAGCCTTGCCGCTATCGCGGGAACAGCCCTAATTATGGAGTTGACCCGCCGCGTGGCTGGGATGGCTCTAATTGTCATTGCGGGTATATTTTTAGTTTATGTTTTTGTGGGTGAACACCTGCCGAGTTTCTTGAATGCCCCTGATATTTCGTGGCAACGCTTTTTTAGTCAGGTTTACACAGATGCGGGTATTCTTGGTCCAACAACAGCGGTGTCTTCAACTTATATTATTTTGTTTATTATTTTTGCGGCCTTTTTACAATCATCAAAAGTTGGCGATTATTTTATTAATTTAGCCTTTGCTGCTGCTGGTAAATCTCGTGGCGGCCCCGCTAAAGTTGCCATTTTTGCTTCTGGTTTGATGGGGATGATTAACGGTACATCTGCAGGTAATGTGGTTGCCACAGGCTCACTCACTATTCCATTGATGAAAAAAGTAGGCTATCCGAAAAGAACTGCTGGCGCGATTGAAGCCGCGGCGTCAACTGGCGGGCAAATCATGCCACCTATTATGGGCGCTGGTGCTTTTATTATGGCTGAAATTACTGGCATTCCATATGCGGATATTGCCATTGCCGCGATTATTCCAGCCGTGCTTTATTTTACCTCGATTTATTTTATGGTAGACCTTGAAGCGGCTAAACTTGGTATGCGCGGTATGCGTGAAGATGAATTGCCAAAATTCAAGGAATTGGCGCGTCGGGTGTTTTTATTCCTACCAATCATTATTTTGATTGCCGCCCTTTTTCAAGGTTATTCAATTATACGGGCTGGTACGCTGGCCACAGTTGCTGCCGCCGTTATTAGTTGGCTAGCACCTGCTGAGATGCGTCTAGGGCAGTTATTTATGCGCAATCGAAAAACGGGTCTACTGGGCTCTCTGTTCTTTCAGGCCGTTATCATCGGGGGAGCAGCGATTATAGGGATGGCGGCTTTTTATGTCCTGTCTTTACTGGATCAGCGTATTATCACCAGTGCTGGTATAATTTTGGTGTTGATATTGGGCGGTGTTGCATTTTACCGTCACCGCAATAATTTAACGCGTGAACAAACCGTTAATGATGGCATGAGCTTTGTTTCGGTTATTAAAGCCTTCCAAAGCGCTGGAGTTATGTCGATACAAATTATCGCCGTGTGTGCAGCAGCAGGTATTATCGTGGGTGTTATCTCACTCACTGGCGTTGGCGCACGTTTTTCATCATTGCTGCTTGGTCTTGCGGAAGCCAGCCAATTGCTCGCTTTGGTGTTTGCCATGTTAATTGCCATTTTATTGGGCATGGGTATGCCCACAACTGCCGCTTATGCGGTTGCTGCTTCTGTGGTTGCACCTGGGCTTGTGCAACTTGGCATTCCATTGCTAACAGCGCATTTCTTTGTGTTTTATTTTGCTGTAGTGTCGGCCATAACGCCACCTGTGGCGTTGGCGAGTTACGCGGCGGCGGGGATATCGGGTGATAACCCTATGTCAACCTCGATGGCGTCGTTTAAGATTGGTATTTCAGCCTTTATCGTCCCCTTCATGTTCTTCTATAACTCAGCGATTCTAATGGATGGCACATGGTTCGAGGTCGCTCGGGCTGCCATTACAGCTATATTTGGGGTGTATCTATTATCTTCAGGTATACAGGGATGGTTTATGGGCGCGCGTACGGCATGGTTCCTTAGTCTTGGGCTAATAATTTCAGCTCTGTTCATGATTGAAGGCGGTTGGATATCTGATTTGATAGGTGTTGCAGCGGCGGCGGGTGTGTTCTTTGTACAAAAGATATTCCGCCCAGCCCCAGACGCCAGTATAAAAGTGCGCGGGGCAGATTAATAGCTTCGCGCGGCTCTGTTGCAAATATTAATTTAGATGGAGTTTTTTATGCTTTTCACGGATTTCTGCCTCAAGCTTATTTCCATACTGGTAAAACTTAAACCTTGCACTTAGGCTAAAAGCGGATTATAGCGGGGGTGAATTGTATGTGAAGGTATTACTATGAGAAATGAAGCGCATTTAGCGGCGGGGATTGAGATTTTAATGGCGTTGTTTGAAAGCAAACAACCTGTCGATAAATATCTTGATACTTATTTTAAAAACAACCGCTATGCAGGCAGTAAAGATAAACGCGCTATTCGTGCAATTGTTTATAATATTTATCGCAATTTACGCCAGTATGAATATATTCTTTCGTCTAATAACCCGCGCAGTTTGGTGGTTGCCTATTTGCTAGGGCAGGGCGATACACCTGAACAAATTGCACAAAAATTTAATGGTGAAAAATATGCACCAGATGAATTATCGGCAGATGAATTAAACGCAATAAGCAATGCAAAAGATTTAACGACCGCTTCAAAAGCTATAATGCTAAACATTAAAGATTGGCAGTTTGCTAAATTTAACAGCATGTTCGGCGACAAAACAGAATCAGAACTTAAAGCCTTAAACCAAACAGCGTCTTTAGATGTTCGGGTTAATGTTGCTAAAACTACGGTTGCCGATGCCAAAAAAGCGCTGACAAAACAATCATTGCCTTCACAGGTCATGGAGCTTTCTTCGGTTGGTTTACGCTTAGAGCCAAGCACTCAATTAGCCCAATCACCCTCATACCGCTATGGCGCTGTCGAAATTCAAGACGAGGCCGCCCAAGTTGCGAGCCTATTGGCAGGTGTTAAACCCAAAATGGCGGTGGTCGATTATTGCGCAGGCGGTGGCGGAAAAACCCTAGCTATGGCAGCAATGATGGATAATAAAGGTCAAATTTATGCGTTAGATATAGACCAAAACCGCCTAAAAGCCATTAAACCGCGACTTATTCGTGCCAGTTATCACAATGTACAAACCCACAAATTGGGCAATGATAAAACCACTCAGCTTATTTATGAGCTCTCAAACACCATAGATGTTACCTTTGTCGATGCGCCTTGTAGCGGCACAGGCGCATGGCGACGCGCCCCCGATGCGCGTTTCAACCTTACCGAAGACAAATTGAACCAACTCATTACCCGCCAAGCGCAAATTCTTGAATCAGCAAGTAAATTGGTTAAAAAAGGCGGACGTTTAATCTACGCCACTTGTTCACTTTTCACCGAAGAAAATGAAGAACAAATTGCAAGTTTTCTAAAAAATAATGATGATTTTAGTTTGCTGAATTATGCCGATGAATGGCAAAACTTAATTAAAACCGATACACCAATAACGGCTTCAAACCTAGAAAACACCCTATTGCTTACTCCAAATCAACATAAAACAGACGGGTTTTTTGTCGCAATAATGCAACGCAATTTATAAATTTACAACAAACACTTGATAAGCAACGGTTTATAATTTTTTACTTTTTAAGTGCCCATTTACGAGCATATAATTGAAACACTTTTTCAGTGTCATCATATATAATATGGACACTTTGCAACAAACCTTTTTTTACCGAAAATTTCGAGTGCCCTGTTCCAACAAGTATTTCACGACTTTCATCATACATACTCATCTCCCAATTGAGTATAAAGTCATCGTCATTATCACTTGAAATATCCCCCATAACAAACTTAGTGTTACTTGTCATAAACAGCATGCTCTCTGCATATTCTTCAAAGTCGCGCTCGGCCGTATTGTTTATTTTAAAGTTAAAGTCAGGCGATACAATATGAGCCAATTCCGAGGTTTTGTTTGAATAAAACTCACTTGTAAAATATTCAATCAACCTAAGATTTTGGGACACTTTAAAGACTTTCATAAAGTTTTAGATGTTGAACAAGTTAATTAAAAATAGTTACCATTTTAATAATAATTTACTATGCAGCATTTATTTAATGTGGCGCAACTTTCTCTTTTGGATTTTATTGACATTCTTACCCACGACACCCATCAACGAGTTGAATATTTTTACACTGCTCAACTAGCATATCAATAAACAACCGTGCTTTGCGGGTTAAATATCTGTCTGCAGGGTGGAGCGCATAAATATTCCAAGTGGGGTAGGATTTATAATTACATAAAACCCATTTTAATTTACCCGATTTTAATTCATCTATTACTAAAAATAGTGGCAAAATCGACATTCCAACCCCTGCAACCATCGCATTTTTACTCATCTCGCCATTATCCGATATTAAAACAGAAGAAAAGTTAACATGCGCAACAGCGCCATTGGTTTTTTGATAAGTCCAACTGTTTTGGTTTTCACGACCTGAATATGTAATCATATGGTGGTTTTTTAAATCTTCTGGTGTTTTAGGTGTGCTATTTTTTTTCAAATATTCTGGACTGGCGCAAACAATAATTGGGCAAATTGCAAGTTTCCGCGCCTTAAACACACTATCAGGTGCTGCCCCAATACGCACCACAACATCGAACCCACCAGCCACGACATCAACCTTGCTGTCACTAAAGCATAAGTCCAGTTTAATATCTGGGTATTTAACCGCAAACTCAGCTATTGCCACAGAAAGATGTTTTACTCCAAACGATACTGGCAAGCTTACCTTTAGCAAGCCTTTAGGTGTGCTTTGCAAGTCTAGCAGTTCATTTTCAACCTCTTTAAGGTTAGAAACAGCATTGCGAACACTTTTATAATAAATTTGCCCCGCTTCGGTTAGGGTTACAATTCGGGTCGTGCGGTAAAATAATTTTACCTTTAAGCGGTGTTCAAGGTTTTGAATTTGCTTGCTAACCCCTGACCCTGTCATATTCAACTTTCGACCAGCTGCGGTAAAGCTGCCAGTTTCCACAACGTTTATAAAAATTTCTAACCGAGAGAGCTGTTCCATTTTACATTTACCATTACAAACTTTTTGGAACTAATGTAATTCCAAAAAACTATATTATCAATTAATTAATATCAATATATAGTAATTACAAAGGAAATAAAATGATTAAAATTAGAAAGTATAAAGATTTGGGTAAAGCCAATCACGGTTGGCTTAATGCAAATTTTCATTTCAGTTTTGCTGAATATTATGACCGCAATAATATGAATTTCGGTCAGTTGCGCGTAGTGAATGATGACCTAATTGACCCGCATATGGGTTTTGACATGCATCCACATGAGGATATGGAAATTATTACATATGTTCGTAAAGGTGCCATAGCGCACAAAGACAATGCGGGTAATAAAGGCACAACCAAAGCGGGGGATGTGCAGGTGATGAGTGCAGGCACGGGCATATATCATAGTGAAAACAACCCGACTGATAAAGTTACCAGCCTTTATCAAATTTGGATTGTTCCAAATAAAAAAGGTGTAAAACCAAGGTGGGATCAAGCAAAATTCCCTAAAGCGCCCGTATCAAACGCCCTGCCATTGTTGGTTTCAGGGCGAGATGAAGATGCCACTAAAGGCGCATTGTTCATTAATCAAGACGTTGCTATTTATGGTGGGCGTTTAGAAAAAAATACAAAAATTTCACACGGAATTAAACATCAAGCCTATGTTTTAGTTTCCGAAGGTGAAGTAAAAATTGATGATAAAACATTATCAAAAGGCGATGCTGCGGCTGTAACGGCTCAAACATCTATAACAATTTCAGCTTTAACCAATAGTGAAATATTGGTCATTGATGTCCCCAGCAGATAACAAAAGGAAAATAAACCATGACTAAAATTTTACATATTGATGCAAGCTCAGCCGTTACAACGTCAAGTTCTCGCAAACTCTCAGCTGCGATTGTCACCAAATTAAATGTCAATGGCGGTAGCGTTACTTATCGCGATTTAGCGGCAGACAGCTTGCCAGTATTAAAAGAAACCGATATTGGAGCATTTTTCACGCCAAAAGACGATAGGACTGACGAACAAAAGCAACAAATTGAACTATCCGATAGCTTAGTCGCAGAGCTTAAAGCGCATGATACTATAGTTTTGGGCGTGCCAATGTATAATTTCAACCTACCAGCCAGCCTAAAACTTTATCAAGATTTAGTTGCGCGAGTGGGTGAAACATTTGTTTATGCGGAAGACGGACCAAAAGGTTTGCTCGAGAATAAAAAAATATATTTTGCAGTAACAACAGGCGGTGTTCCAGCGGGC
Organism: uncultured Hyphomicrobiales bacterium; assembly: GCA_964531635.1. GTDB lineage: Bacteria > Pseudomonadota > Alphaproteobacteria > Rhizobiales > OSC116 > OCS116. The sequence goes on along the minus strand of CAZHCZ010000047.1, from coordinate 450 downwards.
TCACCAGCCGATTTTTTAACCCCAAGCTTAAAAGTGTTTTTTGGCTTTCTAGGCATTAGTGATCAAAATTTCATAATTGCCGACGGCATGAGCACTGCCCCAGAAGAATCAATGAAAACTGCATTTGAAAACATCGAAAAGCTTGCCGTGTAAATAAAACCACTACATTTCAACGGCTAAATATGTTACCAGTTTTTAACTGTTTAGGAGCTGAAAGTTGGATATTTTACATATTGATTCGAGTGCGCGGATAAACGGTTCGGACAGCCGTGCATTGGGTGCGCGATTGGTGGCTCGGTTTGCACAAAACCCTGAAACTAAAATCTATTATCGTGATGTTAATATAGGGTTGCACTTGCTTACTCCAGAACATTTATCTGCCTATTATACAGCGGCAGAAAACCGCGATGCAGCCCAACAAATGTTAGTAAAAACTTCCGATATTTTTGT
>CAZHCZ010000046.1:0-14793 GCA_964531635.1 uncultured Hyphomicrobiales bacterium | reverse complement strand
ACATTATAGCAACGCATGATTCATATCCTGCGTTGCTATAATTCATTTACAGCCTACAAATTTTCGTTGGCACAAACCGCAAACGCCTAGTGAAAGAAAGTTAGCGCTCCTGCATATGCTGCGGGTTCTTACATTTATACGGTCGCTTAAGCTCCCTGTTAGCACTTGCGTGCGGGCTTAAAGCCTTGCCTGCCGCGCGTCGAACTGCCTTTTCCCCATAACTAAGACTGCACTCGCGCTCACTGAAATGTTGGTGGTTCTTGGTGGTAAACGAAACGGAGTTTGTAAAATTTGACAAATTAATTAAATTATTATAAAGTACTTTAAAAAGTAAAGTACAAAGGAAATATCCACATGACCAATGAAACACTAAAAGACGATATAGGTTGGATTAAGCAAATCGCTGAAGAAGGAAAAAATACACCAATTAAAGGCACTGTTATTGGTGTGTGGTGGGGCATAATTTCTTTTATTGTAATGATAATACACTGGGCTGTGCTTAAATCATACTTGCCATTATCAATTGATTATATTGGCTGGGTTTGGCTGGGTTATGTAGTCATTGGCAATATTGGCACATTTATTTTAATCAAAAATCTAAAAAGCGTACCAGAGTTTAATTCTATTAACTCTAGGCTTGCTGGTGCAACTTGGATGTTAGCGAGTGCTGGAATTTTAACTTTTTCTATTGGCGTTGTCATTGCTGTTTTTGGCTATGATTTACCATATTGGATATTTAATATAATTCTTCCAGTTGCGCTTATTTGTTATGGCATTGCCAATGGCGTTGTCGCAACCTTAACCAATAGTAAAGCAGGTGGTTTTATTGCAGTAATTAGCTTTATATCTGCTCTAATTATGTTCCCCTTTTTACTAAGCCCAACAGTTTATCTTATAGCCGCTTTTGCTATTCTACTCATTGGTACTATGCCAGCAATTCTACAAGCATTAGTAAAAAAATGAGCAAATTTGGAACCGATAAAATAGATACAATAATTCACGGTAAATTGCGGCTAGGAATAATGGCATACCTAGCCTCGGTTAACTCAACTAGCTTTGTAACTTTACGCGAAAAAATAGGCGCAACAGACGGCAACCTATCAACCAATTTACGAAAGTTAGAAGATGAAAAATACATCAAAATTAAAAAAACTTTTGAAGGTCGAAAACCCCTAACCCTAATAACCCTAACCAAAAAGGGACGCGCAGCATGGGTAAACTACCTAGATAAAATGCTAACATTGTTAAATGGCGAAGGATAAATAAATGCTAATATGTGATAACATTTCAAAATCATTTGGACAAAAAAAGGCGCTTGATGGCTTTAGTGCCAATACTAAAAAAGCTAAGGCTGTTGCACTTTTAGGCTCAAATGGGTCTGGAAAATCTACTTTAGCAAATATTCTTATTGGCTTAAAAAAAGTAGATTTTGGTAACTTTCAAATTGCGGTTGAAAATATAAACAAAGCTATGCAATTTCAAAATGCCCCAATTTTTCAAACGTTGAATTTATATGATAATTTTGTTATTTTTTGCGCCCTTTATCAAGTCGATAGCTCTAAAAGTAAAATTGACGAACTATTGCATGAATATAGTCTTTTTGACCAAAGAAAAACCTTAGCAAAAAACCTTTCTGCTGGTCAAAAACAATCACTCTCAATAGCCCTTTGTTTAATTGCTTCACCAAATTTTATTATATTTGACGAACCAATGAATAACCTTGACCCAATCGCAAGAATTAATATGCGCGAACGCATTTTAAAACTAAAAAAACAAGGTGTAAATATTTTATTCATTTCACACGACCTCGCCGAAATCAGCAACATTGCCGATTATTATTTATTTATAAAATCAGGGTCATTATTAGCCTCGGGCAGCTTAAAAGAAATTTACAAAAAAACTGATAGTGTTTCCATTGAAGCGGCTTACGCTAAATTATACTCAAGGAGTGAGTGATGAGCATTTTTTTAATTTTGTTTAAAGCCAGTCTTAATGATAAACTATCATTGCTTTGGTCGTTGGCTTTGCCTGTCATTATGTTGTTAATTGGCAAAATGTTTATTCAAACTGGCGACAGTTCATATTCTTTTCTAATCGCGCTTTTAGCACTTAGCGCCGTTTCTTATGGCTTAATGGGCACCGCTTTCGAATATTTTTCTTATCGCTCAACTGGCGTGTTTAAGTTGGTGGCAATATCAAAAACTGGCATTGCTTTATTTTTGTTTTATTTTACCCTTGCAAGGCTTTCCGTAACCTTAATTGGCTTGTTGCTGTTGTTGGTTTTGGGGGTTGCGGTATTGCAAATAGATATTTCAACCACCAACCCCTTTAACTTAATTGCCTATTTTTTGTTTTTGGCGCTTATTTCAAACTTATTGGGGGTTATTTGTGGCAACTTTGGTAAAGATGCTGGTTTCATAGCAACGATTACTAATATATTATTGGTTGTATTAATCGCCAGTTCAGGTTTGTTTTATTCTTTAGAAATGCTGCCAAAGTGGCTTAAAAACCTGTTTCAATTTTCTCCGCTCGAAATAATATCTGGACTGGCAAAAACCAATGGAATACAATTATTTGAATTAAGCTATGTAATAACCCTCAGCATTATTTTAGCTTTAGTTGCAGTAAAGTTTTTTAAGTCAGAATAACACAAAAATCAACTCAACCGCCCGCAAATATTGCTCAGCTCATCTAAATTATTAAACGTTAAGCGAATGTTTCCTTTGCCGCTTTCGTCAAAATCTATTACGGTTTTAACACCTAAATTATCGGATATTTTACGCTCTAATGCTATTGTTTCAGAGGTTTTAATTCTAACCATTTTAGGCTCAGATTGGTTAACAACACGCCCTTCTTGTTGTCTAATAATTTCTTCGACATCTCTAACCGATAAATCCTCATTTATTACTCTATTCGCCAGTTCCAGAGCGTTTTTTCGCCCCAAGAGTGCGCGCGCATGACCAGCCGATATCTGCTCATTAACCACCATATTCTTTATTTCATCGGGCAGTTTTAACAAGCGCAAAATATTGGTTACGTAAGAGCGGCTTTTACCGATAACCTTCGCAACATCATCTTGCGTATATTTAAACTGCTCAATTAACTGCCCTAAGCCAACCGCTTCTTCAATTGCCGATAAGTTTTCACGTTGAACATTCTCAATAATCGCCACTTCAAGCGCTTCTTTATCGTTCAAATCTATAATAATCGTCGGAATAGAGGTTTTTCCAGCCTGCTTAGATGCCCGCCAACGCCGCTCACCCGCCACAATTTCATAAACATATTCCCTATCCGCAACAGTGCGCACTAAAATAGGCTGCAAAACCCCTTTTTGAGCAATACTATTGGCAAGGTCGGTCAAATCTTCGGCATCAAAATGTTTGCGTGGGTTGTAACGATTGGCTCCAACCTGATCAATGCCCAAAGTCTTCTGAATATTATCATCATTTTCTTGTGGCAAAAAAACCGATGTGTCACCCATTAGCGCATCTAGCCCGCGTCCCAACCGTTTTTTACTCTTATCGTCTGCCATAATACGCTCCTAAGCCGCTGATTTTATTTGTTTTTCTCGTTTAATAAGTTCCGCTGCCAACGCCACATAAGCGCGACTGCCAATGCAGTTTAAATCATATAACAATACGGGCTTACCGTATGATGGCGCTTCGGATACACGCACATTTCGTGGAATAACCGTTTTAAACACTCGCTCACCCATAAAGCCTCGAACGTCTTCTTCGACCTGTAAACATAGGTTGTTTCGTCTATCTGCCATAGTTAAAACAATGCCTTGAATTTCTAGGCGCGGGTTCAAACTCACTCGTACTTTTTCGACCGTGGTTAGCAATTGGCTTAAACCTTCGAGCGCAAAAAACTCACATTGCATTGGCACAATAAGCCCATGCGCCGCCGACATGGCGTTAATAGTCAGTAAGTTTAAACTCGGCGGGCAATCAATTAATATATAAGTAAACTGTACACTTTCCCCAGCATTGGCGGCTTTATTTTGCTGCCAAATCGCATCACGCAATTTAAAGTTTCTGTTGTTTACTGCCGCCAACTCAAGCTCAGCACCCAATAAATCCATAGAAGCTGGCGCAACAAATAGGCGCGGTACAGCCGTTTTAACCAAACACTGCTTAAGTTCAGCATCGCCCATTAATACATCATAACTGGTAAATACACGTTTATCATTATCAATCCCCAACCCTGTACTGGCATTGCCTTGCGGGTCGACATCAATGACCAACACAGTTTCGCCAATTGCGGCTAACGCGGTCGCTAAGTTAATTGCCGTTGTTGTTTTACCAACACCGCCTTTTTGGTTTGCAACTGTTAGAATTCTTGGGGTTACCATTATTTTTTGCCTTGTATTTATAGTTTGGCAAAACCCGTTATTTTAATAATTTTGCCTAAATCATGCGTCTGACTATTGGTCAACTCATAGTCAATATGCCAACATTTAGTGGCTAAGGTCAATTCTTTATCTATATCTTGTCCTTTTAAAAAAAATATTGTGGAAACATTTTTTGCAAAGAACACCTCAGAATAGCTTAATAAGTCGCTTAAATTCGCCAATGCCCGCGCTGTAACAAAGTCAAACGCACCTGCGCTGTTTAGCCCATATGTTTCACGTGAAGCGTTTGTTGTGGTTTTTGCGGCACCAACGTATAGTTCCTGTGCAAACGCCTCTATACGCATATTTTTTACCACAACGCCAAGGCTTAGCCGACGCGATACATCTTTTAAAAACGCCGCTTTTTTATGCACAGACTCAATACAGGTTACTGTTAAACACGGTTTATCCGAATGTTTATCCAATATAGCAATTACCAAAGCAGGAAAACCGCCGCCACTGCCAAGGTCTAATAAAGATTTTTTACCCTCACGCTGCAGCATATTAAACAATTGCGCGCAGTCAATAATGTGGCGTATCCAAATATCGGTAACGGTCGAGGGCGCAATTAAATTTATGCTTTTTTGCCATTTAAGCACAAGTTGCTCATATTCATAAAGCGCTTCGACTTGGTTTTTATTCAAACCCAAATTGTTAATATGATACTTAACTTGCTTGCTTAAATTCATGACGATATTTTCCTAAAGTTACTTTTTTTAACATGGTTTAATAATATCATAACTGCCGCAGGTGTAATACCATCCATACGCAAAGCCTGTCCGAGTGTAGCAGGTCGTAAGCCCGATAATTTGTGCTTAACTTCATTCGACAAACCACCAATAGAATTATAATCAATATTCTGTGGCAATGCCATATTTTCGTCTTTTCTAAACGCCTCAATATCGGCTTGTTGACGCTCCGTATACCTGTCATACAAAGCTTCAATTTCCGCTTGTTTTTTCGTTAAGCTATCGAATCGACTAAGCTCTGGCATTACTTGTTCCAGAACCGAAACATTTATTTCAGCATAAGAGAGTAGCTGAAACCCACTGCGCTTAACGCCATCTTTATTGACTTTAATGCCAAACTTTAAATATTCATTTGGCGACCTTTTATCGGCCTTTAATAATGCCAACAACTCATTAAGCGCAGTCATTTTTCGGGCAAAACTTACCCGTCGTTTTTCCGATAAAATCCCAAGTTTTTCAGCAATTGGCGTTAGGCGTTGATCGGCATTATCTGCCCGCATTAACAACCGATATTCAGCGCGCGAAGTAAACATTCGGTAAGGCTCAGTCACCCCTTTACTCACCAAATCATCAATCAAAACCCCAATATAAGCATCGGCCCTATCAAGAATTAGTGCCTCTTCTCCCTTAGATTTTAATGCCGCATTCAGCCCCGCCATCATGCCCAATGCACCCGCTTCTTCATAACCTGTTGTGCCATTAATTTGCCCAGCACAATAAAGCCCGAGCAATTTTTTACACTCCAATGTTGGCAATAATTCACGTGGGTCAATATAATCATACTCAACCGCATACCCAGGTTGTAAAATTTTTACATTCTCCAAACCCCCAATGGTCACCATAAATTGTTGTTGGACTTTTAAAGGCAAAGAGGTTGAAATTCCATTCGGGTAAATACTATCCTCATTAAGCCCCTCAGGTTCTAAGAAAATCTGATGCTCATCACGGTCACTAAACCGATGTATTTTGTCTTCAATCGACGGGCAGTAACGCGGGCCCGCACTTTCAATCTGCCCATTAAAAATCGACGATAGTTTAATATTATCTTCAATAATTTTTTTAGTTTCAACCGTCGTGTTGGTAATATAACAACTCACTTGTTCGGCATAAGTCGCGCCATTTTTAAGTTCATCAAAAGTTAAAAACGACATATAAGTCTTTTCAACATCACCCTTTTGCTCAATCAACGCGCCCCAATTAATCGTATTTTTATCCAACCGAGCAGGTGTGCCCGTCTTAAGCCGACCCATGTTTAGCCCAAGGCTATAGAGCTGTTCTGATAGTTTTAACGCAGGTGCATCACCCATCCGACCCGCAGGGCGCTGCTCATCACCAATATAAATAACCCCATTTAAAAACGTTCCCGTGGTTAAAACAACTTGCGCCGAAAACACCTTGCGTCCATCGTCCAGCACCACCCCTTTAACCACCCCGCCATCAATTATAAGCGCATCAACTCCCGCTTCAATAACGCTTAAGCTTTCTATTGCCAATATTTCATTTTGCATTTCATCACGGTAAATCTGCCTATCCGCTTGCACTCTAGGACCTTGAACCGCAGGGCCTTTGCGTAAATTTAACATCCGATATTGTATTGCCGCCTTATCCGCAACACGCGCCATTAGCCCGTCCATAGCATCAATTTCGCGCATTAGATGCCCCTTACCCAAACCACCAAAAGCAGGGTTGCACGACATTTCACCAATTTTGTTAATTTTATGCGTAATTAAAACCGTTTCTACGCCCATACGCGCCGATGCCGATGCCGCTTCACACCCTGCATGACCACCGCCAATTACAATAACATCTGCTTTTTTATGATTCACGTGAAACATTCCTTATTTTCCAATACAAAACCCCGAAAATATCTCGCCCAATATTTCTTCAACATCAACATGCCCAGTAATTTTACCGACCATCACCGCAGCAAGCCGCAAATATTCTGCCAATATTTCTTCAGGCAACTGCCTATTTTGCAAAAATAATTCAATATTGTCCAACGCTTCTTTTAATAACATCCGATGCCGTTCACGGCTAACAATATCATTTTCAACATCATCAAAATAAATCGAAAGTTTTTGCCCAATCAAACCAATAACCGCTTCAACATTTTGCTCATTTTTAACCGATATTTGTAAATCAGTAATAACTTCAAATTCTATGCCCAAGTCTATTTTGTTTCGGATAAGAATCGAATCGTTAAAGTTAAATTTTTTCAAGGCGTTAAACGAGTTTTTATTATCAAATAACGCCAAAACAAGGTCCGCTTTTTCGACCAATGCTTCTGCCCGTTTGACCCCTTCGGCTTCAACTAAATTTTCGGTTTTTCTTATGCCCGCACTGTCCAATAAGTTGACCATATAACCATCAATATCCAACCGCGCGCTCAACACATCGCGGGTTGTTCCTGCTATATCACTAACAATTGCCACATCGCTTTTTACCAATAAATTCATTAAACTCGATTTGCCAACATTAGGCGCACCGATAATAGCAATATTAAACCCATCATTCAATTTAGCCGAGCGCCCAAAGCGGCTTAGTTGCCCAACAATATTATCACGCACTGCGGTAATATCAGTATAAACATTATCCAATAAATCGTCAGGAATATCTTCTTCCGAAAAATCAATAGTCGCCTCAAGTAAAGCCATACCGCTTAATAATTTGGCTCTAATTTCACCAAACGCCTTTGCCGCACTGCCACTTAAAAGCCGCAATGCTTGTCGTTTTTGCGCCAAGGTTTCACTGTCCAAAATTGCGGCAATTGCCTCGACACGTGTTAAATCAAGTTTTTCATTGTTAAACGCTCGGCGTGAAAACTCCCCAGCTTCTGCCATTCGGCACAAACCCGTATCGTCTAATATTTTAAAAACATGTTCAACCACTGCTTTGCTACCATGCAGATGAAACTCAACAACATGCTCACCAGTAAAGCTATGGGGTGCAGGAAAATAAACCAACAAACACTGGTCAACATCTTCACTTGTTTTCGGGTCACACAACCGCACCAATTTAGCCAGCCTTGGTTCTAAATCGCCCTGCCCCAATTGCTGCATTATATCAGGAATGTCTGCGCCACTTAAGCGCACCACCGCAACCCCCGCCTTGCCAATTCCAGATGATAAAGCATAAATATTATGTTTCATAACCGAATCCATTCAGGTAATCCGCTATTGTTTCAGAGCCGAATCAATTTAAGTATTCATACTGTCGAAAAACTCGTCATTATCTTTGGTTTTTTCGAGCTTATCAATTAAGAATTCAATCGCATCAATCGTGTTCATCGGGCTTAAAATCCGACGCAATACAAATGACTTTTTAAGCGTAACAGCATCGGTCAATAGCTCTTCTTTACGCGTGCTAGATTTTTTAATGTCGATAGCAGGATAAGTCCGTTTTTCAGAAATCTTCCTATCAAGCACAATTTCACTATTGCCCGTACCTTTAAATTCTTCGAAAATAACTTCGTCCATACGGCTGCCCGTATCAATCAAAGCGGTTGCAATAATAGTCAACGAGCCACCATGTTCAATATTCCTTGCCGCACCAAAAAACCGCTTTGGGCGTTGCAAAGCATTGGCATCAACACCACCTGTAAGTACTTTACCCGATGATGGTACAACCGTATTATATGCCCGCCCTAAACGTGTGATACTGTCTAATAAAATAACCACATCGCGCCCATGTTCAACCAAACGTTTGGCTTTTTCAATAACCATTTCAGCCACTTGTACATGTCGTTCGGCTGGTTCATCAAATGTTGAACTAATCACTTCACCTTTAACCGAGCGTTTCATATCCGTTACTTCTTCAGGCCGTTCATCAATCAATAAAACAATTAAAAAACATTCAGGGTGGTTAGAGGTAATGCTATGCGCAATATTTTGCAACATCATAGTTTTACCTGTAAAAGGCGGCGCAACAATCAAGCCCCTTTGTCCTTTGCCCATCGGCGCTACAATATCAATAACCCGTGCACTGATATCATTTTTATTTTTGCCAACCGTTTTAATTTCCATATTAAACCGCTCTTCGGGGTAAAGCGGAGTTAAATTATCAAAATGGGTTTTTTGTTGGGCTTTTTCAGGCGATTCAAAATTAATGCTGTTTACTTTTAACAACGCAAAATAGCGTTCACCATCATCAGGCGATTTAATTTCACCTTCAACTGTATCCCCTGTTTTAAAACCAAACTGCCTAATTTGCTTTGGGCTAACATAAATATCATCGGGTCCAGGTAAATAATTGGCATCGGGTGAACGTAAAAAACCAAACCCGTCTTGTAAAACTTCAACCACACCTTCACCAATAATCACGGTACCATTATCGGCCATAGATTTTAATATGGCAAACATAAGCTCTTGTTTGCGCATTGCACTGGCAGATTCAATATCAAATTCACTCGATATTTCAATCAATTCTTTAGGCGATTTTTGCTTTAAATCACGCAGTTTGATAATATCAACAGTTTCAGCTTCACTCATAGCGTGGCCTTAAAAATTAAATTGTGTGGTTTTTTTAAATATTCAGGACGAATATCAGGCTATCAATTAAAGCAAAAAATTTATCATGTCACTAAAAAAATGGGTTTATTATAATAAGCACTTTTAAAAGCCTAACATTATTACCACACACAACCCATTAAATTAAGCCGCTCACAACCTATAACCAATAATAAAGAAGAAACATACTCTACAAACACATAACAACGCCTATAACAGCTCTAATTAAGCTTAATGACACACTTGTATCATATTCAAGCCTATCAATATCTACTTGCATACTTAAAAACATCTGACATTATTAAAGTATTTTAATAAATATTACTTATTTTAACGGATAGGTTCGTAAGGAGTTATTAAATGCATTTCTAATCACCATAATAATATATATTTAACTGTTGTTGTTGTTGGACACTGATTAATGGGCATATTTTTAAAAACTGATTCTTTAACAAGTAATCAACAATTTTGTTTTATTTCAAAATTGTATAAAAAATTTAATAATTTTAATATCAAACACAACTCATATTAACTATTTGTTAATAAACTGGCGCAAACCTTAACAAAAGGTTAACAAATAATTTTATTTAAAATAAATTAACCATGTTGATAACATATGTAAAAACATTTATAATTTTATTCAACATTATCCACCCTAACCCACAGCAAACTTATTAAACTTTGTTAACACTTGCATAACCTAGAACAAATAACGCTATACTTGGATAAGCACCAACCAAACGTAAAACTTATCAAGGTTTATTCACAAGTTCACCACATTTATAAACAGGCATATAATGATAAATAATACCGACTTAAATTTAATTCTCGCTTCAAACTCCCAAGCCCGAAAAAGCTTATTATTAAATGCCGACATAAGCTTTAAAGCCATTCCAGCCAATATAGATGAAGACATTATAAAACAAAAAAATATAAAATTAAATATATCACCAGAACAAACAGCGCAAGATTTAGCCGATGCTAAAGCTTTATTTGTTTCGAAGGCGAATCAACTGGGTTTAATATTAGGCTCAGACCAAATATGCCATATAGACAATCAAATTTTAAACAAACCCAAAACAACCCAAAAACTATTTGAGCGCATAAAAAAACTAAACGGTAAAACCCACACACTAACCTCGGCATTTACTATTGTTAAAAACAACAAAGTTATTTACCAATATAAAGATGATGCACATTTAACACTGTATAATATGAGTGATGCAGATATTAACGACTATATAAACCGCGCGTCCGATGCTGTGCTTAATAGTGCAGGCGGCTATCATTTAGAAGCAGTCGGCATTCAATTGTTTAAAAAAATAGAAGGCAGTTATTTTACAATTTTAGGCCTGCCACTTTTACCGCTTATTGAATTTTTAAAAACCCAAAATAATAGGCAATAAAATGAAAAAACTATATGTAATTGGCCACCCAATAAACCATTCCCGATCACCATTAATTCACAATTATTGGTTAAAAAAACACGGGCTTAATGCAAAATATGAACAAAAAGAAATTAGCCCTAAAAACTTAGAAAACTTTATTAGCACATTAAATAAAAATGAATGTTTGGGCTTTAACATCACCATTCCGCATAAAGAAAGCGTATATTCTTTGGTAACAAACCGCGCGGAGCTTTGCCAAAAACTAGCAGCAACCAACGTAATATCATGGCAAGAAGACCAGTTATATGCAAGCAATACAGACGGTTACGGTTTTTATAAAAACCTCATAGATAAAAGCGGGTGGCAGCAATTTAACAAAGGCGTTATTATTTATGGAGCAGGGGGTGCTGCACGCGCTATCTTACAATCCATGCATGATGCAGGTGCAAAAAATATTTATATTTATAATCGAACAACCAGCCGCGCGCAAAAACTACTTGCAGATTTAAACATAAAAGCTACACTTTTAAAGAACCAACAAGAATTGTCTAGATGTTTGACAAAGTCGGGTCTGCTCATAAACACCACAAGCTTAGGCATGAAAGGTACAAATTCACCCAACATTGACCTCTCAAAGATGCCTAAAAATGCAGTTATTGCCGATATTGTCTACACACCACTAGAAACTGATTTACTAAAACAAGCAAAAAGCCAGGGTCTTGTAACGGTTGATGGTTTGGGCATGTTGTTGCATCAAGCAGCCAAGGCGTTTGAAATTTGGTTCGGCATTTTACCAGATGTCGATAAAACATTAAGAGATATAATTATCGCCGATCTTAAATTAAAAGGTGAGGCATAAGGGTCTTGAAAGGAGTTAACAATGTTAAAAATTGGCTTAACGGGTTCTATCGGAATGGGCAAATCGACCACTTCAAACATGTTCAAACAAAAAGGTGTGCCAATATTCGATGCCGATGCGATGGTGCATATTCTTTATCAAAAAGGTTATCAAGGCTTTGATGCGATAAAAACAATTTGCCCAGAAGCAACAGAGGGCGATAAAGTCGACCGTTCTATTTTATCCAAACATATTCTTAAACACCCAGAAGATTTAAAAAAAATAGAAACCATTATTCACCCATTAATAAGAAAGATTGAAAAAGAATTTTTTAACCAAACCATGCAATCTGGAGCAAAATTTATTATTTTTGATACCCCACTTTTATTTGAAACAAACATTCAAGGTATGGATAAGGTAATCGTTGTTACCACCAGTGCCGAAACCCAAAAAGAGCGGGTTATGGTGCGCGATGGCATGAGCGAAGAAAAGTTTAACTTTATTCTTTCCAAACAAATGCCCGACGCCGAAAAACGCAAAAAAGCCGATTATATTATCAATACCAGCGACGGTATTGAAGATGCTCAACGACAAGTCGATACAATCATCGAAGAATTAAACAAATTATGACAATAAACACCAGCGATAGACTAATTGTTCTCGACACCGAAACAACAGGATTTAAGCCCGCCGAAGGGCATAAATTGGTCGAAATTGGCTGCCTAGAGCTTAAAAACCTTATCCCAACAGGTGAAAAATTTCAGGTTTATATAAACCCCGAGCGCGATATGCCAGAAGGCGCGTTTAAAGTGCATGGTTTAAGCATCGAGTTTTTATCCGACAAACCATATTTTGAACAAATCGCACAAGATTTTTTAGATTTTGTAAAAGACGACCCGCTTATTATTCACAACGCACCATTTGACATGGGTTTTTTAAACTATGAATTACAAAAAGCAGGGCATAAAAAATTAAACCAAACCACACTAAATAGCAAAATTATAGACACACTAACCCTTGCCCGCAAAAAATACCCAGCAGGCCCCAATACACTTGACGCACTGTGCCGTAGGTTTGGCATAGACAATAGCAACAGAACTTTGCATGGAGCATTGCTCGATAGTGAGTTATTGGCAGAAGTTTATATGGAGCTTATGGGCGGTCGCCAAACCAGTTTTATGGGCAATGGCGCCCAAAATAACATTATTTCACAAGCCGTACAGAGCAAAACTCAACAGCGCGCAAAAAAGCTTAAACCGCTATTAACCGCAGATGAGCTTAAAGCGCATAATAACTTTATCAATAATGAAATAGGCGACAATGCCTTATGGCATCAAAAAACTTAAGCCATCAGCCAAGGGTTTTACTGCTTAGTTTCGCCTTCATTTTTAGCCGCTTCATTGGCACGAATACTCTTGCGGTAAAGTTCAGCAAAATCCACAGGATCAATCATTAACGGTGGGAAACCACCATCACGAATAGCATCTGATACAATACGGCGGGCAAACGGAAATAAAATACGTGGGCATTCAACCATTACCATTGGGTGGATGGTATCATCTTCAACCCCAACAATTTTAAACACACCGCCATAATAAAGCTCAGCATTAAAAATAACTTTATCTTCATCTTTGGCAGAGGCTTCAATTTGCAAAATCACTTCAAAGTCATTGTCACCCACTGGTTTTGCTTGAACATTAATACTAATGGTTATTTTACTGTCTTTATTCACTTGTCCCGAAAGCGACATTGGGGCATTGGGGTTTTCAAAAGAAAAATCTTTAATATACTGCACCATAACATGAATGCTTGGAGCAACGGTTTCTTTAATTACTGTGTCTTTATTTTCTTTAGCCATAACCCTACCTTTTAAATAATTTTTTTAAACTTTTAATATGAATACCAACAAACAGCAAGTTTTAAATTTTTAACCTTAAAGCTTGTCTTTATTATCAGAGTCAATTTTTTTACTATCGTCCTCAACCACACTATACTCACCATCAATTTCATTTCCATTTGCAGGTTTGTTGGTATTGGTTTCGGTATATTGTGACCGAAATTGAAATTGCCCACCAGCATTATTTCTTGCGCGACTTTTTATAAATTGCCCCAAAAAACTGCCCAAAGCCAGCCGAATTTGCGGAACAAACAAGCTAAACCCGATAAAGTCAGTAAAAAACCCAGGGGTTAATAACAACAAACCAGCGATAACAATAAATGTTCCGTGAATAAGCTGGTTAACGGGCAGTTGCCCTTCCGCCATTTCGCTTTGCAACTTATTAACAACATCAAGCCCTTGTTTGCGCAACAAATATGTACCAATAATAGCGGTAATAATAACGATTGCCAACGTCCACCATAGACCCAACATACCACCAACCTGAATAAACAAGCCAATTTCAACAATGGGTATAACGATAAATATAACTAATAACAAAAACGGCATGTGTAAAATTCCATTAGATATTTGATAAAATACTATTTAATGACTATATGTATACTAATTCAATAAAAACAAGATGTATTTTTTAACAAATATATCTATATTTTAATTTCAAGGGTAGTATTATGGGCAGTCTTTTAAATATCTTAATTCCACTATTGGCAGTTTATATTGTCTATAGATTATTCACTACACTGGGTAAAAATGGTGAAGATGAAAATAACAATAATTATAAAAATGACGATAGGTTTGGCGTTCCTCCTGAAAATAATAATGTTATAAACCTGCCAACCGCAAGAAAAAACGTAAAAGATACGGCAGAACGCACCGACCCTATAGAAGTTCTTGCCAATGCGATAAACACAAAAAACTTCGCCAATGCCGACAATTCAGCCAAAAAAGGTTTACAGCAAATTGTCATGGCGCACCCGTCTTTTGACTATCGCCAATTTATGAATGGCTCCGAGGTTGCCTATG
>CAZHCZ010000045.1:0-14937 GCA_964531635.1 uncultured Hyphomicrobiales bacterium | reverse complement strand
GATAGGTTTGGCGTTCCTCCTGAAAATAACAATGTTATAAACCTGCCAACCGCAAGAAAAAACGTAAAAGATACGACAGAACGCACCGACCCTATAGAAGTTCTTGCCAATGCGATAGACACAAAAAACTTTGCCAATGCCGACAATTCAGCCAAAAAAGGTTTACAGCAAATTGTTATGTCGCACCCGTCTTTTGACTATCGCCAATTTATGAATGGCTCCGAGGTTGCCTATGAGATGATTAATTTAGGCTTTGCTCAAAATGACCGCGAGACCTTAAAAAAACTACTAACGTCAAAAGTATATGACAGCTTCAACTCGGTAATGACCGCTCGCGAGCAAGCGGGTGAGCGTGTCCATAGTCGTTTTGTAGGCTATGAACGTGTTCAGCTTAAAACCGCAACGCTAAACGGCAATATAGTTCGCCTAAGTGTACATTTCATTGGCAAGCTCGTGTCGACAACCTATAATAAAGACGATAGGATTATCGACGGCGATGAAAAACATATATTCAACACCAATGATGTTTGGACTTTTGAAAACGATATGGGTGATGACAATACATCATGGCAACTTTCGGCGACCACTAAGGGTTAAAAACATAAATTTGGTATAATTTAATGACCCGAAAATTAACGACACAAGAAAAGCAACTTTGGCAAAAAATAACCAATGGTGTCAGCAATAAAGGCATTGAAAACAAACCAAAACCAACCGAGGTTTTCAGCCTAGGCACAGGAACATTACCGCTTCGGGCTAAGGTTAGCAAACCTAGCCCAGCATTAAGCCGCAGCCATTTGTTAAAGCTTAAACAAGGTTTTTCCGCCCCTGTTTACCCGCCCGTTGAGGTGCAAAAAACTCAAGCCCAAAACCCGCCATTAGAACGCAATATTCGCCAAAAACTTCAGCGTGGTCGTGCCGACATTCAGGCAACACTCGATCTACATGGCTATACAAGAATAACCGCCCACCCGCGTTTAATAGGGTTTTTACAATCCTCGTACCAACAGGGTTTAAAAACCGTAATTGTTATTACGGGCAAAGGCGATGGCAGTATTAGTCGCCACACTCTACACAGTGCCGATTTTTATTCTATGCCCGAACAAACATCGGTACTCAGAAGCCTAATAGCCGACTGGCTAAACTCAGACGAAGCCCAAAACTATATAATCGGCTGGCAACCCGCCCACCCCAAACATGGCGGTGGTGGCGCGGTTTATGTTCGGATACGCAATAAAAACAAACGAAACTATTAAAATGACTCCATTCGGCTTAAAACTAAGAGAATTACGCCAAATACGCGGCATCAATCAAAAACAAATGGCGGCAGACTTAAACATATCAGCCGCTTATCTTTCAGCCCTAGAACACGGCAAACGCGGCGTACCTTCATGGCAAATGTTACAACGCATTATCCACTATTTTAACATAATTTGGGATGATGCCGAAGCCCTAATAAACCTAGCAGGCCTGTCCCGCACCAAAACCCAAATCAACACCCAAGGGTTATCCACTAACGCGATAATTCTAAGCAACCGTTTCGCCGACGAAATAAAAAACCTAAGTGATGATGATGTTGCTAAGATGCTAGAGATATTAGGCTAAAGGCAGGCAGACGAAACTTCGGGTTTTGTGAAAGAAACTCCTATAAAATAAATTTTGATAAATCCGTATCGCGGGCTAAGTCGCCAATATGATCCTCGACATATTGTGCGTCAATAACCAGCGTTTCGCCACCTCTATCGGTTGCGGCGAAGCTAATTTCATCCAATACGCGCTCCATAACGGTTTGTAGCCGTCTTGCACCAATATTTTCGACATGCTCATTCACTGTTACAGCAATATCTGCCAACGCATCAATGCCATCTTCGGTAAAATCTAAGGTTACTTTTTCAGTCGCCAATAATGCTTTATATTGTTTAATCAAACTGGCTTCAGGCTCAGTTAAAATTCGAATAAAATCTGCTTTTGTCAGTGCTCGCAGTTCAACCCTAATCGGCAACCGCCCTTGTAACTCGGGCAATAAGTCCGATGGCTTAGCAATATGAAACGCACCCGAGGCGATAAATAAAATATGGTCGGTATTGACCGTTCCATGCTTGGTTGAAACGGTTGTGCCTTCAATTAATGGCAACAAATCACGCTGAACACCTTCGCGGCTTACATCACCACCCTTTTGGTCAGAACGCACACAAATTTTATCAATTTCGTCCAAAAACACAATGCCATCATTTTCAACTTTGTCGATGGCTTCTTTAACAATCTGCTCATCATCAAGCAACTTGTCACTTTCCTCAGCAACCAAAACTTCATAACAATCTTTAATTTTTAATGTGCGGGTTTTGGTTTTTTCACCAAACGCCTTGCCCAGCATATCACCAATATTCAACATGCCCATTTGCGCCCCAGGCATGCCAGGAATATCCATAGTCGGCATAGATGAACCACCGCTATCAGCAACTTCAATGTCAATTTCTCTGTCATCCATCAGCCCGTCACGCAGTTTTTTTCTAAAACTATCGCGCGTGGTCGATGATGCATCTTTACCAACCAAAACATCCAATACGCGCTCCTCAGCCCGTACATGTGCTGCAGCTTCAACATATTTGCGTTTGTCGGTACGGATAATAGCAATACCAATATCCACCAAATCTCGAATAATTTGCTCTACATCGCGCCCAACATAACCCACTTCGGTAAATTTAGTCGCTTCAACTTTAATAAATGGCGCATTGGCAAGTTTAGCCAAACGGCGCGATATTTCAGTTTTACCCACGCCCGTGGGCCCAATCATAAGAATGTTTTTAGGCATCACTTCTTCACGCAGCATATCATCAAGCTGATGGCGGCGCCAACGGTTGCGCAATGCAATGGCAACAGCGCGTTTGGCATCATTTTGCCCAATAATATAACGGTCAAGTTCCGAAACAATCTCACGCGGAGTAAAGTTGGTCGCTGGCTTATATTCTACATTTTTCATAAACATAACTCTTTAAGATAATTAATGAACACTGTCCAAAATTTCGACAGTAAAATTACTATTGGTATAAACACAAATATCGGCAGCAATTTGCATTGATAAATTACAAATATCTTCAGCGCTTTTATCCCCGTCCATCTGCGCACGGGCGGCAGCGACTGCGTAATTTCCACCGCTGCCAATAGCAATCACTCCGTTTTCAGGTTCAAGCACATCACCAGTTCCGGTAATTACAAGGCTAACATTTTTATCGGCAACAATCATCATCGCTTCTAATTTGCGCAAATATCGGTCGGTACGCCAGTCTTTAGCCAGCTCAACACATGCCCGGGTTAATTGCCCAGGATACTGCTCTAACTTGGCTTCAAGCCGTTCAAATAAAGTCATAGCATCGGCGGTTGAGCCAGCAAACCCACCAATTACATCACCACCCTGCAAAGGGCGCACTTTGCGGGCATTGCCTTTTAAAATTGTATCGCCAAGGCTTACTTGCCCATCACCAATAACCACCACTTTACCACCCTTACGAACAGTTAAAATAGTCGTGCCATAAATTTTACTTTTATCACTATGATCAATCATATTTAAAACCTCTAAATTATTATTCATATAACACAATCAATTAATTTTGGTTGTGTTAAGGCGCGCATAGCTCCTCGGCGTTAGCACCGCACCCGCGTAGGCTCTTATAAAGCAAGAAATAGCCGCGAGCTATATTAAGATATATAAATACTATGACATAAATTTCAATATTAAAACTGGTATTTTTCCTACAGTGCTGATAAGTAATAAACATATAAAATATGGAGCTTCCCATGCGCACAGCATCTTTATCTCGTAAAACCAACGAAACCAATGTTACGGTGTCATTAAACATAGATGGTACAGGCACGTATGATATTAATACAGGCGTTGGTTTTTTAGACCATATGCTAGAACAATTGTCCAAACATAGCCTCATAGATATAGAGTTAAAAGCCAAAGGCGATTTGCATATCGACGCGCATCACATAACCGAAGATGTCGCCATTGTAATCGGTCAAGCGTTACGCAAAGCCATGGGCAACCTAAAAGGCATAACCCGCTATGCCAGTAAAACTTTACCGATGGACGAAGCACTAAGCCGCGTCAGCCTCGATATTTCGGGTCGGCCTTACCTTATTTGGGACGTTAATTTCAGCCAACCCAAAATTGGCGATTTTGATACAGAGTTATTCCGCGAGTGGTTTCAGGCATTTGCGATGAATAGCGGCATAACTTTACATGTCGAAAATATTTATGGCGATAATAACCATCATATTGCCGAAATTTGTTTTAAAGCCCTTGCTCGTGCGTTGCGCGAAGCATTGACCATAGACCCTCGCCAAAAAGACGCGCTACCAACAACCAAAGGCGCGCTTGGTTAAACTTATAGAAAGATGGCATAAATGGCATTTTTTGAAGCCTTACAAAACCCAAATATTTCCCATAATGGCGACTATGCCAATGGCAATACCATTTTAGTAAAAGATGGTTTTAGCTGGACAGCATTAATTTTCACCCCATTTTGGTTGATGTTTCATGGCATGTGGCTAATTTTTGTTATGTATATTGGCGTAACCTTTTCATTCTACGCATTGGCTGAGTTTAGAGTTATTTCACCCGATATTATTTTTTGGCTTAATGTTAGCGTTAGTATTATCTTTGCCTTTGAAGCCAACTTTTTAAGAAAGTGGACGTTAGAGCGCAAAAATTATCAACGGATTGGCGTTAGCCTTGGCGCAAATATCCGCGAGGCCGAGGTTAATTTTTTCTCACAATTTATTCAAACGGGCGCACCCACCCCGCCAGCCTTCTCCTCGACTAACAATGATATACAAACATCAGATACAACCCCACCAACAAAAAAATCTCACTGGAAAATAGGCGGCAAACGCGATAGCGATAGTGTAGTTGGTATGTTTTCAGACAACTAGGGTCAGAACTTATGAAAATAGTGGTTATAGATTACGGTTCAGGCAATTTACGTTCAGTTTACCGCGCCTTTGAACGTGCCGCGCAAGACAACACTATAAACGCCCAAATTATCATCAGCAATCAAGCCAGCGATATAACCACCGCCACCCACATAGTCTTACCGGGAGTAGGCGCGTTTAAAGATTGTTACGATGGTCTAAAAAATAAAACAGGCGTATTAGACGCTTTATATGAAGCCGTTCAAATTCAAAAAAAACCTTTCTTAGGCATTTGCGTTGGTATGCAACTTCTCGCTACCCAAGGCATAGAATATAGCGGATCAAACGGCTTAGACTGGATAAAAGGGCAAGTAAAAACCATAACCCCAACCGACAAGGCTCTAAAAATCCCACACATGGGTTGGAATAAATTAAATTTTGCTCAACCCAACAAAACCCACAAAACTTTAAACGGCTTAAATATAGGCGACAGTGGCAACCACGCCTATTTTGTCCATAGCTATCAATTCCACTGCGATAACCCAGATGATTGCTTACTCACCACAGAATATAGCCAGAAAATTACCGCAATGATTGCCAAAGACAATATAATAGGCACGCAATTTCACCCCGAAAAAAGCCAAGCTTTAGGTCAAAAATTTATCGCCAACTTTTTAAATTGGAAACCATAATTAAAATGAGCAAGTTTACCCTATACCCCGCTATAGATTTAAAAGACGGCAAATGTGTCAGGCTAATAAAAGGCGAAATGTCCAAAGCCACAGTGTTTAATGACAGCCCCGCCAACCAAGCTCAACAATTTGCCAACATGGGTTTTGACTATCTACATCTAGTCGACTTAAATGGCGCATTTGCAGGCGAACCTGTTAATAAGTCGGCAGTAGAACAAATCCTAAAAATCACCAATATGCCTGTACAGTTGGGCGGTGGTATCCGCGATTTGGTCACCATCGAGAATTGGCTAATCTTAGGCATAGACCGTATTATTTTAGGCACAGTCGCCGTTAAAAACCCTGCATTGGTCATAGAGGCGTGTAAAAAATTCCCCAATAAAATCGTTGTCGGTCTCGATGCTCGCAATGGTTATATCGCCACCGAAGGCTGGGCAGAGCAGTCCGAGCTGCATATGTTTGACATGGCAGCAAGGTTTGAAGATGCAGGCGTTAATGCCATAATTTATACCGACATTGCCCGCGATGGTATTTTAACAGGGGTTAATATTGAACAAACTCGTGCACTTGCACAAAAAACCTCAATCCCAATAATTGCCTCGGGCGGTTTGGCGTCAATAGACGATATTAATAGCTTATTAGAGCCAGAAAACTCTCTAATATCAGGTGCAATTTCAGGACGCGCGCTTTACGACAAACGCCTAGACCCAGCCGAGGCTATAAAAATCATTTCGAAGGCGAATCAAAGTAGATAAATTATGAGCAAATTTCTAAAAGTAAACCAAACCAACCACAATTTAAAAGCACGGCTTATTCCGTGTTTAGATGTTCGCGATGGACGGGTGGTTAAAGGGGTAAATTTTGTCGGGCTAAAAGATGCAGGCGACCCCGTAGAATGCGCTAAAATTTACGATGCCGCAGGGGCAGATGAGCTGTGCTTTTTAGACATTACAGCCTCGACCGAGGGCAGGGGTACTTTGCTAAATATAGTATCCGAAACTGCCGAGCAATGTTTTATGCCACTAACAGTTGGCGGTGGTGTACGTGCGGTGGAAGATGTTAGGGCATTGTTGCTGGCAGGAGCCGACAAAGTCGGCATAAACACAGCCGCAGTAAACCGCCCCGAATTGGTAGGCGATTGCGCTCAAAAATTCGGCAATCAATGTATCGTCGTGGCAATAGATGCCAAACAAGTTTCAAAACAAGGCGAGGTACTGCGGTGGGAAATTTTTACCCATGGCGGTCGTAAAGCTACAGGTATAGATGCAGTAGAATTTGCCATAAAAGTCGCCAATTTGGGCGCAGGCGAAATTTTACTCACCTCGATGGATAAAGACGGCACACGTTCAGGCTTTAATTTACCCCTAACTCGCGCCATTGCCGATGCCGTAACAATCCCCGTAATTGCTTCAGGTGGAGTTGGTAATTTAGACCATTTGGTCGATGGCATTATAGAAGGGCACGCCAGCGCAGTTTTAGCCGCATCAATTTTTCATTTTGGCGACTATACCATTGAGCAAGCCAAAAAACACATGTCCTCAAAAGGCATCGCCATGCGCCTAGACGGCTATAATTAAGGAGAAAAAAATGCACATTTTAGACCAACTCAGCCAAACAATAAACACAAGGGCAGGAGATGAAGACAATAAATCCTATACTGCAAGTTTGCTTAGTCAAGGTCGTGATAAATGCGCCCAAAAATTTGGCGAAGAAGCCATTGAAACCATAATCGCCTCAACAAAAAACAACCGCGCTGAAATCATCTCCGAATCTGCCGATATGCTCTATCACTGGCTGGTGTTACTAAAATCTTGTGACATTTCACCAAATGAAGTATATGAAAAATTAGCCACCCGCCAAAACACATCAGGGCTAGAAGAAAAAGCCTCAAGAAGCTAAACCTTATGCATTCAAAAAACCTCCTCCCCTTTCACGAGTTTAACAGCAAAACATGGGCAAAATTGCGCGCCGACACGCCAATGACCCTTACGTCAAACGATATCAGCCAATTGCGCGGTATTAATGAAAAAGTAAACATGCAAGAAGTTGAGCATATTTATTTGCCCATATCGCGCTTGTTAAATCTCTATGTAGATGCCCGCCAAACCCTCAACAAAGCCACTTCAAAATTTTTAAATAACGGTAAAAAACGCGTTCCTTTCATTATTGGCATTGCAGGCAGTGTAGCAGTTGGCAAAAGCACCACCGCCCGTATATTGCACGAATTGTTAAAAAACTGGAATAAAAATATAAAAGTTGAACTGCTCAACACCGATGGTTTTTTACACCCAAACGCATGGTTAAATGCCAATAATTTAATGGATAAAAAAGGTTTTCCCAAAAGCTATAACCGCCCCGCTTTATTAGAATTTTTAGCCAATATAAAAGCAGGAAATACCAACGTAAAAGCCCCCATTTATTCGCATTTAAGCTATGACATCATCCCCAATGAATTTGTTACAATAAACCAACCCGATATCCTAATAGTCGAAGGTCTAAATGTTCTACAATCGGGCGTTTTACCCAAAGATGGGCAAGCAATTCCCTATGTGTCAGACTATTTCGATTTTTCAATTTACATAGATGCCGAAGAAGAGTTAATAGGCAGTTGGTATGTCGATAGGTTTTTAAGCTTCCGCCAAACCGCCTTCGCCAACCCCAATTCATATTTCCATCAATATGCCAATTTAACCGATGCCCAAGCCATAAAAACAAGCGCAGACATTTGGAAAAACATCAACCGTAAAAACCTCCGCGAAAACATTTTCCCAACCCGCCCCCGCGCCGACCTAATTCTAAAAAAAGGTCAAAATCACCTAATAGAAAAAATCTTACTTAGGAAGATATAAGAGCTTGGCTCCACTATACACCCCTTCTATCACCTCAGAATTAAAACAAAAGACTGGAAGAATTTAATTTTATAGGGTTTTGGCTTAAAATAATGTATGATATTTAACATACTAGCCTCAATATAAATAATTTTCAGAAGAAAGATTTTAAAAGATATATGGAACTAACGGCGATTGAAATTTTAATATACTTACCAGGCAGTGCAGCACTTTTATTATGGGGTGCTAGAATGGTTCGAACAGGCTTTATGCGCGCCTATGGTGCAGAATTACGCGAAGGGCTTACTAAAAACCTTTCCAATCGATTTGTCGCGGCATTTACAGGGTTTTTTGCCGCCCTTATATTACAAAGCTCGACCGCTGTTGCAATGTTAACCACATCATTTGCCTCGGCCCAATTGCTGCCACTAAATACTGGGTTGGCAATTATGTTAGGCGCTGATTTTGGCGCGGCAATCATCACTCAATTATTATCGCTTAACATCAAAGCTTTATGGCCGTTATTAATACTAGTTGGCTATGTATTACACAGTACGTATGACAAAAAAAATAGCAATGGCAAACAAATTGGGCGTATTTTTCTTGGGCTTGGGTTTATATTATTATCGCTTACCCAATTGTCGATAATTGCAGGGCAATTACAATCGAGCGATTTATTATTAACGGTTTTAGGCACCTTAAAATCCGAGCCAATATTGGCAGTATTTGTCGCAATAATCATTACCTATTTTACCCATTCCAGCTTAGCGGTTATATTGTTAATTGCGGGTTTATCCGCCGCCGATATAGTCGATGATGCGCTAATATTTCCGTTGGTTTTAGGGGTGAATATTGGTGGCGCACTGCCCGCACTAATTATGAATTTAAAAGAAACAGCAACCTCAAAACGCATCGTATTGGGTAATTTTCTATTTAGAGTGATTGCCGCAATTATATTCCTAATGGGGCAAGATATAATAATACCCCAACTTAACCTTTTTATTGATTATTTTAGCCTCGAAAAATATATCGAATATACCATCTTTATCCATATTTTATTCAACCTTACATTATTTGTTATTTTCATCGGTTTAATTAACCCCGTAGCAAAAATACTTGAATTAATTGTTAGAAACAAGGTTAGTGTTAGCACCAATTTAAAGCCAACCTATCTAAAAAATTCAGCACTAGAAATGCCTGAAATTGCGTTGAACTTATCTGCGAGAGAAACATTACATCTTATAGATAAGGTCGAAAAAATGTTAGATTTATCTTTTCAAGCCCTTAAAGAACGTAGCGATATAAAACGCCGTCAAGCTAAGGATATTGAAAAAGATATTATTATATTATCCTCCGCCATAAAAACTTACTTAGTAAAATTAACCCAAAAACAATTAGACACCAAGCAAAGCAACAGAGCCGTAGAGGTTATTAGTTTCACCACCGACTTAGACCATATTGGCAATGAATTAAGTAAAAACATGCTGGAGACTATAAAGAAAAAAATACAACAAAATAAGCACTTTTCAGCCGCTGGTATGCAAGAAATTGTAAATATGTATGAATATATACAAATAACATTACAACTGGCTGTAAAAGTATTTATGGACCAAGATTTAGAAAGTGCCAGAGAGTTAGTGCGCCGCAAAGAACTGTTTAGGCAAACTGAATATGATAACCGCCTAACGCATTTAGCAAGGCTTCGCGAGGGCGACGTTCAATCGCTCGAAACCAGCGCGTTTCATCTCGATATTTTGCGCGACCTAAAGCGCATTAACTCGTTTTTATCATCATCCGCCTACCCCTTACTTGAAGGCGCAGACGAACTAAACCCTAGCCGATTAACCAATGTGGAATAACCTCTGGTTATAACAAGCCTGCATTTTTAGCGACTTTAATAATATCCACCTTCGGGTGTGGTCCCATATGCTGAATAACCTCCCGTGCTGCTACACAGCCTAGCCGTGCGCAATCGCTCAAACTTAAGCCTTGCTCAAGCCCAAACAAAGCCCCCGATGCAAAAACATCGCCCGCGCCAGTTAAGTCTACAATATTGCTTACTGCATCAACACCAACCCGTTCTAAAACGTCGCCCTGCTGCACCACAGCACCTTTGCCGCCACGGGTAATAAAGCTCAAAACTCCTGTCTTGGCATTTTCAGCCAATGCCGCGTCAAAATCATCACATTGATATAAAGCTTTAATTTCATCTTCATTAGCAAATATAATATCAATTGTACCGTCATTGATAAGTTGGGTAAAATCATCACGAAACCCATCAACACAAAATTGGTCGGCCAAAGAAACCGAAATTTTAACATCGCTTCCCTTTATAAGTTCAACAATATGCGAAAAAGCCGCGCGGGCAGGCGGTTGATACCAAAGATAACCCTCAAAATAAATAGTTTTAGAGTTTAATATAAGCGCTTTATCAATATGCTCCGCTCCTAAGTCGAGCGATGCGCCTAAATAAGTGTTCATCGTCCGCTCACCATCAGGTGTGACCAAAATAAGCGATTGCGATGTAGGTTTGCCCTCAACATAAATAGGGTCATATGCGACATTTGCGGCTTTCATATCATGGCTAAATATAACCCCGAACTGGTCATCAGCAATTGTACCGATATAACAGGCATTACCACCAAACATACCATACCCAACAGCGGTATTAGCAGCCGACCCACCAGAGCGTTCAGTCGCTTCACCAACCTTAGCATAAAGAGCAGCTGTTTCGGCTTCATCAATTAATTTCATAGCCGATTTTTCAAGTCCATTATCGCTAATAAACGCCTCATCAACTTTAACCAAAACGTCAATAATCGCATTGCCGATAGTAAGCAGACTGTATTTTTCACTCATAATTTTTCACCTTGAATTTATCAATAAACAACATATATAATAAATATATTAACTCTAGAGTAAGCGATACCAGATGATAGAAGCAATTTCCACCACCATTTCCGATTTATTGTCAAAACCATTCCGAATGGTATTAATAAAGTCGCTTGGGCTTACAATTATACTATTAATAGCCGCCCTGTTTACTATTCCTAGCCTAGCTTCCATTATTCCATGGACGCCTTTCGACGGCTCAAGCACTGTTTTTGGCATAATAGCGGGCATTACAACCTTTTTGCTTATGGGCTATCTTATCGTCCCCATTACCGCCCTATTTGCGGGTTTGTTTTTAGATGATATAGCCACAGTGGTCGAGCAACAGCATTATGATTACAAACCAAAAGGGCTGGCTATGCCTTTAAGCCAATCGCTATGGATTGCCACTAAATTTATGCTGATTGTTATTGTTACCAATATTTTGCTATTGCCATTTATTTTTATTGGCGGTCTAGGTATTATTCTAATTTATGCGGTTAATGGGTATTTGCTAGGGCGTGAATATTTCGAGCTTGCCGCCTTGCGCCATCATACAGTTGCAGAGGTTAAAACGCTTCGCCGCCAAAACCGAACCACCATTTACGGCGCAGGGGTTTTAATTGCAGTTTTAGCAACAATCCCGTTTGTAAATTTACTTGTGCCGATATTCGCCACAAGTCTATTGGTACATATTTATCATAAATCTTCAGATGCAAATCGATTTGCAAAATAACCAGACACCGCACCAAGCAACAGCCAAAATACCAATAAAACAATAGTCGTCATAACAATAAATTCATTGGTCAATTGCGTTAAAGCCAGAACGGCATCAGGGTCGGTGTTAAAAAACGCATGTTTTTCAAGCACAGATGCACCAATAATATGCGGCAGAGCAATTAAAACAAACCCAAACAACCGATAATAATTACCAATAAATGCCAAGCACGCAAGCCCCAGTGCGGTCATAATAACCGCAAATAACCACGAAGCCTGTCGCCCCTCAAGTTGCGTGGCAATAGTACCGGGGATTTCAGGTAGTAACCCACTCAATGTCGGTGCTAAATAAAACGCAATATAACCCGCCAAACCGAACAAAACACCATTTAAAACACCCGCCTTTTGAGCAGCCGCCATAGCCGATAAAACCAACATAGCCAAACCGATTGCGGTTAAAACCGAAGTTAAAACCGTATAAACACTACGTTCAATATCGTGTCCAGCTTGGGCAGAGGCCCCCACCTCATAAACCTCAGCCGCAATAATAATAGGGCTGGTGGTAAAAATTTGCAGCACACCAAACACAGTGCCCACAATAAAGCCAATAATCATGGCATTGATAACAATTTTCTTAAACATAATAAACTTTGGGCTAGTGGTTTAACTTAACTAGTGGCAAGGAAATGCGGCGGCATGGCGTATATCATGTGCAGCATTATGCACAACATGCATTGGCGCAAAGCCAACAAATAAAAATATCATACTGCCGACTATAGCAGCAGCTAAAATTTCGCCATTTTTTGTTAACGCCAATGGCAACGCCGTTTTAAGTTTTTTTGCTAGCATTTTTCACTCCGAAATTAAAAGCATTTAAACTGGTATCGGACTTATTGCTCACAAAGTGAACAAATTACCGTTGCGGGTGCAGTGTTGGAATGCCAACTTCCCAGCTGTCTTATTAGAAGACTCTCTTAACATAACGCCAATTAACGATTTGTCAAACCACTTTGTCTTTAGAGCTACACAAATCAACAACAATACACTGTTCACATAACGGTCGCCTTGCCTTACATACATAACGACCATGCAGAATCAACCAATGGTGGCTGTGGCGTTTATACTGTTCAGGAATAGCTTTTTCAAGTTTAGTTTCGGTTTCAACAACATTTTTAGCCACCGCTAATTTCAACCGATTAGACAGCCTAAAAATATGCGTATCAACCGCAATGGTCGGTTGCCCAAAATATAAGTTTAAAACAACATTGGCAGTTTTACGCCCAACCCCAGCAAGGCTTTCCAAATCCACCCGATTGTCAGGCACAACACTATTAAATTCAGCAATCAACCGTTCAGACAAAGCCAAAACATTTTTGGCTTTATTCCTATAAAGCCCAATAGTCCGAATATGTTCAGTAATACTCTCAAGCCCAAGCAATACCATTTTTTCAGGCGTATCAGCAACTTCAAACAGTTTTTTAGTGGCTTTATTCACCCCAACATCAGTAGCTTGCGCCGAAAGCACTACCGCCACCAATAAAGTATAAACATTGCTATAATCAAGTTCGCCTTCAGGCTCAGGGTTACGCTCTTCAAACCGCCTAAACATCTCTATAATATTTTTCTTAATCATATGGTATGACCATTTACAGTGTTTAAGAGTCATACCATTGATTTGACTCATGTTTTTTTGTTTCACATTCGAATCGCCGTAGGTTTATAGCGGGTTGTTATGAATACGAAACAAATTATTTGTCGAGCTTTTTAACACTCTCAACAGTGCCTTTGTCATTTAAAATATAAACCAAAGGAATGCCTGTGCCTAAGTTAAGGCTAGTGATATCTTCTTTTGAAATTTCCTCAAGCTGCATTATCAATGCACGCAGGGAGTTTCCATGGGCTGCCACAATAACATTTTCGCCCTTTTTATAACGCGGCAAAACATCCGAATTAAAATATGGCAAAACTCTATCCGCAGTGCCTTTTAAACTTTCACCACCGGGAGGAGGCGTATCAAAAGACCGACGCCAAATATGCACTTGTTCGTCACCCCATTTTTTACGCGCATCATCTTTATTAAGCCCAGTTAAATCACCATAATTGCGTTCATTTAAGCGCTCATCTTCAATAACCTCAAGCGTTTCCTGCCCCAACTCTTTTAAAATCAAGGTTAACGTTTTTTGTGCCCTCATAAGCTTAGAAGTAAACGCCACATCAAACTTAATATTTTCAAGTTTTAACCGTTTTCCAGCATCCTTAGCTTCTTGAATTCCCAGTTCGGTTAAATCAACATCTTTCCAACCAGTGAATAAATTTTTTAAATTCCATTCACTCTGCCCGTGTCTTACCAATACCATTACATTTTTCATAAAAACCCTCTTGTTAATGTTTAATATAACCCTAAACCTTCTTAAACTATTTTTCTACTATTTTATAAATGCAACGCATCAAAATATGCTCTATAGTCACTTTAAAAAGGAATGTTCTTATGAAAGCCCTAACAATCGGCGGTGCAACCAACGACTTTATTGCCATTATTGAAGACGAGCAAATAGAACGCATGACCATGCATAATGCAACATCGTCATACTTATTATTCGAAGAAGGTCGTAAAATTGATGCCGAATCAATCAGTGCTTTTGTTGGCGGTGGAGCAACCAATGCCGCTGTATCAATGGCGCGTTTAGGCTTTGAAACCAGCGTAATTGTTAAAATTGGCAATGACCATGCAGGCGATAAAGTTGTCGAAACTTTAAAAGCCGAAAATATAGCCGATAATTTTGTTATTCGTTCTAAAACCGCCTCCACGGGACGTGCGGTTATGGTGTCGTCACATGTTAAAAACCCGACTATATTCGTCCATCGTGGTGCCAATACCCGCCTAAAAGCCACCGAGGTTACAGAACAACATTTCA
>CAZHCZ010000044.1:0-15190 GCA_964531635.1 uncultured Hyphomicrobiales bacterium | reverse complement strand
TTATAGTTGCCTTATATAAAAGCAAATATCACCAAGGTCAAACATTTCCTACTGCCCTGAAGTTTTTTGGCTGGCGGCAGCTTGGCTTCATACGCTACAGCAGGCAATTTATGTGGCTGATACCCATTGCGAATTTTCTGTGCTTTTGCATTCATCAAATGCCGCACAAGATATTAAAAAAGGCAGAGCCTGTTGTTAAGCTCTGCCCTAATTAATAGCTATAAAATCAATCACGCTTTATGCAACTGCACTGTCGGCGCTATCGGCATTATTTTGTTCTTCTTTTTTCTGACGCGATTTTGCACCTAGGTTTAGATTTTCTAAAATAGTGGCAACACCAGCTACATCGTCAGTTTCTTCAACTGCGCCAACCTCACGCGAAAGCCGAACAAGTGCTGATTCATACAATTGACGTTCAGAATAACTTTGTTCGGGCTGTGTTTCATTACGATATAAATCGCGGACAACTTCAGCAACCAATAAAATATCACCTGAATTGATTTTGGCTTCATATTCCTGAGCGCGACGTGACCACATTGTACGCTTAACTCTTGGGCGGCCTTTTAAAATTTTAAGGGCTCTGGCAAGAGTTCCTTCGTTCGAAAGCTCGCGCATTCCGACTGTTTTGGCTTTGGCGATAGGCACGCGCAAAGTCATTTTTTCTTTTTCGAATTTTATGACATATAATTTTAATTCTAGACCTGCTATTTCTTCGACCTCTACGGCAGTAACCACACCCACACCATGTGTAGGATATACTATTTTTTGATCAATCTTAAAGCTTAGTTTATTTGTCGCTTTAGCGGTCATACTCATTTACCTTTCGTTTGAGGTTAAAAAACCTCAAGTGTTAACCCAACCCAAAAATACAATAAATGACGCTGAGTAAATTTAATTTGTCTTATTTATTTATGAGGACAGAAAGTCCCGTAAGATAAAGGCAAAACCAAATCTATCAGTAATTAAAAATTAAATGTCAAATAAGAATTTTCCCAGATTAAAATAATTTATACTATAAAAATTTAAAGTATAAATGCGCTTTTCATTGTAGCATGTCGCTTATCTATAGCATAAAAATTAACAATTTGCAAAATTATCTGCTATTGACCTATAGCAATTGTTATAAATTAAGCTATAATTAGAAAAAGGTTAATATTTGTTTTTTCTAGCTATTTGTTTTTTAAGTGAAAATTAAATTAATATAACATTAACTATAAACATTAACCATTTGTTAAGAAAGCTTAATTTTAATAAACGATAAATAAAAAAATATGGTTATTATCAAAGAAAAACACTGCTTATTAACTTACAAAACCCGCCCTTACACCCTGTCGAGGAAAAAGAGATGAGTAAAAAATACATTTTTTACGAAGGAGGGCAAGCGCCCGACCGCGTAGCGAAGCAAGTGAACGAATGTTCACGCCCGCAGGGGCTTAATATAAACTAAGGAGGCGAAGCCAAGCGCCCGACCGCGAAGCGTGAGCAAGGGTGCAGAGCATCTGCCCGCAGGTCAAAAGAGAAGCAAAGCCGAACCTATAAATAATAAAGTGAGTATGTAATGGATTTAGATCAATCAATGGTTTTTGGGCTGCTTGGCTTTGTTTTTGCAATGCTTATTTGGGGTAAGTTGCGCTATGATTTGGTAGCGTTTGGGGCGTTAATCATCGCCTTAGTTTTGGGCATAGTGCCTGCCGACCAAGCTTTTTCGGGCTTTGGTCACCCAGCCACGGTTATTATAGCCTTGGTCTTAATTGTATCGCGCGGTTTACAATCCAGCGGAGCGATTGAGTTGGTGGCACAAGTTTTAATTAAGTCTGGCAGGTCATTGTCAGCGCATATTGGGGTGATGGCAGGTTTGGTGGCTTCACTCAGTGCGATAATGAATAATGTGGGTGCGTTGGCTTTGCTAATGCCTGTCGATATTGATGCCGCAAAAAAAGCCAAAAGAAGCCCTGCTTTAACATTAATGCCATTGTCATTTGCTTCTATTTTGGGTGGAATGATTACTTTAATTGGCACACCGCCCAATATTATCATTGCATCATTCAGAGAAAAATCGCAAGGCGAGGCTTTTTCAATGTTTGATTTTGCGCCTGTCGGTCTGGTGGTGGCTATTACTGGAGTGTTGTTTA
Organism: uncultured Hyphomicrobiales bacterium; assembly: GCA_964531635.1. Lineage (GTDB taxonomy): Bacteria > Pseudomonadota > Alphaproteobacteria > Rhizobiales > OSC116 > OCS116. The sequence goes on along the minus strand of CAZHCZ010000044.1, from coordinate 13,058 downwards.
TCACGCTTATTGGTTGGCGTTTAATACCAAAATCCACCGCCAAACACAATTCTACAGCCGAGTTAATGGCAGGCACAAACTTTACCGCAGAATTGCGCGTGGCAGAAGACAGCAAAGCCATTGGTAGAAGAATAAGCCAGCTCGATGAAGAATGTGAAGAAAATGATGTGGTTATTATTGGGCTTGTCCGAAACGGCAACCGCAAAGCAGGTCGGGCGCGACGTGAGGTTGTTCAAGAGGGCGATATTCTTATTATCCAAGCCGCTGCCAGTTCAATTGATAAGTTTTTGGGTTATTTAAACCTAGAATATATTGGTTCTGAGCAACATGGCAGTGGTCTTAAAGGGGTTGATTTATCTATTGTTGAGGTGGTGGTTACAGAAAACTCCCGCATTACAGGGCACACTGCTTATGAGCTTCGGCTGCTGCACCGTAAAGGGGTAACTTTGCTAGGCGTATCACGGCAGGGCAAAAAAATATCGAAACGTGTGCGTAAATTAACGCTTAAAGCGGGTGATATATTGTTGCTTTTAGGCCCATCATATTCGATAGAAGACACCGTGAATTGGTTAGAATGTTTACCCCTTGCCAAGCGCGGCTTAAGCGTTGTTCAGCGTGACAAAGCTCTGTGGGCGGCAGGAATTTTCGCTGGCGGAATATTGCTCGCAAGCCTTGGTTATTTATACTTAACGGTTGCCCTCGCCGCTGTTGTAATTTTTTATATTTTGCTAAAAATTGTGCCTGCTAGACAGGTTTATAGCTCTATTGAGTGGCCGGTGATTATATTATTAGGCTCGTTAATACCCATAGGGGCGGCATTAGAAGCTTCGGGCGGAACACAAACTTTAGCCAATGCCATTGTTAGCTTGGCCGATGGCGCACCCGCTTGGGTATTGCTAACCTTGCTTATGGTCGTAACTATGACATTGTCCGACGTGTTAAACAACACTGCAACCGCTGTTATAGCCGCGCCAATTGCAGTTAATATCGCCAACTCTTTAGATGCGAACCCCGACCCATTTTTAATGGTGGTTGCTGTGGCGGCATCTTGCGCATTTTTAACCCCCATTGGGCATAAAAACAACACACTTATTATGGGACCAGGTGGGTATAAGTTTAGCGATTATTGGCGCATGGGATTGCCATTAGAAATTTTAGTTATTATAGTATCCATTCCTGCAATAATGTTTTTTTGGCCTCTATGAAAAATACCACACCCGAACATGTAGCCATTATTATGGATGGCAACCGCCGTTGGGCAAAAAAGCGGTTTTTACCTGCTATTGCTGGGCATAAAAAAGGCGTTGATGCGGTTAAAGCCGCAATAAATGCTGCCGATGACTTGGGCATTAAATACCTAACCCTTTATAGTTTCAGCACTGAGAATTGGGATAGAGAACAAGACGAAGTTGGCGCGTTGATGAAATTATTAATCTATGCGCTAAACAAAGAAATTGCCGAGTTGAACAAAAAAAATTGTCGTTTACGACTTATTGGTTTTCGCCAACATGCCGCACCCGAAGTGGCAAAGCTTTTTGCCGATGCTGAAGAATTAACCAAAAACAACACAGGCTTACAATTAAACATTGCTTTTAACTATGGCGGCAAGCAAGATATATTATACGCCACCAAAAAAATTGCCGCAAAATTAGCCGCAGGTGAAATAACCGAGCAAGACATAACCGAAAAACTCATGGATGATGAATTGCTAACCCATGATATTCCCGACCCCGACTTAGTCATTAGAACCTCAGGCGAAATACGAGTAAGCAATTTTTTAACCTGGCAAACCGCCTATAGTGAATTTATATTTCTAGATATTTTTTGGCCAGAATTTAACCATCAAATCATGCAAGAAGCACTCGATGAATATAGCCACAGACAAAGACGGTTTGGCAAAAACTAATAAACTCACTTGACAATTTGTTATATCAAGTCAAAAATGCACACACAATAAAATATAGTATTTAGTATTACATTAAGGAACAACAAATGAAAAACAAACTATTGATTAAAAGTTTAACGGGCGTTATTGCCGCAACTTTAACACTCGGTTCAGCCTTTGCTGACGACCATAAAACGGTCGCCATTGCCAATTTACTTGAAGTGCCGCCATTGGTCGAAACCAAAGATGGTATTATTGAGGGACTAAAGCAACGCGGTTGGGAAGTTGGTAAAAACCTTAATATAAATTACCAGCATGCCAATGCAAAAATGGACACCAATGCCCAAATTATTAAAAAATTCATCGGTCAAAAGCCAGATGTTTTAGTGGCTATTACCACTCCAACAGCTCAAGCCGCTGCTGCCAATACTAAAGACATTCCAATAGTATTTGCCGCCATTACCGACCCTGTAAAAGCCAGCCTTATTACACAATATAAAAAACCAGGTGGCAATATTACTGGTGTTTCTGATGCTGCACCCATAGCCACGCAATTGGTTTTGTTTAAAAAGATTGTACCCGGTTTAAAGAAAATTGGTTTTGTTTATAACCCAGGGTTAGACAACGCATTGGCAACATTGGGTTGGTTAAAAGAAGAAGGTGCAAAATTGGGCATTGAGGTTGTTGAAAGCCCTGCGCCAACAGTCAACGAGGTTCTAATTGCCACTAAAAAATTGGTGGGCAAGGTACAGGCTATTTACGTTCCTAATGACACCACCGTAATTTCGGGTATTTCGGGCATAATTAAAATAGGTCAAGATACAAACACCCCTATTTTTGCAGGCGAAACTGGTCATGTTGAAGCGGGTGTTATAGCTTCTGTTGGGCTTGATTATTTTGCACATGGCGTGGTTGCTGGCAAAATGGTTGCCGACATTCTTGACGGTAAAAAAGTCGGTGATATCGACGCTCTTATCGCTTATAAAAATGTAACAGAATTTAAGATTGTGTTGAATTTAGAATCGGCCGAAAAAATGGGTGTAACCATTCCTGCCGATGTTATTGCCACTGCAACACAAGTCTTTAAATAAACAATATTATCAATGAGAAGTTCAAAACTGAGCTTCTCATTTTATGGAATATTAATGTCATATTATGAATTTATGGGGACATTAGAGCTCGCATTTATTTTTGCTATATTGGCTTTAGGTGCATATATAAGCTTTAAAATATTAGATTTCCCCGATCTAACAGTAGAAGGAAGTTTTCCGTTTGGTGCATCGGTTGCAGCTGTGCTTATCACCTCTGGCGGCATGTTTTCTAACCCGTGGGTTGCAACAGTCTTGGCAGGGGTTGCGGGCTTTGGCGCAGGCTATGTAACCGCATGGTTAAATGTCAGGTTTAATATTTTACACATCCTGTCAGGTATTTTAGTTGCCACCGCACTTTATTCAATAAACATAAGAGTAATGAGCGGACCGAATGAGCCGTTATTAAATGTTATCACCGTCTTTTCTTATTTTGATAATATAAAAATCGTCGAACCTTTTGTTGCAAAAACTATATTTTTAGGCGTATTGCTTATTTTTATAAAATTTTTACTCGACTTGTTTTTAGCAACAGGCACAGGGCTTGCAATGCGCGCAGCAGGGGCAAACCCTGAAATGGCTCGTGCCAATGGCATTAATGTCGACAGAATGAAGCTTTACGGGCTTGGCATTGCCAATGGTTTGGCGGGGGTTTCAGGCGCATTATTTGCCCAAGCCCTTGGTGCCGCCGACGCACAATCTGGCATAGGTATGATTATTATTGGCTTGGCTTCAGTTATTATAGGCATGTCTTTATTGCCCTCGCGGCTTATTTGGCAAGCCACATTTGCCGTTATCGCAGGCACGGTTATTTACCGCTTAGCCATTGCCGTGGCATTAAATAGCGACAGCACAGGCTTAACCGCATCTGACTTACAACTGGTAACAGCGCTTTTGGTGGTCGGGGTTTTAATTCTACAATTTTATAGCAAAAACTGGTTTGCTAAGAGCGGTAAACCCAATGATTAAGCTTAACAATATCCATGTCACATTCAACGCAGGCACCGCCCTTGCAACCAAAGCCTTAAAAGGCGTAAGCTTGTCTGTTCCAAAAGGGCAGTTTATAACCGTCATTGGCTCAAATGGTGCTGGCAAGTCGACCGCATTAAATTCAATAGCAGGCATTGTGCCTGTTGCCCAAGGCAGCATAATGGTCGATGATAAAGACATAACCAAATGGGCTGTCCACAAACGGGCTAAAATAATCTCACGCGTGTTTCAAGACCCTAAAATGGGCACTTGTGAAAACTTATCAATTTTAGAAAATTATGCAATCGCCTGTGGTCGTACTCAGCCCAGAGGTTTTGGTTTGGCGGTTAACAATTCGATAAAAGATAAAGCCGCAGAACATCTTAGTATTTTAGGCTTGGGGTTAGAAAACCGCCTTAATGACCAAGTTGGTTTGCTGTCAGGTGGTCAACGCCAAGCGGTAAGTTTGCTCATGGCAACAACGGGTAAAACCAAAGTTTTACTGCTCGATGAACACACCGCCGCCCTCGACCCAAAAACCGCCGATTTTGTAATGCAATTGACTAAAGATTTAGTAACAGAATTAAACCTAACGGTTGTAATGGTCACCCACAGTATGAGCCAAGCTTTACATACAGGGGACAGAACAATTATGTTCCATCAGGGCAAAATTATCTTTGACATAACCGGTGAAGAACGCGCCAACATGCAAGTGCCTGATTTGCTCGATTTGTTTAAAAAAGACCAAGGCGAAGAACTTAGTGATGACGCTTTATTATTGGGCTAACGAAATGCAGGTTCATTAAAACTGCGCAATTTGCGTGAATGCAGACTTTCGCTTTTCTCCTCTTGACGCAATATATCCAATGTCCGAATGCCAATTTTTAAATGCTGAGCAACGCTTTCCGTATAAAAACTATTTGCCATACCGGGTAATTTAATTTCACCATGTACAGGCTTATCACTCACACAAAGTAGTGTACCGTAAGGTACGCGAAACCTAAAACCGTTGGCGGCAATAGTCGCGCTTTCCATGTCTATTGCAATCGCGCGGCTTTGGTTAAAAATTGTCGATAATTCTTTATAGCGCAATTCCCAGTTTCTATCATCGGTAGTAACCACCGTGCCTGTTCTAAAGCGGTCTTTCATTTTGCGGCCTTTAAGCCCTGTAATATCGCCCGTTGCCTCCGCCATTGCCACTTGCACTTCGGCAATAGTTGGCAGCGGAACCCATGGCGGTAAGTCTTTATCGAGCACATTATCAATCCGCACATAGGCATGGGCTAAAACATAATCGCCCAACCTTTGGCTTTTGCGCAAACCACCGCAATGACCAACCATTATCCAACAATGCGGGCGAATAACCGCAACATGGTCGGTTATGGTTTTGGCATTAGAAGGCCCAACCCCAATATTAACCAAAGTAATACCCATATTATGCTCATCAGTAAAATGGTATGACGGCATTTGCGGTAACTTATTATCGCTCGGAATATCATCAAGTGAGCCTAAGTTGGCTTTATTTAAAATAATGTTATTGGGCAGTATAAGTTCTCTATCAAGCCCTTCATCAATAATTCGCCCTGCAGCATAAGATACAAATTCATCGACATAACGCTGATAGTTGGTAAAAATTACAAACCGCTGAAAATGCTTAGCTTCGACCCCTGTATAATGCTTAATGCGGTTAAGCGAATAATCTACGCGCGGCGCGGTAAATAAAGCCAATGCGCCAATGTTATCATTGTCTTTTTTTTCAAAGGTTGAGTTGGAAATGTCGTCCGAAATAACGCTCAAATCGGGCAGGTGAAAATATTTGCGCAATTCTGACAATAGGTTGCTATCGAATGTGCCGTCTACTTTATCAATAACAAAGGTTATTGGAATGGGCTCATCACTTTCGCCAATAACAATTGGTTGTTTGTGGTTTTCTAGCAGTTTATTAATTTGGTTTTTATAATATTGCCCCATAATATCGGGTGCGGTTATGGTCGTACCAAACCGCCCTTCCGATGGCAATGTGCCGTAAGATTTCGAAGAGTCGGTGTTTAAATCATTAGAAGTAATATTTATACCAATATACGGGTAACAAGGCGCTTCATCAAAGCCGTTAAATTTATTTTGAATAAACTCGTTAAATCCGTTCTTAAGCTTTTCAATATTGTCATTATAAATCAAATTAAGGTAATCGACTGCATCTTCAGCATTATCAAAATATTTTGTACGTTTTAAATTTGGAAAATATGGGGTGGTGTTTAATGTCATAGTATTTTTCTCTTTTCTCTATACATATATTAAGTACCAACCATTCGGTACTTAACAGAGCAGTATATATTTATTATTATAACTTTCCACTCTATTTTTTAATTTATTTACAAGCCAACTGCGTATAATCGCTTGCAATAAACTTTAGATATGTTTTAATTAAAAAAATGTTTTTCTTGGGAGTGATAAACTTTTGGATATCTTACAGTTATTAATTAGTGGTTTAGCCAATGGCGCGGTTTACGGACTTATTGCGTTGGGGTTTGTGTTAATTTATAAAGCCACCGAAGCGGTTAACTTCGCCCAAGGTGATTTTATGATGGTTGGCGCTTTTATTATTATTTGGCTGACCAATAGCGACAGTTTGGGCATTAATTTTTGGCTCGCTGTACCCATTGCGGTTATTATAATGGGTGTGTTTGGTTATTTACTCGATATATTGGTTATCCGAAAAATGTTTGGTCAACCACAAATTGCCGTGGTTATTTTAACCATTGCATTGGGTTTTATTCTGCGCTTTTTAGTCGGCACAATTTGGGGGCATGACCCAAAGTTATTAGAAACCCCATTTGCAGGAAAAGAGCTAAGAATCGACACATTGGTGCTGGGTTATGAGGAAATAGCGGTTATTATGGTTACTCTTATGCTCACCGTCGCTTTGTATTTATTCTTTAAAAAAACCAAACTTGGTTTGGCAATGCAAGCCGCGGCTCAAAACCAACTCGCCGCTTATTATGTCGGTATTCCTGTTAAAAGAATACAAAGCCTTATTTGGGCATTATCGGGCGGGGTTGCGGCTTTTGCGGGGTTGTTATTTGCTTCAAAAGGTGCGGTCGATCCATCGACAGGCTTGTTGGGCATAAAAGCGTTTGCAGCGGCAGTTATTGGCGGTTTTGGTTCATTGCCTGGCGCGTTAATTGGCGGGTTAATTATTGGTGTAATCGAACCCTTTGCGGCTTTTTACTTGCCCGCAGGTTATTCGCAAGTCGCCCCTTACGCCTTAATGTTATTGGTGCTTATTTTACGACCCGCAGGTCTATTTGCCCAAATGCAAAATAAAAAGGTGTAACTTATGAGGTTTGTATTTAAACGCTCTTATAATGCCGATATTCGATTGTTCAAACATCGCCCGCAAGCTTTATATTATATTGCTTTATTGCTTATAGTGTTAGCGCTCCCGTGGCTTATTGATGATTTCTTTTTAGGTGAAGCCACCAATATATTAATTTGGGCGATTGCTGGCATGGGGCTTATGTTGTTAACGGGTCATACAGGGCAAATAAGCCTTGGTCATGCCGCTTTTATGGCATTGGGCGCATATACCAACATAATTTTAATGCAAAATTCTGTACCGTTTATAATATCTCTGCCTCTATCGGCAATTATTACAGGCGTAGTTGGAATGATTATTGCCCTGCCAATTTTGCGCCTACACGGTATTTATTTGGCAATCGCCACCCTAGCCATTTCGGTGTTAACCGAAGATATTATTGTTATCGCCGAAAGATGGACAGGCGGAGTAACGGGTTTGGTTGCCGAACCCATTGCAATTTTTGGTTTTGATATTGACCGTTATGTCACCCCAAAAGCTTTTTACTTTTTAGTATTGGTGGTGGTTTTGTTAGTATTGGCCGCTTACCGAAATATTTTACGCGCACCATTGGGCAGGGCATTTGTCGCCATGCGCGATTCTGAGGTTTCGGCACAGGCGATGGGGGTTAATATCACCAAAACCAAAGCCACAGCCTTTGGTCTTTCTTGTGCAGTAGTCGGGCTAGCAGGCGCATTATTGGGCATGTTCGCAGGGGCGTTTAATCACGAAACTTTTAACTTAATATTGTCTATACAATTGCTATTAATGGTTGTTATTGGCGGGCTTGGTTCAATTCATGGGGCATTTTTTGGCGCGATAGTCATCGGGTTCTTACCCCAATTTATCGCCATCAGCCGCGATAGTATTTCGGCAACCTTTAACTTAGGCTCATTGCCCTTGCCCGGTATAGAAACTGCCCTTTTTGCGTTTATTCTTGTGGTGTTTATTATGTTTGAACCAAGGGGGCTTTATGGGCTTTGGTTTAAAGTAAGAACCTATTTTGAGCTGTTTCCATTTTACCGAAAAAACATGTTTAAACGTCAAAAAACCTACCTTAAAACAGAGAGAATGAAATAATTGTATGGAGTTTTTATCACTCGAAAATTTAACATTAAAATTCGGCGGCTTAACCGCGGTTAATAATGTGTCTTTTCATGTCAACGAAGGCGAAGTTTTTTCACTCGTTGGTCCAAACGGTGCTGGAAAATCGACAATATTTAACTTAATTTCACGCATTTACAACCCAACCGAAGGTGATATTAAGTTTCAAGGCAAATCTATTTTAACCGCCCGACCCGACCAAATTCCATCTTTAGGCATAGCCCGAACATTTCAAAATATTGAATTGTTCGACCAATCGACAGTATTGCAAAACCTACTTATCGGGCGGCAAACCCACCGTAAAAGCAATTTTATAAGCGAAATGTTTTTCGCCCCAAGTGTACGTGATGAAGAAATGCGCCACCGCCATGTGGTCGAAGAAGTTATAGATTTTTTAGAGCTACAAGCCTACCGCGATAAATATATTGGTGGCTTGCCTTATGGCGTTAGAAAAGTTGTCGAACTCGCCCGCGCCTTAGCCATTGAGCCAAAAATTCTACTGCTCGACGAACCCGCATCAGGCCTGTCGTTAGAAGAAACCAATGATATGATTTTTTGGATAGAAGATATAGCCAAACAAATGAATATTACCGTGTTAATGGTCGAGCATGATATGAATTTAGTCAGCTCGGTTTCTGACCGCGTATTGGCATTGGCAGATGGCAAACAATTAACCATCGGCACAGCAGCAGAGGTGCAACAACACCCCAAAGTTATCGAAGCCTATTTAGGCACAGGAAAAAGGATTGAAACATGAGCCACAATCCCGTGCTGAAAATAGAAAATTTAGAAAGCTTTTATGGGCCAATAATGGCAATAAGAGGCGTAAGTTTAGAAGTAAGACAAGGGCAAATTGTAACCATTTTAGGCGCAAATGGCGCAGGCAAAACCACCTTGCTCAAAACAATTTCAGGGGTTATGGAGCCAGCAAAGGGAACAATAGAGCTAAATGGCGAGCAAATTGCCGGTGTAGATGCCGATAAAATAGTCGCAAAAAACATGGTGCATGTGCCAGAAGGGCGCGAGATATTTCCGCTTCTAAGCGTTAAACAAAATATCGACATTGGCGCGTATAGCCAAAGTGATAAAACCCAAACCGCAAAAAACGAACAACTTATTTATGAATATTTTCCAATTTTAAAACAACGACATAACCAACAAGCGGGCACTCTATCGGGCGGGCAACAACAAATGCTTGCCATTGCGCGTGGTTTAATGGCAAACCCCAAAATTATGCTATTAGACGAGCCAAGCTTAGGGCTTTCGCCTTTATTGGTCGAAGAAATTTTTACAATTTTAAAACGGCTTAATAAAGAGCAAAATGTTACTATGTTATTGGTCGAGCAAAATGCCAAAACCGCTCTAAATATTGCCGATTATGGCTATGTTATGGAGCTAGGGCGCATTGTTATGGCCGATAAAGCCGAAAAGTTAGAAAACTCACCAGACATACAAAGTTTTTATCTTGGTGTTATTGAAGATAATGAGCGCGGAAAACGGCGCTGGAAGCAAAGGAAAACATGGCGATGAACCTCCCTGCTCAAACAAAAATTAACACTGTGTCGATTAACAAAGACATGTTTAATGCACCCTATTTTATTGATGAATGCGATACAATTGTTAAGCTATTTGCCAAACGATGCGCACAGCTTGGTGACACAATTGCTCACCGCGAAAAACATTTGGGCATTTGGCACAGCTATTCATGGAACGACTATTTTACCCATGCGCGTAAAATTGGTTTAGCCTTTATGGAACTTGGTTTAAAGCGTGGTGACGTGGTTTCTATTTTATCGGAAGATAATAAAGAATGGCTGTATTTAGATATGGGTATACAGTCCGTCGGCGGTATAGTTTCGGGTGTATACACCACCGATTCTGCGTCGCAATTGGCATATTTAATTAATGATTCAGGTTCAAAATTCTTAGTGGTCGAAAATGATGAAATGCTCGACAAATATCTAGAGATAAAAGACCAAGTGCCAACCATTGAAAAAATAATTATTCTCGACAAAGACGGGCTGCACGATTTTAAACGGGACGCTATATTATTTTTAGATGAGATTTATGACATTGGCGCAGTTTACCACAAAAACAACCCACAAGTGTTTAGCAATGAAATTGCAAAATCACAACCCAGCGACTTAGGCTTATTAATTTACACTTCTGGCACAACAGGCAAGCCCAAAGGCGCTATGCTTAGCCACGAAAATGTTATTTTCACTATTGCCTCATCGCTTAAAGCCCTGCCCTATTTTAAAAATGACGAACAATTATGCTTTTTGCCGCTTTGCCATATTTTAGAGCGCACATCTTCGGTTTATTCGCCAATAGTCAGCCAAACCATTGTTAATTTTGTCGAAAGTAGCGAAACTATATTCGACAATTTGCAAGAGGTTGCCCCGCATGTTTTTGTCGCCGTTCCGCGTGTGTGGGAAAAAATTTATTCACGTATTGCATTAATGGCGCAAGACAGCACATATTTGGGCAAATGGGCATATAAAACCGCCATAAAAGCGGGCAGAAAACGTGCTAAGTTTTTAATAAAAAACCACAATGTGCCGCTATTTACTGAGTTATGTTATCAATTTTGGAACTTTTTAGTGTTTAACAACCTGCGTCGTATGTTGGGTTTTGGCAATATTAGGCGGGCTATATCAGGCGCTGCTCCTATCTCGAGCGAAGTGTTAGAATATTTTCGCGCCATTGGCGTTAACTTGGTCGAGGGCTATGGACAGACCGAGGGGTCGGGTCTAACTTCGGTTAATATGGTTCATGAAAATAGAGATGGTTCGGTGGGCAAAGCCATTATGGGAACAAATATCCGCATTGCAGATGATGGTGAAATTCAACTTAAAGGCGCACATATTTTTCCTGGTTATTGGCAAAACCCCGAAAAAACAGCCGAAACTATGACCGAAGATGGTTATCTTAAAACAGGTGATGTCGGTCACTTGGATAAAGACGGGTTTTTAACAATTACAGGGCGGTTAAAAGATATTATCATTACCGCTGGTGGTAAAAATATTACCCCATCTGAATTTGAAAATAGGTTAAAAGCCTCAGTTTATATCTCAGATGCCGTGATTATTGGGGATAAACGCAAATATTTAACGTGTTTGGTGATGATTGACCAAGAAAATGTCGAAAAATTTGCACAAGATGAAAAAATACCGTTTAATGATTTCTCATCACTTTGTGCCGCAAAACAAGTTCAACAACTCATCGGCACAATTATTGATACAATCAATAAGGATTTTGCCCGAGTGGAGCAAGTTAAAAACTTCTCTCTCATCAACATAATCCTAACCGCCGAAGATGACGAACTAACCGCAACAATGAAGTTAAAACGCTCGTTTGTGGAAAAAAAGTATCACGCGATGATTGATAAAATGTACAAATAACAAAAAGAGGGAGAAAAAGAAGATGAATAACATAAAAAAACTAACAGCCGCTTTGCTGCTGAGTGCCAGTGTGGTTACGGGTGCTTATGCCCAAGGTGTAACCGATACCGAAGTGGTTGTTGGCTCTAGCACCGACCTTTCGGGTATTTTCGCCGCTTTTGGCGCACCTGCATCCAAAGCCGCACAATTATATTTTGACGATATAAACGCCAAAGGCGGCGTGCATGGTCGGCAAATTAAATTTATTGTCGAAGATCATGGCTATGCGTTGCCAAAGTCGGTACAAGCAATTAATAAGTTGGTTAACCGCGATAAGGTTTTTGTAACTTTTCTAGGTGTAGGCACGCCGATGAATGTCGCAGGCTTTAAACTTACCGATGCTAAAGGCATTCCCAATGTGTTCCCACTAACAATGGCGCGTCAAATTTTACAAGACCCGATAAAATATAAGTTCTCACCGGGTGCGTCTTATTATAGCCAAATAAAGCAAGGCATTACATATCTGAATAAAGAAAAAGGCGGAAAAAATGTTTGCGCTATGTATATCCCGTCTGATTTTGGTAAAGAAATACAGGAAGCCGCTGTCGACCAAGCCGCTGAACTAAGCATAAACTTTGTTTCCGAAACCACACATAAGCCAGATGATGGTGATTTTGTTGGTGCATTAAGCAAATTAAAAGCTGCTGATTGCAATATCGTTGCTATGGCATTGGGTGTGCGTCAAACAATCACCGCTTATGCAACAGCACAAAAACTAGGCATGACTGATGTAAGCTTTATTTCATCAGCCGCTGGTTTTCATTCAGTAATGGCAAAAGTACCCGGTGGTATAACCGAAGGTTTATATGCCTCTGCAGTATGGAGCGACATTTTACCACGTTTGTCCAACCCAAAAGTTGGTGCATGGTTTAAAGCTTACACCGAAGCTACGGGCGAAAAACTACCAGGAACAGGCGCATTGCTTGGTCGTGCTGGTGCAGAAAGTCTAGTGTTAGCATTAGAAGGTGCTGGTAAAGACCTTACAACCGAAAGCTTTTTAGCCTCGATGGAAAGCCTAGATTACAGAGATGAAATTCTAGACAACCAAATCACATACTCAGCCGAAGACCATGAAGGTGCTGATGAAGTTATTATTTCAGTAATAGAAGATGGCAACTGGAAAGTAGTTTCTCGGAACTAGGATATAGAAAAACACTCTACATTATAGCAACGCATGATTCATATCCTGCGTTGCTATAATTCATTTACAGCCT
>CAZHCZ010000043.1:0-15321 GCA_964531635.1 uncultured Hyphomicrobiales bacterium | reverse complement strand
AAACGGTTATGCAAAAGTATGGCAAGATGGCAAATTGGTTTCGAGCGCACAATTGCGAACAGGCAATGGCGAGTTAACTCAAGCCCACTTTGGCTTATATGCCCCACCTTCAATAACATCTGGCGTGATTTATAATGATGACTTGGTAATTAGAGAATTGAAAAAATAAAATTTTACTCGAAGGTTATACGTATTGCTAGAATCAATACCGTTACAATCATTATCGTACCGGGAACATATTTGACAATTTTTGAATGTTTGCCCAATTTAGTGGCTATTGCGCTTGCCGATAGGCCATAAAAGGTTAGAAAAAACCCGTCGACAATAATGTAAGTAAAGCCCAAGATTAATAGCTGACCTGCTATTGGGTTTTCGGAAATTATAAATTGCGGAAATAAAGCCGTGAAAAAAATAATAGCTTTGGGGTTAATTATAGAGGTTATAAATCCTTGAAAAAACAGCGTTTTAACACTTTTTGCAGCTTCTATTCCTAGTTTTGTTTGAATGCCTCGGTAAAGCATCATTACACCAGTATAAAAAAGGTATGCTAAACCTGCAACCTTTAGGGCAAACAAAAACGAGCTATATTGTGAAATAATGCCAATACCCAAACCTGCAATTAGAATTTGAATTGTGTTTGCCGACAAATCACCAACCGCACAAGCATATGATTTGTTAAAGCCAGAGCCGATGCTATTCGAAATCATCAACAAATGGCTTGGGCCAGGCGCAACCATAAATAGGAAAACATAAATTGTATATTCAACCCAAACTTCAATAGCCATTGTTATACTCCTGATTTATAATTTAACAATATTCGACTCTATTTCGTCCATTGTCTTTTGCTTTATACAGCGCTAAATCTGCGCGTTTTAGAATATTTCCAGCAAGTTCATCGCTAGGTTTTATACTGGCAACGCCAACACTCATCGAAATGTTTAAATCATCGCAATTGGGTAAATCTGTAAAGGGCTTATCGGCAATAATTTCTCGCAAGCGTTCTGCTACCAACATAGCAACATTATTATCGGTATCGGGCAGAAGAACCACAAATTCCTCGCCACCCAAACGGGCAGACATATCTATACCACGAATATTGCTGCAAATACGAAATGCAAACTCTTTTAGCACTTCATCACCAATATCATGCCCATGCGTATCATTGACCTTTTTAAAGAAATCGATGTCCAGTAATAGTAGGGAAAAAACTTTATCCTTTTTACGAGCTGAGTTGAATAATGTGCTAAGATTTTGCTCTATATACCGCCTATTATGCATACCTGTCAGCGAATCTTTAATTGCAAGCTCCATACTCATTTCTAAATTCTGGCGCAGTTGGTCGCCATACCATTTGCGTTTTAGTGATGAGCCAATCCGTGCCAATAATTCATTGCCATCAACAGGTTGCGAAATATAGTCATTCACCCCAAGGTCAAGTGCGCGCACAAGGCGCTTTGGGTCGTTATCATCGACAATTACCAAAATAGGAATGCTACGTGTTTTATCTAATGAACGAAATTGTGAGCATAAACGTAAGCCGTCTACGTCATCTAAATCCAAAGAAATAATAATTAAATCAAATTTTTCTGTCGATGCCAAATATAGGCTATCTTTTGGGTCGTTTATAAAGGTAACTTTATTCACGTTGTCTTTGGTTAAACAATCAGATATTTTATCGCTAAGGGTTTTATCGTCAACAACGACCATAATTTTACCCGATAAATCTGCTGGAGGTTGGTTAATGGACAGCATTGGTACGCCCATTTTTTCACTGACATTGGTGCGCATCCGCAATTCATCGACCACCATTTTAAGCCGAACAAGGCTTTTAACCCGCGCAAGCAGTGCAATGTCGTTAACGGGCTTGGTTAAAAAATCATCCGCCCCTGCTTCTAAGCCGTTCAACCTGTCAGACTTCTGATCCAACGCGGTAACCATTATTACTGGAATATGCTGAGTTTCGGGGTTGCTTTTAATGCGTTTACACACCTCGAAGCCGTCCATTTCGGGCATCATAACATCTAGCAAAATTATATCCAACTCGGTTTTTTCTACAATATCGAGTGCTTCTTGACCACTTGTGGCGGTAAATACTTCAAAATACTCTGCAGTTAGTTTTGCTTCTAAAAGCTTTACATTTGTAATTATATCATCAACTACAAGTATTCGCGCACTCATACATTATTTCCTTCTTCGACATAACTTTCAATTGTTGCTAAAAATTTTGCCACAGAAATGGGTTTAGAAATATAAGCTTCACATCCGCCTTGTAATATTTTTTCTTCATCACCCTTCATTGCAAAGGCGGTTACGGCAATAACAGGTATGTGCATTAAATCATCTTCTGCTTTTAGCCATTTGGTAACGTCTAAGCCTGAAACTTCGGGCAATTGAATGTCCATTAAAATAAGGTCTGGCATGTGTTCGCGCGCCAATGCAACAGCATTTAAACCGTTGGCAGTTTGGATTACATTATAATTTTTAGATTCCAATAAATCATTAAAAAGCTTCATGTTTAATTCGTTATCTTCAACTATTAAAATTGTTTTACTCAAAGAATCATCCTCCGCAGTTTGTAGCGGATTATAGTTTAACTTAAATATGCTTAAAATAGTGTTGTGATTCCTTAATAATTAAAATAAAATACAATATTTATCACAAGCGAAAATAACCCAATATGAATGTTAAAATTGCCGAAGAAATTGCAATGTCTGCTTTAGAGTATTTATCTGTCAATGAAGAGTATTTTGCAAATTTTATTGCCTATTGCGGTATATCGCCTGAGGAGATTAAAGACAGCGTGAATAGTGACGATTTTAAAATTTCGATTTTAGATTATATTTGCCTCGATGAAAGCCTGTTGCTTAGCTTTTGCGATGCAATGCAGATAGAGGCAGGAGCGCCCTATAAAGCTTATCAATATTTATCGCATTATAGATAGATATGGCTTTACAAAATTACAACTATGCTTTATGTTTGGAACAAATAGCGAACAATAGGTTTTAAATGCCCTCACCCGAAACTAAAATACAAATTGATGGACTGGTTATCAACCCCAATAAACCGTTGATTATTACCGATGCTGACGAGGTAATTGTTGAGCTGTTTATTCATTTGTTCGATTATTTTAAAAGCCGCGGCTATGATTTTAAAGGACACTCCTTGATTGGTTTTGAAATTATGGAATTTATGTTTTGCAGCAAAACGGGTGATTTAATTGAAGAAAATGTTTTTGTAAAAATAATCACTCTGTTTTTTAAAGACCATGCCGATGACCTGCCCTTGGTGAAAAATGCTTACAAAAACTTAGAAAAACTAGCAAACCAATGCCAAATTGTTATTTTAACCAATGCACCACATTCTTACCGAAATGCGCGAATACAGATTTTTAAAAATCATGGGTTTGAATACCCTATCATTACCAATGAAGGCAATAAACTGGCTGCGGTTAACCGAATTGCTGCACAACATCAAGCACCAGTATTTTTTATTGACGATTCGCCCGAACATCATATTGCTATTATTAATGATATGCCGCATGTAGATTGTATTCATTTTATTGGCGATGAAAGATATGCAAAAATGGTTTCTAACGTCGAAAACATTGACTTTAAGTCAACCTGTTGGAATGAAGTTGGGCATTATATAGAAACGCAGTTGAAAGAGTGTCATGCAAACGCTTTGTCTTAATTGTACCCATTTTTTTGATGCCGATAAGCCCGTTAAAGTCTGTTCTAATTGTTATTCTCGTTCATTAATTTCGCATAATGAGCTTAGTATCCTGTCTATTATCCATATGGATTGCGATAGTTTTTTTGCCTCGGTCGAGAAACGTGATAACCCTGAATTGTTAAACAAACCGCTTATTATTGGCGGGGATAGTGGACGTTCTGTGGTTTCGACCGCTTGTTATATTGCCCGTACTTTTGGCGTAAAGTCGGCAATGCCTATGTATAAAGCCAAAAAGCTCTGTCCGCAGGCGGTTATTTTGCGTGGCAGCATGAAAAAATATGCCAAAGTCAGTCGCCAAATTGTCGAAAAAATGAGTAAATTAACTCCAATGGTCGAACAAGTTTCGGTCGACGAAGCTTTTTTAGACTTATCTGGCACCGAAAAATTACATAAAAAGCACCCATGCCAAATGGTTGCTCAGTTGGCAAAAGATATAGAGAGCGATATTGGCATAACCATATCTATTGGGTTGAGTTATAATAAATTTTTGGCGAAAATGGCATCGGATTTAGAAAAACCAAAAGGCTTTTCGGTTCTTGGTCAGCAAAATATAAAACAAACATTAGCCCCCTTCCCCATTACAAAAATATGGGGTGTTGGAAAAGTATTTGCAAAAAAATTACAACAAAATGGCATCGAAACTTTTGCCGATTTACAGCAAATATCGGAGCAAGATTTACTAAGAACATACGGTAAGATGGGCACACGTTTAAAATATTTTGCAGTGGGTGAAGACAACCGAAATGTTAAACCACAAGCGCGGGAAAGCGGACGAAAATCTATTGGTAGAGAAACAACATTCGCCCGTGATATTTTTGATATAAAAATATTAAAGGCAAAAATTTGGGATTTATGCGAACAAGTTCATCAAGATGCTAAACGCTTAAAAAAATCGGGTTACACCATTACTTTAAAACTTAAAACAAATGATTTTCAAACGCTTACTCGCAGTCATACATTAACTTCACCAACTTTATTAGCAAATATTATGTTCGATGTTGCTTGCACAAGTTTAGACAAAATGAATGAAAACTTGAGTTACCGTTTGCTTGGAATAAGCTTGTCAAACTTAGCAGATGCACAAAATGCTGACCCTTTAGATTTTTTAGAACCCAAAAAAATCACCAATCAAAAAATAGAAAATGCTATGGATACAATCCGTGATAAATTTGGCATAAAATCTGTTTATAAAGGTCGCTCAGTGCAATAAAATTGATAATATAATGTAAATAACTGCACATTAATTTATATAATCTGCTCTGTTTAGTGCATAGCGACTTAGTTTGTCGTAAAAAGTTTTACGGGGCAAACCAAGAGCATCGCAGCATGATTGCACATGACCTTTATGGTCAGTAAGGCAGGATATAATCTCGTGTTTTTCATAAATTTTAATGCGTTCACTCAGCGATATATTACTGGTTAATGCTATCATATTAAGTGTGTCATTATCAATGCCCAACACAATTCGCTCACAATAATTTTTAAGCTCACGAACATTACCAGGCCAATCCATATTAACCAATTCTAGCATTTTACTTGGGCTAATTTTGGCGGGTTTTACATTATGATGTTTTGCAGCTTTTTCGGCAAAATAATGCACCAAAAGCGCAATATCATCACGTCTTTCGGTTAGAGTTGGTATGTTAATAATTGCAACATTAAGCCGATAATACAAATCTTCCCTAAAGTTACCGTTCTGACTTTCGATAAGTAAATCTTTTTTTGTGGCGGCTATAATGCGAATATCTAAATCTATCAAAAGGTTACTGCCCAACCGCTCTAAGTTTCTTTCTTGCAAAATACGCAATAGCTTTACTTGCAAATCTAGCGGCATTGATTCTATTTCATCGAGGAAAACCGTGCCGCCCTTGGCAAATTCAAACTTGCCTATCCGTTGAGCGCTTGCACCTGTAAATGCCCCTTTTTCATGCCCAAACAACTCACTTTCGATAATAGAATTGGGCAATGCACCGCAATTTATGGCAACAAACGGTGCGTGGCTTCTATTGCTTTCATTATGCAAAGTGCGGGCAATTAACTCTTTGCCGACACCTGTTGCACCATTTATAAGAATATCGACATTGGTATTGGCTATGGTTTTCACTTGTTGTTTAAGGTTTTTACTCGCCAAAGATGTGCCAATGATTGCCTCTATATACCCTTTGTTTTTTGAACTTTGTAGGTGTTGAACCTGTAAATACAGATTTCTTTTTTCAAGAGCTTTGTTTAAATTGTTAATTAGCTTGTTATTATTATAGGGTTTTTCTATAAAATCATAAGCACCTTTTTGCAAGCTGCTTACTGCCAATTGAATATCGCCATGCCCAGTAATAAGAATAACAGGAATTTCAGCATCGACCTTCTGTACATAGTCTAGCAACTCTAGCCCATTCATCGGGCGCATACGAATATCGGATACAATTATGCCGTTAAAGTCTTTGCTGATTAGTGAGAGCATATCATTAGGTTTGCTAAAACATTCATAATCCAATTCCGCTAAATCGAAAGATTGCGCAATGGATTCTCGAATATGTTCGTCATCATCTATAAATAATATTTTACCCATTTTTATTTCTCATTTACTGTAAATTGGGAGTTCAATTTCAAATCTTGCACCACCTGTTGGTCTGTTGAACGCCTCTAGCATCCCGTCATACTCCTCGATAATAGAGCGGCTTATTGAAAGACCAATACCCATGCCATGCTCGTCATCTTTTGTGGTATAAAAAGGCTTGAATATTTTTTCAATCGAAGCTTCGTCAATCCCCTCGCCTGTATCGCGGATAATAATTTTCACCAAATCATCATTATTAGACATTTCAATATTTAGTATTTTAACATCCGACTTTTGCATAGATTCTAAAGCATTTGACATTAAATTCAATAAAACTTGCTCAATTCTAACGCTATTTGCTAAAATAAACACGTGTTTTTTTGGCACGGACATTTCGAGTCTCACCTCACGGGTTTGGAACTTCGATTGCATAAACCATATTGCTTCTTCGATTACTTCATTAATTGATATTTTTTCAATTTCAGTCGGTCGCTTGCTAGCGAAAATTTTTGTATGGTGAATAATTGCTGCCATTTTATCGGTCAACTTTGCAATATGGCTAATATTTTTTTCGACCTTGTTGGTGTTGTTATTTTGTAAATAAATTTTTGCATTTTCTATATAATTGCTAATTGATGTTAGAGGCTGGCTTAATTCGTGTGATATAGCGGCCGACATTTGCCCCAATGCCGCAAGTTTTGCCGTTTGCACCATTTCATCTTGCACTTGTTTTAATTCTAACGAACGCTTTTCGACACGCCGTTCTAATTCACTGGCCTGTTGGTTTTTAAATACTATTTGTTCGGATTGTAATTTTTGTCTGGTGCGAATAGCAATCCATATAAATAATAATGACGAAAATATTAACGTAAATATAATACTTGTTAATATTGAAGGGTTTATAATTTCATTCTCATCTATAAGATTAACTAAATTCCAGCCAATTAATGGCATTCCTAAATCAATTTTAAGGTAATTATTGTCTTCATTATCACTATGCAATTGTACAATATTTAGTTTATTATTGGGCAAAGGCTCTATGGTCAATTCGCCAATTGGTTTGTCATTATAGCGTCTTGTTTCATCTAAATATTTCGACTCTTGCGCCGAAAGGGAACGCGTTTTTTTGTACAAATAATTTGGGTCATTAGATAAAAATACAATCCCAAAGTTATCCAATATCATTAACTTTTGTTTATTGCGTTTAATGATGTTTTCCAGCTCATCAATTGCTGCTTTTAGCACCAAAACCCCAATAATTTTTTGTCCGTCATAAATGGGTTCAGAAAAATAATATCCCCGAATATTAGAGCGAGTGCCGACAGCATAATATTGTCCAGACAAACCATCAATAGCTTGCGTAAAATACGGCCTAAAACCGTAATTATTACCAACAAAACTACCTTCATTCTGCCAATTGCTTGATGCTAAGGTTAGCCCTGTTTCATCTAATAAATAAATTTCTGATGCCGATGATATATGTTTGCTTTTGAGTAAGATATTATTTATCTCTGATATTTGATTCTTATCATTAGGTGATTTTAAAGTTTTAAGAACAGCAGGGTTATTGCTCAAAATTTTATTAAGTGGGCGCAGTTCAAACAATTTTGACAATATGGTTTGGGAATATAAATCGAGCTGATTGTTTGAACTGGTATAAATTTGATTTAAAAAATAACGATAAGAGACCATATAACTTATTGATGAAATTACCAATATTATAAATGTAATAGAAATAATTTGCTTTATTAGTTTGCTCATATTGCCTCAAAGACTTAACCCAACCCCTTGATAGCATATATTTTTCATCTATAAAACCGTTGATATACATCAATGTTTTAATTTTACTAGGCTTTTGCTAGAATAACATTTACTTTAAGATTATCTTCAAATTTATTATTATAATTAACCTGTGAGTGCTTTAAAGTTATGCGATATTCTGCTAAAATTATTTTACTATTATTAATGACGCTTACACACAGTTACCATGTTTATGCAATACCCACCCACCCAATGGATGCATTGACATCAAATGAAATACGCCAAACCGTTACTTTGCTAAAAGACAATAAACTTGCCGATAGTGATACTCAGTACCCTTATATTGGTTTGCTTGAAATGCCCAAAAGCATACTTAAAAGTTGGAAATCTGGCGACCCAATTATTCGTATGGCAAAAGTTGTTTTATATAAAAATAATGAAACTTATGAAGTTGAGTTGAATTTAACAAACAAAAAAATATTAAATCAAAAACTCATGAAAAATGTCGAACCGAGCGTTATGGCGCTAGAGTGGAATTTGGCGCGCAACTTAACTTTGCAAAACCCCGAATTCTTAGTAGCACTAAAAAAACGTAATATTACCGACATTAAGGATATTTACTGCTCGCCAAGCCCAGCAGGTTATTTTGCCAAACAAAATTATGGTAATAAACGCATATTTAAAGTGCCTTGTTACCAACGCAGCAACTCAAAAAACAACCTTTATGGGCGACCAATAGAAGGTTTATTTTCGGTTGTCGATGTTGAGGGCAAAAAGGTTATAGAGATTGTCGATACAGGCGTTATACCCAACCCTGCCCCGGTATTTGATTATGAAAGCGGTAATAATGACCGCGCACAACTTAACCCTGTTTTTTCTATCTCACCCGATGGTAATAATTATACGATTAAAGATGGAATTTTGGTCGATTGGCAAAATTGGCAATTCCATATGCGTATGGATAAAAGAGTGGGGGCTATTATTTCGATGGTTAAGTATAACGACCGAGATAATGATAGTGACGGGGGAATAATGCGCGATATAGCCTATCAAATGTCGGTTGCTGAAATGTTTGTACCCTACCAAGACCCTAGTGAAAACTGGTATTATCGGACATTTTTAGACAATGGAGAATTTGGGTTGGGGCTTTTAACCAGCTCACTAACTCCCGGAGCTGACTGCCCAATAAACGCTACTTTTTTAACCATTAATTTGCCGAATGACCGAGGTGAACCCTTTCAAACTCAACGCGCAGTTTGTATATTTGAGCAAAACACCAATGCCCCATTATGGCGACATGGCGTTTCGGGTAAATATTCCAACCAAACCCGCCCAATGGTCAATTTAGTGGTTAGAACCATTCCTGTACTTGGTAATTACGATTATATAATTGATTTTATATTCAAGCAAAATGGTGAAATTACTTTGCGGGTCGGAGCATCGGGAGTTTTAGCGGCTAAAGGTGTGCGTTCACAATCTATGGACGACCCAATGGCCGAAAGAGAAACTATGTTTGGCACATTGGTCGCTCCTGGTATTGTTGGCCCCTTTCATAGCCATCATTTTTCATTCCGCTTAGATTTGGATATAGATGGAGTGGATAATAACTTAATATCGGACGATATTATTACCACCGATTTAGGCGAAGGCAGCATTCGAAAAAGTATTTGGACACGAAAAATTACTGAAATTATTACCGAAGGCGCAATTGATGTTAAGCCCTATCAGAGAAAATGGCGTATAATTAATAAAAATGTTAAAACCAAACTTAAGCATAACCCATCTTATCAATTGGTTTTGGGGCCGCAAGGGACCAATCTTAACTTAAAAGATGACGCTCAAAGGCGGGCTTTATTTTCCAACAGCCCATTATGGATAACCCGTTATAAGGAAAATGAAAACTATTCCGCTGGCGATTACCCCAACCAAAGTAAGGGTGGTGAAGGCCTCCCGCAATTTATTAAAGACAGACAAACTGTTGATAATAAAGATATTATTTTATGGCCTACTCTTGGTTTTGACCATATTCCTAGAACCGAAGATTGGCCAATAATGCCCTCTATGTATTTAAACTTGACCATTCGTCCGTTTAACTTTTTCAACCAAAACCCTGCTATAGACGTACCTCCTTACTTTAAAGGCTTTGAGCCACCACCATTGCCCACGCCGCTAAAAGACAAAGAAAAGGTGAATAATAATGGATAAAAGTTATGATATTGCTATTTCAGGTGCGGGTTCAATTGGCTTGATTACTGCATTATTATTGGCAAAACGTGGAATAAAAATTGCGCTTATTGACCCAAAACCCCTTGAGGTTATTAGCAAAGCCGACAACACACGCAATATTGCGTTGATGCAATCTTCGCTAAATGTTTTAAAATATTTGGGTCTTTTCGATAAATTTTACAATCAGTCGCGCCCCTTAAAAAAACTGCGAATAATTGATGCAACCGATAGATTAATTCGTGCGCCTGAGGTTGAGTTTTTGGCGCAAGAACTATCAATCGACTATTTTGCTTTAAACATACCTATGGGTGCGATTTTAGCCACCTTATGCAACGAATTACGCAATCATAGCAATATTACATGTTTGTTTTCCAACCAAATATTGGCTGTCGATTTTAACCCAGACCAGTTGAGTTTAAAATTACAAGATGGACAAAATATTACAACAAAATTATTAATTGGTGCAGATGGACGCAACTCAAAAGCGCGAGAATTTGCTAACATTAAAACCATTGAAAAACTATACCCACAAACGGCATTGGGCTTCGCGTTTAAACACAGCCGAAGTTTGGGCGATGCTTCTATAGAGTTTCATCGGAAAAATGGACCATTTACTTTAATTCCGATGCAAGACCCAAAACAAGGTGGGCATCAAACCAGTTTGGTATGGTCAGAATCTCACTCCGAAGCAATGCGCATAAAAAGCCTAGCGCCCACTGAACTGTCTATATTAATTGAAAAAATTACCAGTGGAATTGTTGGCAATGTTAGTGATATTGGTTATATTGCTTCATTTCCCCTTAGTAACATTAACTGTACCACTTACGCCAAAAACCGCACTATATTGGTTGGTGAGGCCGCACATATATTGCCGCCTATCGGCGCTCAAGGCATGAATCTGGGCTTCCAAGATGCTGCACTTATTGATGAGCTTATTGGCGACGCTCTAAAAGACAATATAGATATTGGTTCTGAGTCGCTTTTACAGCTTTACACCAAACAACGTAAGTTGGATATTAATACCCGTGGCAAAGCGGTTGATATATTAAACTTAAGCTTGTTGAGTAATTTTTTACCCATGCAATTTGCACGCGGAATGGGTTTGTTTTTGTTGCAAAAATCAAAAACCATACGCACTAAAATTATGCAAAAAGCATTACATCCATTGGGCAAAACACCACAATCTATGCTTTAGGCTCAGACCTTAGCTTCCAATTGAAAACACTTTTAAGTCAATAATATAGATAATTATAGATATTGTCCCGACCGATATAATTGTGCCAAATAAGGTTATTGATGAAATTGTCTTAGCGTCGTTGTTATATTGCCGTGCCAACATGTAGACTGTTAACGCAGTTGGCAAGCTTGCCATAATAATTGCCGTTGCTTCCCAAACTGGTGGAAATATACCTAGGGGGATAATTATCGCCGCCACTAAAATTGGGTGGATAATTAATTTCATAGTTATTAAAAATGCTTTATTAAAAGTTATGCCCGAAAATTGTGATAACGATAAAGACAAGCCTAACGAGAATAATGCTGTTGGAATGGCGGCACTACTCAATTGGTTGGTTATATTAACAATTAAGTCAGGTGTTGGAAAATTATAAGCTGAAACAAATATTCCCAATAATGTTGCAATTAAAAATGGGTTTTTTATCACTTCTTTTAAGCCGTATAATACGCGCTTTAATTTTGAACCTTGTTCATTATTACCTGCAAAAATAGGTACAATAATAAGGTGAATTATATTGTCGAATATTAATATTAAAGTGGCAGGGATAATAGCCTCTTCACCCAATAATGCCACCATTAATGGAATGCCCATATAGCCCACATTACCAAAGCTGCTGCTGGTGGCATAAAGGCAAGAATTACCCATTGGTAACCTACGTAAATATAGTAAATATATAAAGCTTATAATAAATATAAGCACAGTTATTGATGTGGTTATAAATACAAACTCAACATTAACTATTTGTTTTATAGGCGCTTTAGATAGAAGTGAAAATAATAATGCAGGAACAGCGAGGTAGATAATAAAATTGTTTAACCAGTATAAGCCAGAATCATTGCCTTTAAATATTTTACCAAAAGCAAAGCCTAAAAAAATTAATACAAAAAATGGCGACACTATTTCAATAAGTATGTTCATAAAAACTCATTTATTATGCAAATAACTAGAAGTATATATACATAAATGATAACCTAAAGGAAAATAGTTTTAAGTCTGAGTTTTAAATATGAAAATGACAACTGCAAAATTTGGTATAGGCGACAGAGTAATCCATCGGTTGTTTAATTTTTCTGGGGTGATAATTGATGTCGACCCCGAGTTTAACAATGACGAAGAATGGTGGCTTAGCATACCCGCTGAAATTAGACCAAAAAAACAACAACCTTTTTACCATCTGTTGGCACTGAGTGAGAGTGAAACTTACAAAGCCTATGTATCGGAGCAAAATCTGCTTAATGATGATGATTTACAGCCCTTCGACCACCCAGAGCTAGAAGATTATTTTAGCATTAATAACCAAGGCGAGCTGGAGCTTTTAAAACAAGATTACAATTAAAAATGGCTATGAAAACATCATAGCCATTTTAATATAATTTTAGTTATAGAGTTTATTTTGGTAATAGTTCCGATGAACCACCTTCTGCCTTTTGTTGTGTTGGCAAAACTTCAATACCCTTGCTGTTATAAGCTTTTTCAAAACCATCTAAAGGTACGCCAAAGGATACAGGCTCGCCATTATATTGCAAATAATGCAGGTTGAGCATTTTGCCAGCTTTTAGCCTATCTATAAAATCTTTAGTGAGGTTAAGTTGCACCGAACATGTTGTGTTGTTGCAAACTGTATATGGAGCGATGCGAATTTTGCCTTTATCAATTTGTATTCTAAGACCCGATTGCAATGAAATTCCGTTAGAAATATGGACAAACATTTCTTCACGCTTTGAATTACTGCGTTGTTCAATAGCAACTTCAGAAAGCCTAAACTGAGCACCTGTTTGATTGTTAGTAACAATGATTATAGACTTCATTTGGCAAAAACGAATTGAATTTTCATCGGTAAAACAAGATTTTTGCCAATTTTCTACAGGTGGCTTTTCTTCTTCAACTACATCTGCTGATGCAATATTTGCAGCGCCAGCAGTTATAAGAGCAATCGACAGAAATGCTATTTTAAACCTATTTATAATTTTTGAGGACATGTATTAAATCTCGCCTTAATTTGTAAATTACATTAATTGTTCTTCAGCCCATTATAATATGAGGAACTTGTAGATAATAAGGCAAGCTAGAACACTATTCTTTTATATAAGTACACAATATACGAGCAAATTAAAATAGTTTTTTAAGCCATTATGGTCATTTGGTAAAGAATCAGCTAAATTGAGTCAAAAGACAAGGGTAAAGTATGAATATTTTCGAAAACTCTAATGACGTTGATTATTATTCTGCACTTAATTTGTGGGGTGATAAGTCTGTTGATGCCCATTTTAGGCAGAAAGCATCTAAAACTCGCGAAAAAACTATACTTTCGGGCTATTCTATATGTGAAGACCAATTTGTAACGCTTAACACCGCAAAAGTTCAATCTATTGTTGATAAAATTTCGAACCAATTTTTAATATCAGGGTTAAAAACAGGCGATGTATTGGCTTTACAACTGCCAAACTCTGTCGAAACCCAAATGCTTTATTTGGCCTGTTGGCAGCAAGGAATTACCGTTGCGCCTTTGCCTAGCCTATGGAGAGAATCCGATTTACAACAAGCACTTATTAGAATATCACCGCAGGCATATATCTGCCCTATTATCCACGATGGTTATGATTTTAGTGAGTTAATGTATAAAATTGGGTTGGAGATTACATCTATAAAGTTATTATATTCTTTAGGTGGAAACTCTGTTGATGGCGCAACGTCTTTAGATGAGTTTTTTAACTATTCCGAAAAACCCCAACATGATATTCAATTGCTAAAAGCCGACGATTACCCCTATATTGATGCCAATAGCACATGTCTTATTTGTTTTTCTAAGGACGAAATGGGCAATAACACCCCATATTACCACACGCATAACCATTTAATTGCTGCAACAAATATTTATAACAGCTTAAGTAAACCCGTTGCGGATACAAGAATAATATCTCCCTTCCCGCCAACAAGTATGGTTATTTGCGCCGTAAATATTGTCAGTTGGGCATTATCGGACGCGTTATTAACATGTTTTGATGGGCTAATGGCGACCGAGTTCCAAAGCATGGAAACAAAAGATTCTATTTTGTGCCTGCCAATATACTTTAACGAATCAAACTTAATCAATGCTTTGTTTAAACAGGGTTTGTCTAAATTGGTGTTTATTCAAAAAATTAATTGTTACAACAATAATGACACCCACTTTCACGATAATATTATTGATATTACCACATTCGATGAATTTGCCTTTTTACCTGTTTTACGGCAAAAAGGCGACAATGGAATTAAAGCGCAAAATTATGAATATAAGCTCTTAAATGGTACAATAACCGACACTATAGAGCTTATAAAACACCAAACAAAAACCGATAAAAACACATGGTGTATTGGTGCAAGCTTTTTACCCACCAATATTGTTAAAACCGATAAAAAATATACCAGCTCTATTGCTTGCACTAATAATAGTGGCAAAGATAGCAAACTGACTATTGGCAGTATGACGCTTAATTTTGCCGATGTTGAGAATGAATTGCTTAATTTTCATGGGGTTGATGATGCCGCAATATTGGCTATTGATGATAAGTTATTAGGGCTAAAACCTGTATTTGCAATTACCCCCAAAGTTGGCGCGGTTATTTTACACCATGAATTGGTCGAGTTTTTAAAGGCTAAAAATATCCCTGCATATAAAATACCCCAAGAATTGTACAAAATTCCTGAAATTCCTCGAGATTATGATAATAATATTATACG
Source organism: uncultured Hyphomicrobiales bacterium (assembly GCA_964531635.1). Taxonomy (GTDB): domain Bacteria; phylum Pseudomonadota; class Alphaproteobacteria; order Rhizobiales; family OSC116; genus OCS116. Next base: position 91 of record CAZHCZ010000043.1, on the reverse strand, counting down.
TTTAACCAGCAAGAAAAAGCTGTTAAGCTTGGTTGGTCCGCAAGGTGGTAACGATGGTTTAGCCGCTGTTCAGAACGAGTTGGCACAATTA